>NZ_LIQQ01000512.1 GCF_001418565.1 Streptomyces graminilatus | reverse complement strand
CGCCGAGCAGGGAGCGCACCTCCGCGAGGAGGCGGGTCGCCAGGAGGGAGTGGCCGCCCAGGGCGAAGAAGTCGTCGTGGACGCCGACCCGTTCCGCGCCGAGCATCCGCTCCCACAGGGCGGTGAGCGTGCGCTCGGCATCGTTCCCCGGTGCATGGTACGGCCGCTCCCCGGCGGCGGGGCCCGGGGCGGGGAGCGCCGCCAGGTCCGTCTTGCCGTTGGGGGTCGTCGGGAAGCGGTCGAGCACGGTGACCGTCAGGGGGACCATCCAGTCCGGCAGTTCGGCGCGCAGATGCTCGCGCAGCGCCGCCGGGTCGGGCCGCCTGCCCCGGGCGGGCACCGCGTAGCCCGCGAGAACGGGTCCGGCGGGGGTCGGGACGACGGTGACCGCGGCCCGGCCCACGTCCGGGTGGCCGGCGAGGACGTTCTCGATCTCACCGGGTTCGATGCGCAGGCCGCGGATCTTGAGCTGCCGGTCGGCGCGGCCGAGGTACTCGATCTGGCCGTCCGCCGTCCAGCGGGCCAGGTCGCCGGTGCGGTACATGCGGGTGCCGGGCGGGCCGTAGGGGCAGGCGGTGAAGCGTTCGGCGGTGAGGCCGGGGCGTCCCAGGTAGCCCTGGGCGAGACCGGCTCCGGCGATGTACAGCTCGCCGGTGACGCCGGGTGGGACGGGGGCGAGACGGTCGTCGAGGACGTGGAGGCGGGTGCCGTCCAGGGGGCGTCCGATCGGGACCTGTCCGTCCGGGATGCCGCTCCCGGGGGCGAGCGGGAACATGGCGGCGAACGTGGTGGTCTCCGTCGGCCCGTACCCGTTGGTCACGGTGGTGTCCGGGCAGTGCTCGCGGACCCGGCGGACGGCGGCGAGCGAGGCTGCCTCACCGCCGGTCATCACCTCGCGCAGGGTGCCGAGCCGTTCGGGGCACCGGTCGGCCAGTTCGTTGAAGAGCGTGGCCGTCAGGAAGGTGCCGGTGACCCGCTGTTCTCCGATGAGCCGGGCGAGGCCGGTGACGTCCAGGTCGCCGGGCGGGGCGACGACCACGAGCCCGCCGTTCAGCAGCGGGACCCACAGCTCGTAGGTGGAGGCGTCGAAGGCGTGCGGGGAGCGGAACAGGACCCGGTCGTGGGCGCCGCCGCGCCAGCGCCGGTCCAGCGCGAGGGCGACGACCTCCCGGTGCGCGACGGCGACACCCTTGGGCGTGCCGGTCGAGCCGGAGGTGTACATGACGTAGGCGAGGTCGTCCGGATGCGCGGCGGCACGGGCCGGGCGTACGGCGCCGGTCGGCACGACACCGCCGACCCCGGCGGCCTCGCCGTTCGGACCGCCCCCGGCGGCTGGGCGGAGGGTGTGGCCGCCGCCCACGCCGTCGGTGCCCGCATCCGGGCCGGTGGCAGCACCGGCCGACCGCACAGGGACCATGGGCACGACACCGCCGTCCCCGCTGTCTCCCATGTCCCCGGCGGCCAGGCGGAGAGTGTGGCCAACGCCCAAGTCGTCGGTGCCCGCACCCGGACCGGTGGCACCGGCCGGTCTCACGGCGACTGCCGGCACCGCACTGCCGTGCCCGGCGTCCTCGGCGTCCCCGGCGTCCTCCGCGTCCAGACGGAGAGTGTGGCGGAGGCCCGCGCTGTCGTTGTCCGCACCCGGGCCGGTGACGCCGGTCGCCCGCGCGGCGACTGCCAGAGCGCCACCGCCGTCCCCGGCGCCCCCCGCAACCGCGTCGCCCCCGGCAGGCAGGCGGAGCGTGTGGTGTACGCCCAAGCCGTCAACGTCCGTACCCGGGTCCGTGATCAGGACCGTTGCCCCGGCGCCGGAGATGACCGATGCCGAGCGGGCGCGGGGGGCGCGGGCGTCCAGGGGGAGGTAGGACGCGCCGGTCTTCAGGATGCCCAGGCAGGCGGCGATCAGTTCCACGGAACGGTCCATGAGGATGGCCACCGTGTCGCCGGGGCGTACCCCGAGGGTGCCGAGGCGGGACGCCACTCGGTCGGAGAGGGCGTCGAGTGCGCCGTAGGTCGTCTCGCGGTCGCCGCAGACCGCCGCGGTCCTGTCCGGGTGGGCGGCGGCCCGTTCGGTGAAGAGGGCGTGCACGGTGGTGGCGTGGGGCACGGCCGGTGCGCCCTGCCAGCCGTCCGTGACGGCGGCGTGCTCCTCGGGTGTCAGCAGGTCGTGGGCGGAGATCGGGGCGGTGGGGTCGGCCGCGAGCGCGTCGAGGAGGCGGGTCAGGCGGTCCAGGAGCCGTTGGGCGGTGGTGGCGTCGAACAGGTCGGTGGCGTATTCGAGGGTGAGGCCGATACCGGCCGGTCGGCCGCTGTCGGGAGCGTGGCGCTCCTCTGTCTCCAGGGTCAGGTCGAACTTGGCCGTGGCGGTACGGACCGGTTCCGTGCGGGCCCGCAGGCCCGGGAGGACCGGTTCGGCGTCCGTGTCGCGGCGGCCCGCGACCGCTATCTGGAACAGGGGGTGACGGCCGGGTGAGCGGGGCGGGTTGAGCCGTTCCACCAGGGCGTCGAAGGGCACGTCCTGGTGGGCGTGGGCGTCCAGGGCGGCATCGCGGACCCGGTCGAGGACGTCGATGAACGCGGGGTTGCCCGAGGTGTCGGCCCGGACGACGACGGTGTCGACGAAGAGGCCCACCAGGTGTTCGAGTGCCTCGTCCTCGCGGCCGTCGACGGGGCAGCCGAGGGCGAGGTCGGTGCCCGCCCCCAGGCGGGTGAGGAGCGTGGCGAACGCCGCCTGGACGGCCATGAAGACGGTGGCGCGCCGGTCGCGGGCTAGTTCGGCGAGTCGCGTGTGCGTGCCCGCGCCGGTCTCGGCGGTGACGATCGCGCCGCCGTGGGAGGCGACGGCGGGGCGGGGCCGGTCGGTGGGGAGGGTGTGTTCCTCGGGCAGGCCGGCGAGCGCGCGGGCCCGGTGGTCGAGTTGCCTGCGGTGCTCGGAGTCCGGGTCGTCCGGATCGCCGAGTACGTCGTGCCGCCACAGGGCGTAGTCCGGGTACTGGACGGGCAGTTCGGGCCAGTCCGGCTCGCCGCCGAGGAGCCGGGCCGTGTAGGCGGCGGACAGGTCGCGCAGGAGGACGTCGAGGGAGGCGCCGTCGCCCGCGATGTGGTGCAGGACGAGCAGGAGGTAGTGGTCCTGGGCCCCGTCGGTGAACAGGTGGGCGCGCAGGGGCGGTTCGGTGGCCGGGTCGAAGGGCACCGCCGCTGCCTGTCGCGCGTGGGACGGGTGTTCGGTGGCCGGGCAGACCGTGACCGTGCAGGGTGGGGCGCTGCCCGGGTCGAGGACGTGCTGGTGGGGGACGCCGTCCGTGTGGGGGAAGACCGTGCGCAGGGCTTCGTGGCGGTCGGTCACATCGGCGAGGGCGGCCGTGAGGGCGGAGCGGTCGAGGTCGCCGTACAGGCGCAGCCCGAGCGGGATGTTGTGCAGGCCGCCGGGGTCGCCGTCGCGGGACAGGAACCACAGGCGGCGCTGGGCGTGGGACAGGGGGATCACAGCAGTTCTCCGAACTGGGCTTCGAAGGCGTCGAGGTCGGCCTGGCCGAGGCCGGGCAGGGACACGTCGGAGGGGGTGAGTCCGGCGGCGCCGGGCAGCGCGGCGTGCCGGACGAGGGCGCGCAGCATGGCGAACCACTCGTGGGCCAGGGCGTGCGCGCGGTCGGCCGGGAGGGCGTTGCCCGCCCAGGTCCAGGTGGCGCTGAGGGTGGGGCCGTCGGGGCCCTCGTGGGCGGCGGCGTTGACCTCCACGGCGTGGGCCATGGCCAGGCCGTCGTCGGCCTCGTCGAGCGCGAAGTCGTGCCCGGGGGCGGCGGCCCAGTCGGCGGTGTCGCCCATCGGGAAGCGGCCGAGGTAGTTGAAGCCGATCCCGGGGACGCCCCGGGCCGCGAGGGCGGGGCCGGTGCGGCTGTTGCCGTGGCGCAGCAGGCCGTACCCGATGCCGTGGTCGGGGACCGCCCGCAGGGTCTCCTTGACGGTGCGCAGGACCTGCCCGGCGGCGGGGCCGCCCTCGCGGGCGTCGTCCAGGTCGGGCCGGCCGAGGTCGAAACGCACCGGGTACATGGTGGTGAACCAGCCGACGGTGCGGGACAGGTCGGGGGCGCCCGCGATGTCCTCGCGGCCGTGGCCCTCGACGTCGACCAGGACCGTGCCGCCGTCCGCCGCTCCGGTCTCCGGGCGCCGCCAGGCGAGGACCGCGAGGGCCAGGCCCGTGAGCAGTACGTCGTTGACGGTGCCGTTGACGACGCCCGGTACGGCGGTGAGCAGCGGCCCGGCCACCTCCGGGGGCAGGGTGAGGGTGAGGCGGTGGTCGGCGGTCTCGGCGTCGAGCCGGTCCAACGGGCTTACGCCGCCCAGGGGTTCGGGGGCCGGGCGGAGTGTCTCGGTCCAGCGCGCGGCCTCGCCCATGCGGCGGCCGGAGGTGGCGTCGGCGCGCAGCAGGTCCGCCCAGTGCGCGAACGGTGTCGGCGCGGGTTCGAGGGCCGGGTCCTCGCCGGTGGCGAGCCGCGCCCAGCAGGTGCGCACGTCGTCCTGGAGGATGCGCCAGGACACGCCGTCGACGACGAGGTGGTGGACGACCAGCGCGAGCCGGCCCTGCCGGCCGGGGCCTCGGTCGACGAGTACGGCGCGCAGCATGACGCCGTCCGCCGGGGACAGCAGGCGCCGGGCCGCCCGGATCCGGGCGGTGGTGAGGGCGGGCAGTTCCGCGTCGGTGGCGTCGGGCGCGTGGACGTGCTCGACCAGGCCGTACGCGTCGACACTGCCCGGCGGCGGCACGGTGCACCCCTCGGCGGCGGTGCCCGCCCCGCCGGGCACGGTGAGCCGGAGGACGTCGTGCGTGTCGAGCAGGGCCCGCACGACCCGTACGGCGTGCTCGGCGCGGAACCCGGCGGGGGTGCGGACGACGAGCGACTGGTGGTAGGTGTCGACGGGGCCGGCGAGGTCGCCGAGCCACGCCATGATCGGGGTCGCGGTCAACGGGCCCGTGCGGCGCGGGGGTTCGGTGGGTCCCTCGTCCGCTCCGGGGCCGTCCGCCGCGCGGGCGGCTGCGGCGAGCGCGGCGACGCTTTCGCTGCGCAGGACGTCGCGGGTGGTGAGCAGCAGTCCGGCCGCCCGGGCGCGGCTGACGACCTGGATGGCCTGGATGCTGTCGCCGCCGAGTTCGGTGAAGCCGTGAGCGGGGCCTACGGCGTCGGCGGCCAGCCCCAGTACCTGGGCGACCAGGTGCCGGAGGGCGTCCACGGGGCCGGCGGTGGGGCCCTCGACGGCGGAGCCTTCCCGGGCCGCCGCCCCGGCCGCCGTCGGGGGCGGCGAACCGGGGGCGGGCAGGGTTCGTACGGACTCAGGCACGGGCCGAGTCCCCGGCGAGTGCCGCGACCAGGGACGCGGGCCGCATGTCCGTCCAGTTCCGCTCGACGTGGTCGAGGCAGTTCTGGCGGCCGTCCGGACCGTGGACCGTGGTCCAGCCGGCCGGGACGGGCAGGTCGGCGGGCCACAGCGAGTGCTGGAGCTCGTCGTTGCGGACGACGAGGTAGACGGCGTCGTCGTTCTCGAAGGGGTTGCTGCTCATGGTGGGTCTCCTGGGTGAGTGAGTGAGTGGGTTGCTCGGTGGGTGGGTTACGGGGGGCTTGGGTGCGTGAGGGGCTGTCGGCCCGTTGTGGCTGGTCGCGCAGTTCCCCGCGCCCCTTAAAAGGGGGGCTTGGGTACGTGGGAGGCTGCCGGCCCGCTGTGGCCGGTCGCGCAGTTCCCCGCGCCCCTTAAAAGGGGGGCTTGGGTACATGGAGGGCTGCCCGCCCGCTGTGGCCGGTCGCGCAGTTCCCCGCGCCCCTTAAAAGGGGGGCTTGGGTACATGGAGGGCTGCCGGCCCGCTGTGGCTGGTCGCGCCCATATGCGGCGGACCCGCATACCGATAACAGCCCCGTGCCCCTGTCGGGGGGTGGCCCGCAGTTGTGGCGGGCGTGATGCTCCGCGCACGGGGCATGTCGGGGGCCCGCGCACCGGTACCGGCACGGGAGAGTGGCGCCGGTGTGGGCGGGGTCGTTCAGTGGGCGGGGCTGTGCGGGGTGACCGTGAGGCGGATCAGGGTGTGTGCCTGGTCCAGGGCCGACGTCACCTGTTCGGGGTCCGGGCGGCACGCGATGACGTGGCCGAGCCGGTCGCCCGCGCTGCGCGCGCGCCGGATCACGGTGCCGGGTGCGGCGGTGACGGTCACGGCCTCGACGCCGTCCACGGCCGCCGCGCGCTCCGCGCCGTGCACGGTGTCGAGGACCCCGTCGGCGTCGGCGAGCAGGAACTGGATGCCCGCGTGGGCCCCGTGGGCGTGTTTGAGGTCGGGGGCCAGGCCCATCGCGGCCTTGAGCTGCTGTTCGAGCAGGTCGACTCCGCAGGCCAGCCGGACGAGTTCGGGGATCATGCCGCCCGCCGGGCGCGGGTTGATCTCGACGACGGCGGGTCCCTGGGCGGTCAGCTTCACCTCGGTGTGGGTGGCGCCGAGCCGGATGCCGGCCGCGTCCAGGGCGGCCGTCACCGTCTCCGTGATGTGCTGAGCGGTTCCGGCCGGGAGCGGTGCCGGGAAGAGGTGGCGGTGTTCGATGAAGTGGGGTGTGCCGGTCACCGACTTGGCGGTGATGCCGACGCGTTCGGCGTGGCCGTCCTCGCTGAACATCTCCACGCTGTACTCGGGGCCGTCCAGGTACTCCTCGACGAGGACGGTCCGCGCGGTCGGCATCCCCCGGACGTTGGTGGTGACGGCGAGGATCCGCTCGGTCTGCGCCAGGGCCTCCGCCTCGTCGGCGCAGAGCAGGACGTTGACGGAGCCCGAGTCGTCGGCGGGCTTGACCACGCACGGCAGTCCGGTCCGGGCCACGGCCGCGGCGACCTCACCGGGTTCTCGCACGACCGCGTACCGGGGCTGGCGTACCCCCGCGCTGTCCAGCAGGGTGCGCAGGGCCGACTTGTCGCGGCAGGCGGTCACCGCCTCGGGCGGGTTGCCGGGGAGGCCGAGCCAGCGGGCCAGCCGCGCGGCGGCGGGGACGTAGAAGTCGCTGGTGGTGGTGATCCCGGCGATCTCCTCGCGGCGGAAGCGGTCCTGGATCGCGGCCCGCAGCGCGGCGTCGGAGTTGGTGTCGCAGCGGATCACCTCGGCTCCGGTGGCGTCCAGCCCGCGGTAGCGGTCGGGGTCGCCGGTCAGCAGGACGGGCGCGGCGCCGAGCCGGTCGCGGGCCAGGTCGAGGGCGAGCATGCCGGTGCCGGTGGTGTTGGACTCGACGAAGACGAGGTGCCGGCGCAGGTCGGCGGGGGCGCGGTAGGAGTGCCGGGACCAGGTGGTGACGGTGGTTCCGGCGGGAACGACGGCCGGACGGGCGGCGGCCGGTACTTCGCGCAGGTCGTGGTCGGCCCAGTGCTCGTCGCTGTAGACGGTGTCGGCGTACCGGTCGCCCCGGTCGGGCAGGATGCCGACGATGCGGGAGCCGGGCTCGGCGCGGCGGGCCAGGTCGCCGAGGACGCGGTACACCGAGCCGGAGGTGTTGCCGCCGAAGATCTGCTGTTCGCGGGCGAGTTCGCGGGTGGCGGCGAACGCCTCGTGGTCGTTGAGCCAGTGGACCTCGTCGACGAGGGAGCGGTCGAGGTTCTTCGGCAGCAGGCTGTTGCCAAGGCCGCTCTGCAGTCGCTGCGGTATGTCGGGCTGCCCGAACAGGGCGCTGCCCACGCAGTCGACACCGACGACGCGCACGGCGGGCAGGGACTCCCGCAGTGCCCGGCCGGTCCCGCAGAGGGAGCCGCCGCTGCCGACGGCGCCTACGAGGGCGTCGATGTGACCGAGGTCGTCGAGGAGTTCACGCGCGAGGTCGCGGTAGGCGCCGGGGTTGTCGGGGTTGGTGTACTGCTGGGGCCAGAAGGCGCCGGGCAGGTCCGCCATCAGTTCCGCGAGCCGTTCCAGCCGGGCGGACTGCCAGCCGTGGCTGGTCATCGCCTCGACGACGTGCACGTGGCAGCCCAGGGCGCGCAGTTTGGCCAGCGTCACGGGGTCGATGCGCGGGTCGGTGACGATGTGCACCTCGTGGCCGAGGGAGCGTCCGACGAGGGCGACGCCGAGCGCCATGGTGCCGGAGGAGCTCTCCACCACGGGGGCGTCGGGGCGCAGGGTGCCGAGCCTTCTGGCCTCCAGGACGATGTTGCGGGCAACCCGGTCCTTCATCGCGAACAGGTTCTGGAGTTCCAGTTTGGCGTAGACCTCCACCCCGCGTTCCGCGCCGAGGCGCAGCCGGACGAGCGGCGTGCGGCCGATCGCGTCCGTCAGCGTGTCGAACAGCATGCTCAGATCTCCAGTCGGTGGGTGGTGTGGGCGGTGGCCGGTTTCGCCGGGTGCGGCGAGTGCGGCTGATGCGGCGGGCCGGGGGCCCAGTCGTCGCCGGTGCCCAGGGCACGGTGGACGGACACCTCGCCGCCGAGCGGGGCGCAGCCGACCCGTACGTGTTCCGCCTTGGCGTCGAGTTCGGGGTCCTCGGCGTCGAGCAGGACGCCGAGGAGAGTGCCGCTGTGGGCGAGGACCAGGCCGTGGCCGCCGATGTCGCGGCACAGCGCGCGCAGTTCGGCGAATCCGGCGCGGGCGCGCCTGCGGTCGTTGAGTTCGGCGCTGCGGGTGCCGACCTCGCCCACGGTGGGCAGGTCGCCCGTGGCGACGGCGCCGGTCAGCCGGTCCAGGAGCCGGGCGTACTCGTGCCGTTCGGCCGTGCCGATGGCCTTCGCGGTCCGGTTGTGGGCCACGGTGTCGACCTGGCCGCCCTCGTCGTGGGCGACGAGCGCGAGCGGGGGCAGCGTGCCGATTCTGCTGCCGAGCCGTACGGCCCGGTGGTGGAAGCAGACGATCTCGTCGTACATCACACCGTCGGCCGGCTCGATGCCGCGCAGGAACGCCTCGGTCTGCGCCGGGGTGAACGTCCGCCCGAACGCGGCGCCTACGGCTCGTACGGTGGCGACGAGGTCGGCCGAGGAACTGGCCATGCCCTTGCCCTCGGGCAGGTCGCCGCCGAGTTCGAGCAGCCCGCCGCCCCTCTCACCGAGCGCGGCGAGAACGGCCTCGGCGACGCGCCGTGACTTCCCCTTGTGCCCGGGCACGACCCGCACACCTCTCTTCCCGGGGGCGGGGCGGAAGACGGCGGTGGCCCAGCGGGCCACCGGGAAGGTGACGAGGAAGTCACTGCCGGGGGCGGGCAGGGCGCCCTGGAGCAACTCCCCGAAGGTGCCGAAGGCGTGTCCGGTTCCGGGGCTGCCGAAAGCGTGCCCGGCTCGGGGGCGCGCGGCCACGGCGGGGG
>NZ_LIQQ01000511.1 GCF_001418565.1 Streptomyces graminilatus | reverse complement strand
GGGTATGGGTGTCATGGAGGGGGTCACGGATGCGGTCGAGGCGGTGGTGCGGGGCGATGCCGCTCTGCTGGGGGACGACTTGGCCGAGTTTCTCGGTTCGCTGACCGCTCCTGCGGGGGTTCCCGCACAGTCCGTGTACGAGGCTGCCCTGCGGCGGTCCCTCTACGAGCCCGTCGCCGATGCCGTCGGGTCCAAGGTGGGCCAGGAGGCGTTGCCCCCGACCGCCGGGGCGCCCGGCGGTGACCGTGCCCCGCTGCGGCCGTCGATGGTGTACTGGGCCTACCGGAACTATCGGGGTTTCCCCGATGAGATCGGGGATATCGGGGGCGGGGACCTTCCGGGTGACCTGGACATCGTTCGGCGGGCCGCCGTGGCCGTGCGGGTCATGTTGAAGGCCTTTGTCGCCATCGACGATATTCAGGACGGCAGCGACCTTCGCTACGGCGAGCCCGCGCTTCACGTCACCCACGGTGTGCCGCTCGCGCTCAACACCGGGTCCTGGCTGATCGCCGCCGTCCTGCGGCACGCTGCCGACCCCGCTGTCGTGGACAGCCTCGCGCGGGCCGTCGAGAGCGGGTTCACCGGGCAGGCCGTCGACCTTTCCACGCGTACGGTCGAGACCCGCGCCGAGCTGCTGGCCGCGTCCGTCAAGGAGCGGGTGGAGTTTTGGGAGTCGCTGGCCGCCCTCAAGACCGGGACCCTCTTCCGGATGCCGCTCGACTCGGCGCTCGCGGGGCTGCGGGTCGTTGACGATGAGCAGTACGTCCTGGACGCCGCCATGCGTCAACTCGGGCTGGCGAGCCAGTTGTTCAACGACCTGACCGACTTCGTACCCGAGTTCGGCGGGGGGCGGATCCACGAGGACTACGACGGGCTCAGTAATCGGGTTTTTCTTGAGTTGCTTGATCCGGGCTCTTCGCCTTCGGCCGGTGAGACGCTCAAGTCGTTCGTCCTCGGGCATCCCGAGCTGGACTCCACCCTCGTCGCGCTTGCCGCCGAGGCCGTCCAGTTGAAGCGGGATGCCAAAGACAGCGTGTATCGCGTGTGCCGGTCCGAGCGCAGCGCCGCCTACTTCGACCTCACCATCGAACGCAAGGGCCACCTCATCGACCGGCTCCACGAGACGCTCCAGCGGCGGAGCGGAGCGTGACGACCGTCCAGGCCACGCTGGCCGAGCGGCTGCGCAGCGGTACCCGTGACCGGCACGACGCGCTGGAGGCTACCCCCTTCGCGAGCGCCATGGTCGCCGGGTCGCTTCCCGTTGAGCGGTACGTCAGCCAACTCGACGCCTATCGGGTGGTGTTGGGGGCTCTTGAAGGTGAACTCACCCGTGTTGAGGGTCTGGTCGGTGACTCTGTTTGGTCGGCCGATCTTCGTAAACTGCCCTTTGTCGAGCGGGACTTGGCCTACTTCGCCCATCTCGGCGTCGTCCCCGGTGCCTTGGCCGGCGAGGAGGCGGAGGCTTTCGCGGCGGAGATACGGGAGCGGGGCGCTGCCTCCGGGCCTCGCGCCCACGTCTCCCTCGATTTTCGTACCCATCCCGCCCTCATCGGGTACCTCTACGTCATGGAGGGCTCGACCCTCGGCGCCCTCTTCCTGCGCCCGTACGTCACCGCCGCCTACCGGCTGGCCGGCGGCACGGACGGGGCCGCCTACTACGGCAGCGGCGACCGCGACCGCTGGGCCCGCTTCACCGCCCGGATGAACCAGGCCCTCACCCATCCGGAGGCGCAGGACCAGGTCGTCACGGCGGCCCACAGCGCCTACCGGCACGTCGCTGCGATCACCGCCGCCCTCTCCGCCGGCCTGCCTTCCGGCCTGCCCTCCGGCTTCAGCCCGCCATCTCCGTCCCCAGGCCCAACTCCCGTGCGATGAGCATCCGTTGGACCTCGCTCGTGCCCTCCCCGATTTCCAGGATCTTCGAGTCGCGCCACATCCGGGCCACCGGGTACTCGTTCATGAAGCCGTAGCCGCCGTGGATCTGGGTCGCGTCGCGGGCGTTGTCCACCGCGATCGTGGACGAGTACAGCTTGGCCAGGGCGGCTTCCTTCTTGAAGGGTTCGCCCGCCACCAGCCGGGAGGCCGCGTCCCGCCAGGCCAGGCGGGACGTGTGGGCCTTCATCTCCATGTCGGCGATCTTGAACTGGATCGCCTGGTTCGCGCCGATCGGGCGCCCGAACGCCTGCCGTTCCTTGGCGTACTTCACCGACTCGTCCACGCAGCCCTGCGCCAGGCCGGTCGCCAGTGCCGCGATCGCGATCCGGCCCTCGTCGAGGATGCGCAGGAACTGGGCATAGCCGCGTCCCTCCTCGCCTACCAGGTTGGCCGCCGGGACCCGCACGTCCGCGAAGGACAACTCCCTTGTGTCCGAGGCGTTCCAGCCGACCTTCGAGTACGGCGCCGCCACCGTGAAGCCGGGCGTGCCCGACGGGACGAGGATCGCCGAGATACGCGGCCTGCCGTCCGACTTGCGGCCCGTCACCGCCGTCACCGTCACGAAGCCCGTGATGTCCGTACCCGAGTTGGTGATGAAGCACTTCGTGCCGTTGATCACCCATTCGTCGGTGTCAGGGTCCAGGCGGGCCGTCGTCCGCGTCGCCCCCGCGTCCGAGCCGCCGTCCGGCTCCGTCAGGCCGAACGCGCCCAGGATCTCCCCGGCGCACAGGCGCGGAAGCCACTCGCGCTTCTGCTCCTCAGTGCCGAAGAGATGGATCGGCATCGCGCCCAGCGACACCCCGGCCTCCAGGGTGATCGCCACCGACGAGTCGACCCGCGCCAGCTCCTCCAGCGCGATGCCCAGCGCCAGATAGTCGCCGCCCATCCCGCCGTACTCCTCGGGGAACGGCAGTCCGAACAGGCCCATCCTGCCCATCTCGCGGACGATCTCGTACGGGAACTCGTGCCGCTCGTAGAAGTCGCCGATCTTCGGGGCCACCACGTCGTGCGCGAACTGCTCGACCGTACGGCGGAGTTCTTCCAGTTCGGGGGAGAGTTTGTGGTCCATGGTCCTTCACTGCTCCTGGGAATCAGGTGAAGCCTGCGAATCCGGTGAGTCCTGCGAGGCCTGCGAATCCTGCGCATCCTTGTGGGACAGGGCTCGTACCGTGCGGGACGGGCTCGGGCGGCCCAACCGGTCAGCCATCCATGTGCTCGTGGCTACGAGGCTGCCGAGGTCCACCCCCGTCTCGATGCCGAGGCCCTGGAGCATCCACACCAGGTCCTCGGTCGCCAGGTTGCCGGTCGCGGATTTCGCGAACGGGCAGCCGCCGAGGCCGCCCGCCGACGCGTCGACCGTCGTGACGCCGTGCTGGAGCGCGGCCAGCGTGTTGGAGAGTGCCTGGCCGTAGGTGTCGTGGAAGTGCACGCCCAGTACGTTCGTCGGCACGCCCTGTTCGTTGAGGGAGGAGAGCAGCTCCTGGACATGGCCGGGGGTGGCGACGCCGATCGTGTCGCCCAGGCTCAGCTCGTCGCAGCCCATGTCCAGCAGCGCCCTGCACACCCGTACGACCTGGTGGAGCGGGACCGGCCCCTCCCAGGGGTCGCCGAAACACATCGACACATAGCCGCGTACGTCCGCGCCCTCCTCCCTCGCCCGCCGCACCACCGGCTCGAACACCGCGAGCGACTCGTCGAGCGTGCGGTTGAGATTGGCTTTGGCGAACGACTCCGTCGCGCTGGCGAACACGGCGACCTGTCTCGCTCCCAGCGCCAGCGCCCGGTCGAGGCCCCGCTGGTTCGGGACCAGTACCGGCAGACGTACGGGGAGATCGCTGACCTGCGGGAACAGGTCCTCCGCGTCCGCGAGTTGGGGCACCCACTTCGGGTGTACGAAGCTCGTCGCCTCGATCGTCGTCAGGCCGGCGGCGGCCAGGCGGCGGATGAACTCCGCCTTCACCTCCGTCGGTACGGTCGCCTTCTCGTTCTGCAGTCCGTCACGCGCGCCGACCTCATGGATCCTCACCCGCGCGGGCAGATCCGGGGCCGGTACGACCATGGGGAGCGTCGTCACTTCTCCTCTTCCGTAAGCTCTCCCGAAGACTCCGAGGGGGTGATCACGGCCAGTACCTGGTCCATTGCCACCGTCGTGCCCGGCGTGACGTCCAGTTCGGCGACCGTGCCCGCGTGCGGGGCGGCGATGACGTGCTCCATCTTCATCGCCTCGACCACCAACAGGCTTTGGCCTGCTGATACTTCGTCGCCGACCGCCACCTTCACCACCGTCACCGTGCCCGGCATGGGTGCGGTGAGTGAGTCGGCGCCCGCGTGCGCTGAGCCGGTCAGCGAAGCCGCCACCGGGTCGTGGTCGCGCACCTGCCAGGCGTCGCCGTCGCGGCCCAGCCAGTCACCGGCCCGGTGGAAGGTGTGGCGGACGCCGTCCAGGACCACGGCCACCCGGTCGTCGGTGACCGTTGCCGTTGCCGTTGCCGTGGGTGTGCCATCCAGGTGGTGAGTGACGGGGTCGAGTCCCGGCACCCGTAGGTCGAAGGACAGCGCCTTCGGTGTGCCTCCCAGCCGCCAACCGCTCGGCACGGAGAAGGGGTCCGTCCAGGCGCCCTCCGTCGCCTTCGGCCGCAGCGCGTCCAGTCGTACGGCCGCAGCCGCCTCGTAGACCTCCTCCGGTACCCCGTCCGGTACGAGGGAGTCGACCTCGCGCTCGACCAGCCCCGTGTCCAACTCGCCCGCCACGACCGCCGGATGGGCCAGCAGTCGGCGCAGGAACCCCGCGTTGGTCGGCACCCCCAGGGTGACCGTCTCCGCGAGGGCCGCCCGGAGTTTCCGGAGCGCGGTCGGGCGGTCCGGGCCGTACGCGATCACCTTGGACAGCATCGGGTCGTACAGCGAACCGACCTCCGTGCCCTCCGTGAGCCCCGAGTCGGTGCGGACGCCGTCACCGGAGGGTTCGCGCAGCGCGAGCACCGTGCCGCCGGACGGCAGGAAGCCCCGGGCGCCCGCCTTCACGGACACCGTCTCCGCGCAGATCCGGGCCTCCACGGCGTGCCCGATCAGCCGTACGTCGTCCTGTGTGAAGCCGAGCGGTTCGCCCGCCGCCACCCGCAGTTGGCATTCCACCAGGTCGAGGCCGGTGACCAGTTCCGTCACCGGGTGCTCGACCTGGAGGCGGGTGTTCATCTCCATGAAGTAGTACGAGGACGGGTCGGTGCCCGGGACGATGAACTCGACCGTGCCCGCGCCCTCGTATCCGCAGGAGCGGGCCGCCTGGACCGCCGCCTCGCCCATCGCGGCCCGGGTCCGCTCGTCGAGGAGCACACTGGGCGCCTCCTCGATGAGCTTCTGGTGGCGGCGCTGGAGCGAGCACTCGCGTTCGCCCAGGTGTACGACGTTGCCGTGGGCGTCGGCCAGGATCTGGATCTCGATGTGCCTGGGCCGGTCCACCCACCGTTCGACGAGGAGCGTGTCGTCACCGAAGGACGCGCGGGCCTCGCGCCGGGCGGCGGCGATCTCCTCCGCCAGCTCTCCGGCGTCCCGCACCAGCCGCATGCCCTTGCCGCCCCCGCCCGCGCTCGGCTTGAGCAGCACCGGCATGCCGATCTCCCGTGCCGCGTCGGCCAGTTCGGCGTCGGTGAGCCCGCTGCCGCTGGACCCGGGCACCACCGGGACCCCGGCCGCGCGGACCGTCTCCTTGGCGCGGATCTTGTCGCCCATCAGGGAGATCGCGTCCGCCGGGGGGCCGATGAACACCAGCCCCGCCAGGGTGCACGCGCGCGCGAAGGACGCGTTCTCCGCGAGGAAGCCGTATCCGGGGTGCACGGCCTGGGCGCCCGTGCGGGCGGCGGCCTCGATGATGCGGGGGACGGAGAGGTAGCTGTCCGCCGCTGCCGCCGGTCCGATCCGTACCGCCGTGTCGGCCTCCCGGACGTGCCGGGCGTCCGCGTCGGCGTCGGAGTACACGGCGACCGAGCGCACACCGAGGGAGCGCAGCGTGCGGATGACCCGTACGGCGATCTCGCCCCGGTTGGCCACCAGGACCGTGTCGAACATCGCCATGTCCATCGCCGTATCCACCGCCCTGTCCATCGCCATGTCCGTAGTCATCGTCTTGGGGCCCCTTACATCCGGAAGACGCCGAACCGGGGTTCGCCCAGTGGCGCGTTGGCGCAGGCGGTGAGCGCGAGTCCCAGTACCTGGCGGGTTTCGAGGGGGTCGATGACGCCGTCGTCCCAGAGCCGGGCCGTCGCGTAGTAGGCGTTGCCCTGGCGCTCGTACTGTGCGCGGATCGGGTCCTTGAAGGCGTCCTCGTCCGCCGCCGGCCAGGACTCCCCGCGCGCCTCCAACTGGTCCCGCTTGACGGTCGCGAGGACGGACGCGGCCTGTTCGCCGCCCATGACCGAGATCTTGGCGCCGGGCCACATCCACAGGAAGCGCGGCGAATACGCCCGGCCGCACATCGAGTAGTTCCCGGCCCCGTACGAGCCGCCGACCACGACCGTCAGTTTGGGCACGCGCGTGCAGGCCACCGCCGTGACCATCTTGGCGCCGTGCTTGGCGATGCCCCCCGCTTCATAGTCCCGGCCCACCATGAAGCCGGAGATGTTCTGGAGGAACACGAGGGGGATGCCGCGCTGGTCGCAGAGTTCGATGAAGTGGGCGCCCTTCTGGGCGGATTCGGAGAACAGGATGCCGTTGTTGCCGATGATGCCGACCGGGTGGCCGTGGATTCGGGCGAAGCCGGTGACCAGGGTCTGGCCGAACTCGGCCTTGAACTCCGAGAAACGGGAGCCGTCGACCACGCGCGCGATGATCTCCCGTACGTCATAGGGGGTGCGGGAGTCGATGGGCACGGCGCCGTAGAGGCCTTGGGGGTCGACCTTGGGCTCGACGGGCTGCTGTACGTCCCACGGCAGCGGGCCGCGCGCGGGGAGGGTCGCGGCGATGTTCCGGACGATGCGCAGGGCGTGCGCGTCGTCCTCGGCGAGGTGGTCGGTGACGCCCGACACGCGCGCGTGGACATCCCCTCCGCCCAGTTCCTCGGCGGTGACGACCTCGCCCGTGGCGGCCTTCACCAAGGGGGGGCCGCCCAGGAAGATGGTCCCCTGGTTGCGGACGATGACCGCTTCGTCGCTCATGGCGGGCACGTAGGCGCCGCCCGCCGTGCACGAGCCGAGTACAGCGGCGATCTGCGGGATTCCGGCGCCGGACATCCGCGCCTGGTTGTAGAAGATCCGCCCGAAGTGGTCCCGGTCGGGGAAGACCTCGTCCTGCATGGGCAGGAAGGCGCCCCCGGAGTCCACCAGGTAGACACAGGGGAGCCGGTTGTCGAGGGCGATCTCCTGCGCGCGCAGATGCTTCTTGACGGTCATCGGGTAGTACGTGCCGCCCTTGACGGTGGCGTCATTGGCGACGATCACGCACTCGCGCCCGCTGACCCGCCCGATCCCGGCGATGACCCCGGCGGCCGGCGCCTGCCCCTCGTACATCCCGTCGGCGGCGAGCGGGGCGATCTCCAGGAAGGGCGACCCGGGGTCCAGGAGCCGGTCAACGCGCTCCCGGGGAAGCAGCTTCCCGCGCGCGGTGTGCCGGTCGCGGGCCTTCTCGCCGCCGCCCAGCCGGGCCGCGGCCAGCTTGTCGTGCAGCTCCCCGACCAGCGCGCGGTGAGCCGCCTCGTTGGCCCGCCAGGCCTCCGACGCGGGGTCCGCCGCGCTGTGCAGCTCCGGTGCCTCCTGCATCCTGCGGTCCCCTCACCCAGAGCCAGTTAATGAGCGTTAACCATCCTCTTCAGGTTAACGACCGCTAACCTCCCTGTCTAGAATCAATCGCATGGCCACCAGAACCGACGCCCCGACCCGCCGCGAGCAGATCCTCAAGGAGGCCGCGAGGCTCTTCGCCGAGCGCGGTTTCCACGGTGTGGGCGTGGACGAGATAGGGGCGGCCGTGGGCATCAGTGGCCCCGGCCTCTACCGTCATTTCCCGGGAAAGGACGCGATGCTCGCCGAACTGCTGGTGGGTATCAGCGGCCAGCTCCTGACGGGCGGCAGGCGGCGGGTCGCGGAGGCCGCCGGGGACTCCGGGGCGCTCCTCGACTCCCTCATCGAGGGCCACATCGACTTCGCCCTCGACGACCGCCCCCTGATCACCCTCCACGACCGCGAACTGGACCGGCTGCGCGACAGCGACCGCAAGCTGGTGCGCCAGCTCCAGCGGCAGTACGTCGAGCTGTGGGTGGAGGTCGTCCGGGAGGTGTACCCGGAGCTCGGCGAGCCGACCGCCCGCTCGGCGGTGCACTCCGTGTTCGGGCTGCTGAACTCGACCCCGCACCTGGGCCGCCCCGGCTCGCTGCCGGGACGGGGTGCCACGGCGGCCCTGCTGCACCGGATGGCCAGGGGCGCGTTCGCGGCGGCCGGTCCGGTTGGTGCGGTTGGTCCGGCAAGTGAGACAGGTCCGGCTGGTCCGGTTGGTCCGGCCGGAGAGTGATGAGCGTTACGGCCCAACCCGGCCCAACTCCCCTGGACGGAGATTCGTACTCACGGGTACGGTTGATCTGAGCAAGCGCTTAGGTAGTCAAGTGGAGGTGGCGGCGGTGCGTCGTACTGTGTTCAACGAGGACCATGAGGCGTTCCGGGAGACCATCCGCGCCTTCATCGAGGCCGAGGTCGTTCCCGTCTACGACGAGTGGTTCGCCGCCGGCCAGGCGCCGCGCGAGTTCTACTACAAGCTCGCCGAGCTGGGCGTCTTCGGTATCCGCGTCGACGAGGAGTACGGCGGCGCCGGCATCGAGTCGCACAAGTTCGAGGCCGTCATGTACGAGGAGACCTCGCGCGCGGGCGTGTCCTTCGGCGGCTCCGGTGTGCACGTGCTGCTGGGCCTGCCGTACGTCAAGCTGCTCGCCACCGACGAGCAGAAGAAGCGCTACCTCCCGAAGTTCGTCTCCGGCGAGGAGATGTGGGCCATCGCGATGACCGAGCCGGGCACCGGCTCCGACCTCGCGGGCATGAAGACCACCGCCAAGCTGAGCGAGGACGGCACGCACTACGTCCTCAACGGCGCCAAGACCTTCATCACCGGTGGCGTCCACGCCGACCAGATGATCGTCTGCGCCCGCACCGACGCGCCCAGCGCCGAGGACCGCCGCCACGGCATATCCCTCTTCGTGGTCGACACCAAGTCCGAGGGCTACTCGGTCGGCCGCAAGCTGGACAAGCTCGGCCTGAAGACCTCCGACACCGCCGAGCTGGCGTTCGTCGACGTCAAGGTGCCCGTCGAGAACCTCCTCGGCGAGGAGAACAAGGGCTTCTACTACCTCGGCCACAACCTCGCCTCGGAGCGCTGGGGCATCGCCTACGGCGCGTACGCGCAGGCCAAGGCGGCCGTCCGGTTCGCCAAGCAGTACGTGCAGGAGCGCGTCGTCTTCGGCAAGCCGGTCGCGCACTTCCAGAACACCAAGTTCGAGCTGGCCGCCTGCCAGGCCGAGGTGGACGCGGCCGAGGCCGTCGTCGACCGCGCCACGGAGGCCCTCGACGCCGGTGAGCTGACGCCCGCCGAGGCCGCCAGCGCCAAGCTGTTCTGCACCGAGGTCGCCCACCGCGTCATCGACCGCTGCCTCCAGCTCCACGGCGGCTACGGCTTCATGAACGAGTACCCGATCGCCCGCCTGTACGCCGACAACCGCGTCAACCGGATCTACGGCGGCACCAGCGAGATCATGAAGTCGATCATCGCGAAGGACATGGGCCTGTAGGTCCGACCGTCCGTCCGTGGACGCGGATCGTCGTCCGTGGTTCCGGATCATGGGCCCGTAAGGACATGGACCCGTAAGGTCCCCGAAATTACTGCCCAGTAGAAATGACCGCATGAGCAAGGCACTTCAGTCTCTCCTCGATCTGCTCGACCTTGAGCAGATCGAGGAGAACATCTTCCGCGGCCGGTCCCGGCCCGCCATCGTCCCGCGCGTCTTCGGCGGCCAGGTCGCTGCCCAGGCACTCGTCGCCGCCGGGCGCACGGTCCCCCCGGACCGCCCCGCGCACTCGCTCCACTCGTACTTCCTGCGCCCCGGCGACCCCGGCGCGCCGATCGTCTACACCGTCGACCGCATCCGGGACGGCCGTTCCTTCACCACCCGCCGTGTCGTCGCCGTCCAGCACGGGCAGCCGATCTTCCACCTCTCCGCGTCCTTCCAGGCGCATGAGGACGGCCTCGACCACCAGGCCCCGATGCCCGCCGCCCCCGACCCGGCGACCCTCCCCACGGCCGAGGAACACCTCCCCGGGTACGCCCACCTGGACCCGGCGATCGTCGAGAAGTTCCTCCAGTCCCGCGAGGCCGTCGACATCCGCTACGTCGACGACCCGCCCTACTCCAGGTTCTGCGAGCCCCGCGCACCGCGCTCCCCGGTCTGG
>NZ_LIQQ01000510.1 GCF_001418565.1 Streptomyces graminilatus | reverse complement strand
CCCCAGGCCCGCGCCATCGCCGAGCGCGCCGCCCGCCGGGTCCCCCGTACCGCCTGGGCCCCCGTCTCCGTCCCCCTGGACGCGGCTCTCGGTCTGGTCCTCGCCGCCCCGCTCGCGGCCCTCACCGACCTGCCCTCCTTCGACACGTCCGCGATGGACGGCTGGGCGGTGGCCGGTCCCGGGCCCTGGGACGTGCGCGAGGCCGGTGTGCTCGCCGGGCACGCGCAGCCCGAGCCGCTCACCGACGGCGACGCGGTACGGATCGCGACGGGCGCCCGCATCCCGTACGACACGACCGCCGTACTGCGCAGCGAGCACGGCCGCACGGACGACAAGGGCCGGCTGTACGCCACCCGGGAGCCGAGTCACGGCCAGGACATCCGGCCGCGTGGCCAGGAGTGCCGCACCGGCGACCATCTGCTGCCCACCGGCACCTTCGTGACCCCGGCCGTGCTCGGGCTCGCGGCAGCCGCCGGGTACGACACCCTCGCGGTGATCCCCCGCCCCCGGGCCGAGGTCCTCGTCCTGGGCGACGAACTGCTCACCGAGGGGCTGCCGCACGACGGTCTGATCCGGGACGCGCTCGGCCCGATGCTGCCGCCCTGGCTGCGCTCGCTCGGCGCCGACGTCATCGCCGTACGCAGACTCGGCGACGACGCCGAGGCGCTCCACGAGGCACTGCGGAACTCCCCCGCCGAGATCGTCGTCACCACCGGAGGCACCGCCGCCGGACCCGTCGACCACGTCCACCCCACCCTGCGCCGCCTCGGCGCCGAACTGCTCGTGAACGGCGTCCAGGTGCGCCCCGGCCATCCCATGCTGCTGGCCCGGCTGGCGGAGAACCAGCACCTCGTCGGGCTCCCTGGCAACCCGCTGGCCGCCGTCTCCGGGCTGCTCACCCTCGCCGAGCCCCTGCTGCGAACCCTCGCGGGGCGGGCGGCGCCCGAGCTGTACACGCTGCCACTCAAGGACGAGGTGCACGGGCACCCGTACGACACCCGGCTCGTCCCCGTCGTCCTGCGCCGCGACCGGGCCGTGCCGCTGCACTACAACGGGCCGGCGATGCTGCGCGGCATCGCGGCGGCCGAGGCGCTCGCCGTCGTACCGCCGGGCGGCGCGCGGGCGGGTCAGGAACTGGAACTGCTCGACCTGCCCTGGGCGGCGGGCGCCGAGGCCGGGCTGTGTTTCACGTGAAACATGCTGTGTTTCACGTGAAACATTCGGATCCCAGCGGCGCTCGACCCAGTGGCAATGGAGGATGTTTCACGTGAAACTGCCGGGCCAGGACGCCATCGCCCGCCAGGCGGACGAGCATCTGGTGACCCATCGGGTGAAACTTCCCCGGACCGTGGTGGAACGGCCGATCCGGCAGGTCGTCAAACGTGTCGCCATGGCCCTGCTGGTGCTGGTCGGGACGGCATTCATCGTCTACGCCGATCACGACGGCTACAACGACAACTCCGACGGTTCCGTCGACCTGCTCGACGCCTTCTACTACGCCACCGTCACCCTCTCCACCACCGGATACGGCGACATCACGCCCGTCAGCGATGCCGCCCGGTTCACCAACATCTTCGTCATCACCCCGCTGCGCGTGCTCTTCCTGATCATCCTGGTCGGCACGACTCTCGAAGTCCTCACGGAGCGCACACGCGAGGAGTGGCGGCAGAACCGCTGGAGGGCGGCCTTGCGAGAGCACACCGTGGTCATCGGGTTCGGGACCAAGGGGCGGTCGGCCGTGCAGACCGTCTGTGTCACCGGGCTGAAGAAGGAACAGGTAGTGGTCGTCGACCCCAGCGCCAAGGCCGTGGACGCGGCCACCGCCGAGGGGTACGCGGGAGTGGTCGGCGACGCCACGCGCAGCGACGTACTGCTCCGGGCCGAGGTGCAGAAGGCGCGGCAGATCATCATCGCCACCCAGCGCGACGACACGGCGGTGCTGGTCACCCTCACAGCCCGGCAGCTCAACCGCACCGCGAAGATCGTGGTCGCCGTGCGGGAGGAGGAGAACGCGCCGCTGCTCAAGCAGTCCGGCGCCGACGCCGTCATCACGAGTGCGAGCGCGGCCGGCCGTCTGCTCGGGCTGTCGGTGCTCAGTCCCGCCGCCGGCATGGTCATGGAGGACCTGATCCAGCAGGGCAGCGGGCTCGACATCGTCGAACGGCCGGTCATCAAGGCCGAGGTGGGCAAGGGGCCGCGCGAGACGGACGACCTGGTCGTGAGCGTCGTACGCGGGCATCGGGTGCTGGGTTACGACGATCCGTCCATCGGTGAGCTCCAGGTGACCGACCGGCTCATCACCATCGTGCGGGCGACGCCGATCGCGCAGGTGGCGCCCGACGTCCGTCGGATCCGCGACAACTGACCCAGGCCCGCCGGCTACCCGCGGTGGTAGAGCCGCATGGTCACCGGCCCGAAGACCAGCACCAGCGACCGGCGGCCGGGCGGAACTCATCGCTCGCGGGGCCGCATGTCCTTTCACGGTCCCTCCGCCGGACCAGGGCCGCACCTGGTTTTCTCCGCACCCGGGGGTAGCGTCCCCTCATGCATGCGATCACGATTCCCGAACCCGGCGGACCCGAGGCACTGGTGTGGGCCGAAGTCCCCGATCCCGTGCCCGGTGAGGGCGAAGTACTGGTCGAGGTGGTGGCGGGCGCCGTCAACCGCGCCGACATCCTCCAGCGCCAGGGCTTCTACAACCCGCCGCCCGGCGCCTCCCCGTACCCCGGTCTTGAGTGCTCGGGCCGGATCGCCGCGGTCGGGCCCGGAGTCGCCGGCTGGTCCGTCGGCGACGAGGTGTGCGCGCTGCTCGCGGGCGGCGGCTACGCCACGAAGGTTGCCGTACCGGCCGGGCAGTTGCTGCCCGTGCCCGAGGGCATCGACCTGAAGTCGGCCGCAGCGCTGCCCGAGGTGGCCTGCACGGTCTGGTCGAACGTCTTCATGATCTCCCACCTCCGCCCCGGAGAGACCCTGCTCGTGCACGGCGGCTCCAGCGGCATCGGCACCATGGCCATCCAGCTCGCCAAGGCGGTCGGCGCCAGGGTCGCCGTGACGGCCGGGACGAAGGAGAAGCTCGACCGGTGCGCCGAGTTGGGCGCCGACATCCTCGTGAACTACCGAGAGCAGGACTTCGTCGAGGAGCTGAAGCAGGCCACCGGGGGTGCCGGGGCCGACGTCATCCTCGACAACATGGGCGCCAAGTACCTGGACCGCAACGTCGACGCCCTCGCCGTCAACGGACGGCTCGCGATCATCGGTATGCAGGGCGGCATCAAGGCCGAACTGAACATCGCCGCGCTGCTCATGAAGCGGGCCGCGATCAGCGCGACCTCGCTGCGTGCCCGCCCGCTCGCCGAGAAGGCGGCCGTCGTGGCCGCCGTACGCGAGCACGTCTGGCCGCTGATCGCCGCCGGTCAGGTCCGGCCGGTCGTCGACCGCGAGTTCGCGATGAGCGACGCCGCGGCGGCCCACCGGGTCGTGGAGGAGAGCGGACACGTGGGGAAGGTGCTGCTGGTGGTCCCGTAACGGGACGCCCTCGCAGGTCAGGCCCTCGCAGGTCGCGGCTTCGTCGGTCACGCTGTCGTCGGTCACGTCCTGCGTACGCGCAGCCGCAGCGCCAGGAAGGCGAGGCCGAGGCCGCTGCCGATCAGGAGCAGCCCGCCGCCGAGCGGCAGTATCGGCAGCACCGGCCCGGAGACCGTGCCGTGCCGGGCACCGGGGCTCCGCGGCGGCCCGTCCGGCACGGAGGCGGGCTCGGTCACGGTCACGGGCTCCTCGTACGCCGCCTCGTCGGACGGGGCGGACTCCCGCCTCCCGGGACGCTCCCGGCCCTCACCCGCCGGGCTCCCGGCCCGGGAGGCGGCGGGGGCGGGCCCTGCGACGTACACGACGCCGTCGTACGGCGCTCTCGTGCCGTGCGGAGCGGCGGCGAGCGTGGGGGCCGCCAGGGCCAGCAGGGTGCCGCAGACACGCAGGATGCGGAGCCAAGGGGTCATGTCGGTGGCCTCCTCCGCTGCGGAGTCGCCGGTCGCCGGTCACCCGTAACCCGTCACGCGGGTCGCAGTGACCAGCCTCACACGCGTCCGCCTGTCCGGCATCCCGGACGGGGGGAGCCGGGCCGGACCCACCGGCCGTGGCGGCGGCCCGGTGCGAGAGAATGACGGCATGGAGATGCCGAGGAACGAAAGGTCGCCGGAGAACCCCCACATCCTGGTCGTTGGCCAGGACGGGATGGCTCTCGGAGGCGGTGGTGACGACGACTCCCGAGAGATTCCGGTGACGGACATGGTGGAGCAGCCCGCCAAGGTCATGAGGATCGGCAGCATGATCAAACAGCTGCTGGAGGAGGTGCGCGCGGCACCTCTCGACGAGGCGAGCCGGGTCCGGCTCAAGGAGATCCACGCCAGCTCGGTGAAGGAGCTGGAGGACGGTCTCGCGCCGGAGCTGGTCGACGAGCTGGAGCGCCTGTCCCTGCCGTTCACGGACGAGGCGATTCCCAGCGACGCGGAACTGCGGATCGCGCAGGCCCAGTTGGTGGGCTGGCTGGAGGGCCTCTTCCACGGCATCCAGACCGCCCTTTTCGCCCAGCAGATGGCCGCGCGGGCCCAGTTGGAGCAGATGCGCCGCGCGCTGCCGCCGGGCGTCGGCCACGAGGGCGATGACGACCCGCGTACCGGCGGACGCACGGGCGGGCCGTACCTCTAGGTCCGCCGGTCCACCAGATCGCTGGTCCGTCCCAGATCTCATGGAGCGGGGCCGGGTGGCCGACCGACCGGCTGCCCGACCCCGCTCCATGGACAACCGCCGCTCAGGACGGCGGGTAGCCCGTCGACACGATCAGCTCGATCACCGGCATTTTCTCCGGGTCGACGTCCTGGCCCTCGGAGGGGAACTGTTCCGTGACGGTGTCCTTGCCGAAGGTGTTCTCGTCGAGATCAGTGACCTTCATCCGCCAGCCGGCCGCCTGGAAACAGGCCTTGACCGAGGCGAGGTTCTTGTAGCGGAAGTCGGGCAGCCGGATCTTGTCCGGGTCGGTGTACGACTCCGGCGCCTCCGAGCACTCATCCGCGTCGATCTTCTTGGCCGGGTCCGGCCCCTTGAACCCCGACCCCGCGGTCTTGGAGGCCACGGCGCTCGGGGCGCTGTCGGCGTCGTTGTCGCCGTCGTCGGTGGTGTCCCCGCCCAGGTTCAGGGCGAGAAGCAGCCCGCCGATGGCGGCGATCGAGACGACGATCGAGCCCACGATCACCGGGGTGTTGCTCTTCCGGCGTCCTCCGGAGGCGGCCGGGGTCGGCGGCGAGGGCGAGTAGGCGACCGGCGGCGTGTGCTGCTGCGGGAACGGGCCGGGCGGCGTCTGGTAACCGCCCTGCTGCGGATAGCCGTACGCCGGAGCCGGAGCCGGTGTCTGCGCCTGTGGTGGCGTCTGCACGGGCGTGTACGCCGGGGCCGGAGCGGCGCCGTACGGATTCGCGTGCTGCGGTTGCTGGTGCGGGGCCGGCTGGTACGGGGTCTGTACGGGGCCCGGCGGGGCCGGGGCCGCCTGGTCGACCGGCGGGAACACCGCGGAGGCGACGCCCGTGCCGCTCTGGGCCAGGGAGCCCGGGACGATGTTCGGGGTGGCCGGCTGGAGGGAGGCGGCCACGCGCAGACACTCGTCGCGCATGGCGACGGCGCTCGGGAAACGCTCGTTCGGGTTCTTCTTCAGCGCGCGGGCGACGAGCGCGTCCACCGCCGGGGGCAGCGCGCGGTTGACCGACGACGGGGCGACCGGCTCCTCCTGGACATGCGCGTACGCGATCGCAAGCGCCGAGTCGGCGTTGAACGGCAGCCGTCCCGTGACCAGTTGGAACAGCATGATGCCGACGGAGTAGAGGTCGGAGCGGGCGTCCACGGCCCGGCCCAGGGCCTGTTCCGGGGAGAGGTACTGCGGGGTGCCGACGACCATGCCGGTCTGGGTCATCGACGTGACGCCCGACTGCATGGCGCGGGCGATGCCGAAGTCCATGACCTTGACGACACCGCGCTTGGTCCGCATCACGTTGCCCGGCTTGATGTCCCGGTGGACCAGGCCCATCTCGTGGCTGATCTCCAGCGCCGCCAGCACGTCCGCGGTGATCTGGAGCGCCTTGTCGGCGGGCATCGCCCCGAACTGCCGTATGTCCGCGTCCAGTACGGAGCCGAGCGGCTCCCCCTCGACGTACTCCATGACGATGTACGGGGTCGTCGTCCCCGCCACGTCGTCCTCGCCGGTGTCGAAGACCGAGACGATGTTCGTGTGCGTGAGTTTGGCCACGGCCTGTGCCTCGCGGCGGAACCGCTCGCGGAACGCCTCTTCCCGGCCCAGTTCGGTGTGCAGCGTCTTGATCGCGACCTGCCGGTCCAGGACCGAGTCGTACGCGAGGTGCACCGAGGCCATGCCGCCCTCGCCGAGCAGATCACGCAGCTGGTAGCGCCCGCCGGCGAGCGCGTGTCCCGCGTACCGGCCGTGTGCGCCGTCCTGGCTCATGTGCCCAAGCCCCCCGTGTCTCTCCACAGCCGCATGTGATCGACTGGCCGATTCCCGGCCAAGTCTGCCGGAGGGCGCAGACACGTCAAGCGCGATGCCCGTTCCGTGACCGTACGGGGGTTAAGCGTCGCGCAAGCGTTACAGGGGACGCGGGAGCTGGGTGGGACGCTGGGGGCGGGGCCGGGGATTTGCGCGCCGATACCCGCAACGGGTTTGATGACCGGTCCCCCAGGGACCCGTACCCGGGTTCCTTCCGGAGCTCCTCCCGCACCGTCTCCCGGCTCGGGGGCCGGCGCGGAGGCTGTAGCGTGGCCGACGGAGACCGTGACAACACCGCGCGCACCGCGGGCAGAAACGACGGCGAGGACTGATGGCACAGCAGCGCGCTCAGGGCCCGTCCGACCCCGAGGCGGCTGGCGGCGGTATGTCAGACGCGCCTGAGCTGTGGGGCAACGGCGGACTGGTCGGGGACGGCCGATACCGGCTCACCCACAGACTCGGCCGGGGCGGCATGGCCGAGGTGTTCGCAGCCGAGGACGTGCGTCTCGGGCGGACCGTGGCGGTCAAACTGCTGCGCGCCGATCTCGCCGAGGACCCGATCTCGAAGGCCCGCTTCACGCGCGAGGCCCAGTCGGTGGCCGGGCTCAACCACCACTCGATCGTCGCCGTGTACGACTCCGGCGAGGACGTCGTCGGCGGTCAGTCCGTCCCGTACATCGTGATGGAGATCGTCGAGGGGCGCACCATCCGCGACCTCCTCATCAACGCCGAGGCGCCGGGGCCCGAGCAGGCCCTGATCATCGTCTCCGGGGTGCTGGAAGCGCTTGCCTATTCGCATCAGCACGGCATCGTGCACCGCGACATCAAGCCCGCCAACGTGATCATCACGCACGGCGGCGCCGTGAAGGTCATGGACTTCGGCATCGCCCGCGCGCTGCACGGGGCGTCCACGACGATGACGCAGACCGGCATGGTCATGGGCACGCCCCAGTACCTCTCCCCGGAGCAGGCCCTCGGCAAGGCGGTCGACCACCGCTCCGACCTGTACGCCACCGGCTGTCTGCTGTACGAACTCCTCGCGCTGCGGCCCCCGTTCACCGGCGAGACCCCGCTTGCCGTGGTCTACCAGCACGTCCAGGACATTCCGGTGCCCCCCTCCGAGGTCACGGACGGGGCGCCGCCGGAGCTCGACGGGCTCGTCATGCGTTCCCTCGCCAAGGAGCCCGACGACCGCTTCCAGACCGCCGAGGAGATGCGCGGGCTGATCCAGTACGGCTTGCAGATGCTGTACGAACAGGGCAGCCACACCGGCACCTGGAACACCGGGCCCGTGGCCATGCACGACGGCCGCCACACCTCCTCCGGGGGCTTCGCCGGCACCGCCGTGATGAACCACCCGGGCGATCAGGCGGGCACTGCCCAGATCCCCCAGCAGATCCTGCCCGCCGGGTACGGCGGCCGGGACGACGGCGGCTTCGAGGGGCACGGCAACCGGCGCGGGGGCGGCCGGGGCAAGCTGTGGATACTGGCGTTCTTCGCCGTGATCGCCATCGCGGCG
>NZ_LIQQ01000051.1:17431-17599 GCF_001418565.1 Streptomyces graminilatus | reverse complement strand
ATCACCTGCGGCGGCGGCTACGACCGGCGGACCGGCTACACCGGCAACATCGTCGTGTACGCGCATCTGACGGCGACGCGATGAACCGGCATCGCCTCCCTTCCCCTGGCGCCGGGTGCACGCGTGGCGGCGGGGGGAAAACCACCCCACGCGCGTGAACGAGTCCGT
>NZ_LIQQ01000051.1:0-17376 GCF_001418565.1 Streptomyces graminilatus | reverse complement strand
TCGTCCTCGACGACCAGTTCGGCGTGGCGTGCCGCGACCCGGGCGGACACGTTCACCGACCGTGCTCCGCGCGCATAGCGCTGGGCGTTGGTCAGGGCTTCCTGGAGGACGCGGCTCAGCCCGCCGGTGACCTCCGGGGGAACGTCCTCCGGCAGTTCCTGTCCGAGGTCCAGCCGGACCGGCAGTCCCGTCGCCCGTGACTCCTCCACGATGCGGGTCAGAACCGCGCCGAGATTCTGCGGATGCCGCGGGGTCTCGTCGCCGCGCATCGAACCGACCAGACGCCGCATCGACGTCAGCGCCTCGCCGCCCGCGTGTTCGACGGCCGCGAGCATCTCGCTCAGGATCCGCGGGTCGGGGGTGCCCCGGCCGGTGACATGGCGTACGGCCTGCACCTGGACCACGATCGCGGTCACCTGATGGGCCACGGTGTCGTGCAGGTCGCGGGCGAGCGCGAGCCGTTCCTCCTGCCGGACCAGTTGTCCGGTGCGTTCCCGCTGGACGTCGTAGAGGCGCAGCACCAGGCCGCAGGCGAAGGCCAGGGCCAGTTCCAGCGGAAGGTTTTCGGGGAAGACGCCGGAGTCCGCGTCCCGCAGCAGTGGGACGGAGAGCACGCTGACACCCAGGGGCGCCACGATCACCGGAGCCATCCGGGGCGTACAGCGGCGCACCGCCACGGCGAGGAGGACGAGCAGGCCCGTGGCCTCGCCGCCGCTGCTGTCGCTGGTCGCCATGTTCACCGGCAGCAGTTGGTAGGCCACCGTGGCCACGAAGGTGCCGGCGCAGGCCACCAGCGGGGCCCGCGAGACCCATCGGGAATCACGGCCAGGGCAAGCAGGGCCATCGCCCCCGCCAGTGCTCCCGAGAAGACCGGCACCCAGTCCCCGACGAAGGCCTCCCTGTCGAGGGCCGGGTCGAAGACGATCCGTGCCCGCACGTCCGCCTCGACGGAGTAGAGGAACAACAGCGCCAGCGCCGAGATCAGGATCCGCCCCGGCCAACTTCGTTAGCGGGAACGCCGGTTGGAGGACGCACCTGTTCGCATCCGCGCCACCCAACGCACCTGCGGCGGCAGTCGCCGCGCGCCTCCCGCGCGCCGCGCACTCGCTCCGGCGTCCAGTGCGACCAGTACGTCCGGTACGAGAGGTCCCTCAGAGCGAACCGGAGTCCGGGGGCAGCACCTCAAGTGCCGCCTGTGCTTGTGTCTGTTCCGGCGTCTGCGCCTGCGCCCGGGACTGTGACCGCGCCCGGGACCGCGACACCGCCACCCCCGCGAGGCACAGTCCGCCGCCCGCCAGCGTGAGCAGCCCCGGTACCTCGCCCAGCGCCAGCCACGACATCAGGACGACCAGTGCCGGGACGGCGTACGTGGTCGCGCCCATCCTGCTGGCCGTCGTACGGGCCAGGGCGTAGGCCCAGGTCGTGAAGGCCAGCGCGGTCGGGAACACGCCCAGGTAGATCATGTTGAGGGTGGCGGAGAGCGGCGCGTCGGCCACGTCCGCGACCAGTTGCCCGGCGAACGGCAGACACGTCACGGCCCCGATCAGGCAGCCGAACGTGGTTGCCTGGAGGGCGCTCGCCCGGACCAGGGCCGGCTTCTGCGCGATGACACCCGCCGCCCACGAGGCCGCCGCGAGCAGACACAGCACCACCCCGAGCACGGACGTTCCGCCCCCGCCCGACATCGACAGCCCGACGGTCACCGCGCCCGCGAACGACACCGCCATGCCCGCGAGCAGCCGGGGCGGCATCGCGTCCCCGAGCAGCCGGGTGCCCAGCAGGGCTATGAGGATGGGGCCGATGTTCACGAGCAGGGCGGCGGTCCCCGCGTCCACCTGTTGCTCGCCCCAGTTCAGGACCACCATGTAGACCCCGAACCACAGCACGCCCGAGATCGCGATCCCCCGCCAGGCCGACCGGGGCGGCAGTCCCTCCCGCCGTACGAGACAGATGGCCCCCAGCGTCACGAACCCGGCGAGCATCCGCCCGAGCGCCAGCGCGCCCGGCGAGTACGCGGCCCCCGCACTGCGGATCGAGACGAACGCGGAGGCCCACAGCACCACGGACACACAGGCCGCGAGGGCGGCGAGCACCTCCGCGCGAGGGGCCCGGCGGGAGGACGGCGAGGAGGTCATCATGCTCCAGAGGCTAGGCAGGACGGACGGCGGGGGCTCGCGAATTTCGGACGGGCGCCTGTGAAGACGTGCGCCTGTAGAAAAAGGGGGCGACTGTACTGCGGGTCAACGCAGGTCCGACGCCTCGATGCCCAGCAGAGCCCCCAAGTGGTGTTCCCCCTCGGCCGTCACCCTGACGGCCCGTTCCGAGCCGATGCGTACGCACCAGCGGGCGTCCAGGGCGTGCCGGCAGAGGGCGGCGCCCGCCGTGCCCGCGAGGTGGGGGCGGCGTTCGGTCCAGTCGAGGCAGGCGCGGGCGAGCGGGCGGCGGCCGGTGCGGTCGAGGTCGATGCCCGCTTCGGCGAACCAGCGCAGCCCGGCGTCGGTGAGCGCGAACCCGGTGTCCTGGCGGAGCAGCCCGCGCCCGGTCAGGGCGTCGGTGAGGGCGATACCGAGCCGTCCGGCGAGATGGTCGTAGCAGGTACGGCCGCGTGCCATCGCCGACCTGGCGCCGGACTCCCGCAGCGTGCGCGGGAGTCGGTCCGCGGAGGGGGCGACCTGGGCGGCCAGTTCCTCGACGAGCTGGGCCACACGGGCGTCGGCCAGCCGTACGTAACGGTGCCGGCCCTGGCGTTCCTCGGTGAGCAGCCCACCGGCGACGAGTCTGCCCAGGTGTTCGCTGGCCGTCGACGCGGCGACCCCGGCGTCACGCGCCAGCTCTCCGGCGGTCCACGCCCGCCCGTCCAGCAGCGCCAGCAGGAAACCGGCCCGCGTCTCGTCCGCCAGCAGCCCGGCCAGCGCCGCGAGACCGGAGGCTCGGCCCGGTTTCCTCGTACTCCCTGCGTCCCTCGTGGTCATATCTTCAGCATGGGGTGCGGACACTTCGGCGCCCACCGAAGTGTCCGTACCTCCGTGCGGCCCGATGGCTACGCGGTCCGCCCCAGCCGTTCGTACTGCTGTGCCAGCCCGTCCAGCAGTGCCCTGAGGCCCGTGTCGAAGGCCCGCTCGTCGATCTTCTCCTGCTGTTCGGCGAGGAGATGTGCCTGGCCGAGGTGGGGGTAGTCGGCGGGATCGTAGGCGCTCGCGTCGTCCACGAAGCCGCCGGCGAACGAGCCGAGCGCCGAGCCCATGACGAAGTACCGGATCACGGCGCCGATGGAAGTGGCCTGCGCGGGCGGCCAGCCCGCCGCGACCATGGCGCCGTAGGCGGCGTCCGCGACGCGCAGTCCGGCCGGGCGGCGGCCGGGGCCCTGGGCGAGGACGGGAACGATGTTCGGGTGGTCGCGCAGGGCCGCCCGGTAGGAGACCGCCCAGTCGTGCAGCGCGGTCCGCCACTCCCGGCCGTCCTCGAACATCGACAGGTCGACCTGGGCGCTCACCGAGTCGGCGACGGCCTCCAGGATCTCGTCCTTGGTGCGGAAGTGGTTGTAGAGCGAGGGCCCGCTGACGCCCAGTTCGGCGGCGAGCCTGCGGGTGGAGAGTGCCGCCAGTCCCTCCGCGTCGACCAGTGCCCGCGCGGTCTCGACGATCCGGTCGATGCTGAGAAGGGGCTTGCGCGGTCGGGCCATGGCGCACATAGTAGGGCTGCGACAAACAAACTAGCAGTGCTAATTTAATGTTCCGCTTTTGGGGCCGGTGCGGGAGGGTGGGGTCGTCGTGGATCTGGGGCTCAGTGAGGAGCAGGAGGCTGTCCAGCGGCTCGCCCGGGACTTCGTCGAGCGTGAGATCACCCCGAACGTCGTCGCCTGGGACCGTGCCGAGGACGTCGACCGGTCGATCGTGAAGAAGCTGGGCGGTGTCGGCTTTCTGGGGCTGACCATCGACGAGGAGTACGGCGGCTCGGGCGGCGACCATCTCGCGTACTGCCTGGTGACCGAGGAACTCGGCCGGGGCGACTCCTCCGTGCGCGGAATCGTTTCCGTGTCCCTTGGGCTGGTGGCCAAGACCGTCGCGCACTGGGGGACCGAGGAGCAGAAGCGCCGCTGGCTGCCCGGGCTCACCTCCGGCGAGTACGTCGGCTGCTTCGGTCTGACCGAGCCGGGCACCGGGTCCGACGCGGGCAACCTCACCACGCGGGCGGTGCGGGACGGCGGGGACTACGTCGTCAACGGCACCAAGATGTTCATCACCAACGGCACCTGGGCCGACGTGGTGCTGCTCTTCGCCCGGTCGACCGACGCCCCCGGTCACAAGGGCGTCTCCGCCTTCCTCGTGCCGACCGACACCCCCGGGCTGACCCGCCGCGCGCTCCACGGCAAGCTCGGCCTGCGCGGTCAGGCCACCGCCGAACTCGTCTTCGAGGACGTGCGCGTGCCCGCCTCGGCGATGCTGGCCCCCGAGGGCAAGGGCTTCTCCGTGGCCATGTCGGCGCTCGCGAAGGGGCGGATGTCGGTCGCCGCCGGATGCGTCGGGATAGCCCAGGCCGCCCTGGACGCGGCCGTCCGGTACGCGGGCGAGCGCGAGCAGTTCGGCAAGCCGATCGCCCGGCACCAGCTCGTACAGGAACTGATCAGCGACATCGCGGTGGATGTCGACGCGGCCCGGCTGCTGACCTGGCGCGTCGCCGATCTGATCGACCGGGGCCTGCCCTTCGCCACCGAGTCCTCCAAGGCCAAGCTCTTCGCCTCCGAGGCCGCCGTCCGGGCCGCGAACAACGCCCTCCAGGTCTTCGGCGGCTACGGCTACATCGACGAGTACCCGGCGGGCAAGCTCCTGCGCGACGCCCGCGTGATGACCCTCTACGAGGGCACGAGCCAGATCCAGAAACTGCTGATCGGCCGCGCGCTGACGGGCGTATCGGCGTTCTGAGCCCCACTCCGTTCCCGCTTCATGAGTATCTGTCTGAGTATTTCGGCGGATGTGGTGCGGGCCGTGTCCGCCGACTCTTGTCCTCATGAGTGAGACACCGGTCAAGCAGCAGAGCACGGCGGCCTTCTACGGCCAGGCCGTCGCGTCCTTCGGTATCGCCATGGGGGCGACGGCCATCGGTATCTTCCGGCTCCACGCCGACGCCTGGGTGCGCGGCTTCCTCGGCATCGCCGTCCTCTATCTGGTGACCTCGGCCTTCACCCTGGCGAAGGTCATCCGCGACCGCCAGGAGGCCGGCCAGATCGTCAGCCGGGTCGACCAGGCCCGCCTGGAGAAACTGCTCGCCGAGCACGACCCCTTCGAGAAGCACTGACCGGCTGAGCCCTGGGCGGGGCCTGCGCGGGACAGCGTCCTGAGCGGGCACTCTAAGCGCCCGCTCACCCACGGCGGTACAGTGGTAGGTCACTGTCGGTGGAAGGGGCGAACGGGCGATGAGTACGGCGGAGGAGACGGCCGGCGGCGAGGTGCTGCCGTGGGGTGAGGTGACCCCCGAAGCGGCCCGGCGGCTGCTCGTCGCCGCGGTGGAGGCCTTCGCCGAGCGCGGCTACCACGCGACGACGACCCGTGACATCGCGGGCCGCGCGGGCATGAGCCCGGCCGCGCTCTACATCCACTACAAGACCAAGGAAGAGCTGCTCCACCGGATCAGCAGGATCGGCCACGAGAAGGCCGTCGACATCCTGCGAACGGCGGCGCGGACCGAGGGCACCGCGACCGAGCGGCTGGCCGAGGCCGTCGGATCCTTCGTCCGCTGGCACGCCGGGATGCGCACCACCGCGCGGGTCGTGCAGTACGAACTCGACGCCCTGGGCCCCGAGGCCCGCGCCGAGATCCTCGCGCTGCGCCGCCAGTGCGACGCCGAGGTGCGGGGGATCATCGAGGACGGTGTGGAGGCGGGCGAGTTCGATGTGCCCGACGTGCCGGGCACGACGCTCGCCGCGCTGTCGCTGTGCGTGGACGTGGCCCGCTGGTTCAACGTCCAGGGCTCGCGCACGCCGGACGAGGTCGGCGCGCTCTACGCCGACCTCGTGCTGCGGATGGTGGGGGCCGGGTAGCCGGCCTTCACCGGCTCACAGGTAGTAGCGCGACACCGACTCCGCGACGCACACCGGCTTTTCGCCACCCTCGCGCTCCACGCTGAACGTGATCGTCACCTGCACCCCGCCGGTCACGTCCTCGACCCCGGCGATCTTCGCGGTGGCGCGCAGCCGCGAGCCGACCGGGACGGGGGAGGGGAAACGGACCTTGTTCGTCCCGTAGTTGACGCCCATCTTCACGCCCTCGACCTTGATGAGCTGCGGCCCGAAGAGCGGGAGCAGGGACAGGGTGAGGTAGCCGTGCGCGATGGTCGTCCCGAAGGGTCCGGTGGCGGCCTTCTCGGGATCCACGTGGATCCACTGGTGGTCGCCGGTCGCGTCGGCGAACAGGTCGACGCGCTTCTGGTCGACCTCCAGCCAGTCGGTGTACCCCAGTTGCTCGCCCACCGCCGCCTTCAGGTCGTCCGCACCCGTGAAGATCCTCGGCTCTGCCATTCCCGGCCTCCTCGCCACTGTGTCCCGTGGACCGCACACTATGTCTAAGCAACTGCTTAGCATGGTCGGCCGGGGATTTCCTGTCAACGGACCGTGCGGACCGCTGTGGGTAGGGTTGGAGGGGTGCCCCAGATTCCCGAGAAGATCCACGAACTCACGGTCGGTCAGCTCGCCGCCCGTAGCGGTGCCGCCGTCTCGGCCCTGCACTTCTACGAGTCCAAGGGGCTCATCAGCAGCCGCCGGACCACGGGCAACCAGCGCCGCTTCGGCCGGGACGCGCTGCGCCGGGTCGCCTTCGTGCGGGCCGCGCAGCGGGTCGGCATTCCGCTCGCCACGATTCGCGAGGCGCTGGCCGAACTTCCCGAGGAACGTACGCCCACGCGGGAGGACTGGTCCCGGCTCTCGGAGAAGTGGCGGGCCGAACTCGACGAGCGCATCACGCAGTTGAACCGGCTGCGGGATCATCTCACCGATTGCATCGGGTGCGGGTGTCTGTCGTTGGAGGGGTGTGTGCTGTCCAACCCGGACGATGTGTTCGGTGAACGGCGGGCGGGGTCGCGCCTGATGGCGGAGTAGGGCTTCGCCGGTTCGCGGTTTCGACTGCCGGCCCGGTGGGGGCTTGTCGCGCAGTTCCCCGCGCCCCTCAAAAGCGTGGCGTCGGTCGGGTTGCCCCCAGTGTGACGGCTCCGCAGGGTTGGTGGTCTTCGTCTGCGGGCCCGGTGGGGGCTGGTCGCGCAGTTCCCCGCGCCCCTTAAAGGCGCCCCGGCCCAAAGGCGCCCCGGCCCAAAGGCGGCCCCCGTCGGCCAAGTCGGCCGAGTCGATCGGGGGTGCGGCATCCCCGGCGCACCCCCGTCGTGTCAGGCCGATGCGAGGAGCAGTCGGCCGCGCCTGGACTCCGCCAGGGCCTCGGGGGTCAGGACGGGGCGTGGCACGACTATGCCGCACTCCGTGCAGACGGGACCCGAGGACGGCTCATGGGCCAGGTCGTACCTCCAGGTGAGGCGCTCCCCGTCGCACACCGGGCACACCGAGCCCGGTTCGCGCTCCAGGGCGGCGATCAGCCGTCGCAGCACCTCGGCCAGCGATTCATGGGGGTGCACCCCCGGATCGTCGCACCAGGCCACCCCGAACCCCCCCCAGGTCAGCCGATGCCAGTCGTCCACGCTTCCGGGCCGGCGCAGCCCGTCGAACTTCTCCTTCTTGCGGCGCTTCGCGAACTCCACCTCGTAGGCCAGCCAGACCGAGCGCGCTTCCTCCAGCTCGTCCAGTGCGGCCACGAGCCGCGCTGGATCGGGGGACCGGTCCTCCGGTCCGAACCCGGCCCGGGAGCACAGGTGGTCCCAGGTCGCCCTGTGCCCGTAAGGGGCGAACCGTTCAAGGCACTTACGGAGCGAGTACCGCCGCAGTGCCAGATCGCACCGCGGGTCCCGCACCTGTCTCGCCAGACTCCGGAAACCGGCCATCGCCTTGCACCTCCGTCACATCTGCACCTGTACTTCGGTCACTTCGGCGTCGTCGAACGGACGTCGTCGAATAGACGTATCGACAAGCGATTCGGCTCCATCCGTTCTCCGATGACGGCCGCACGCAGGTCGCCGGGCCCCTCGGGACCGACGCCGACGGCCCTGAGCCGTCCGCCGGACCACCCTCCACGGTTCCCTCCCGCAACTCTCGGCCGTCCGCGCAACAGGTGTTGAGCACGGCGCCGGACCGCGAACGCGTCCAGCGCCTCGAAGTGCCCCCGCACTCCTCCAACGCAATTCCTGTGCCACGTTGTTCAAAAGTGACGCTCGTTCATCTTCTGTCGAGAGGGCTACCGGCGGTAACCTCTGGCCACTCCGTACGGAGTACCCCACCCCCCGGTCCGGAGGAGCTGCCATGACCCGGCGCACCCCAGGCAACACCGTCGACAGAACCTTCGACAGACTGAGAACTCCCCGTGGACTCTTCGGGTTCCTGAAGACCGCGGCCGTATGCACGCTCATTGCCGGTCTTTTGTCGCCTCTTTCCCCACTTGCCCCCGCGACCGAAGCCCAGGCCGCCGCACCGAACGACTACTGCGGAGGGCAGTGTTCCGACATCCTGCCGCCCGGCCAGAGCGGCAACGCGACCCTCGCCCAGGTCATCCTGAACCAGGCCTTCGGCGTTCAGCCCGACCACGCGGATGACCAGCTCGGGCCCTATGCCGACCTGGCCACGGGCTACTCGGGCCTCACCAGCGCCGGCATCAACAACTTCTTCAACGACTCCTCGTTCGGGGTCCCCGCCGACCAGGTCGCCTCCACCCTGGCCCCGGCCGGCCGCACCGACGTGAAGATCGTCCGCGACAAGAAGACGGGTGTGCCGCACATCACAGGCACCACCCGCTACGGCACCGAGTTCGGCGCCGGATACGCGGCCGCCCAGGACCGCCTCTGGCTGATGGACGTCTTCCGGCACGTCGGACGCGGACAGCTCACCCCCTTCGCGGGCGGCGACCCGTCCAACCAGGGCCTTGAGCAGGAGTTCTGGCGCCACGCCCCCTACACCGAGGCCGACCTCCAGGCCCAGATAGACAACGCGGTCGCCGTCAACGGCGCCCGTGGCAAGCAGGCACTCGACGACGTCAACGCCTACGTCGCGGGCATCAACGCGTACATCGACGCCTCCGACAGCGGCCGTTACTTCCCCGGCGAGTACGTCCTCACCGGCTGGAAGGACTCCATCACCAACGCGGGCACCATCCAGAAGTTCAAGCCCACGGACCTGGTCGCGCTGGCCTCCGTGATCGGCGCGCTCTTCGGCTCGGGCGGCGGCGGCGAGGTCAACAACGCGATCTCACTCATGGCCGCCCAGTCCAAGTACGGCGTCGCCGAGGGCACCAAGGTCTGGGAAGCCTTCCGTGAGCGCAACGACCCCGAGGCCGTCCTCACCGTCCACGACGGCGAGAGCTTCCCCTACGCCAACGCGCCCGCAGACCCGAAGGGCGAGGCCCTGCCCGACGCCGGTACGGTCGCCGAGCAGCCGCTGGTGTACGACCGTACGGGCAGCGCCGCCACCGCGAGCGCGGACAAGGCCTCCCGCACGGCGACGGCCACCGCCCTCACCTCGGCCAAGCGCGGTATGTCCAACGCCCTCGTGGTGAGCGGCGCCAAGACCGCCAGCGGCCACCCGGTCGCCGTCTTCGGCCCGCAGACGGGCTACTTCGCCCCGCAACTGCTCATGCTCCAGGAGCTCCAGGGCCCGGGCCTCAGCGCGCGCGGCGCCTCTTTCGCCGGGCTGAGCATGTACGTCGAACTCGGCCGCGGCCAGGACTACGCGTGGAGCGCGACGACCTCCGGGCAGGACATCATCGACTCGTACGCGGTCGAGCTGTGCCAGGACGACGTCCACTACCTCTACCACGGCACCTGCACGCCGATGGAGAAGATCGAGCAGACCAACGCCTGGAAGCCGACCACGGCCGACGGCACGGCCGCCGGCTCCTACCGGATGCAGGTCTACCGCACCAAGTACGGCCCGGTCAGCCACCGTGCGACGGTCGACGGCAAGAAGATCGCCTACACCACCCTGCGCTCCTCCTACATGCACGAGGCCGACTCGATCATCGGCTTCATGATGCTCAACGACCCGGACGCGGTGAAGGGCCCGGCGGACTTCCAGGCCGCCGTGCAGCACATCAACTACACCTTCAACTGGTTCTACGCCGACTCCAAGCACACCGCGTACTACAACAGCGGCGACAACCCGGTGCGCGCGAACGGCGTCGACGCGGAGTTCCCGGTCTGGGCGCAGCCGGCGTACGAGTGGCGGAACTGGGTCCCGTCGACCAACACCGCCGACTACACACCGGCGTCGGCCCACCCCAACTCGATCGACCAGGACTACTACATCTCCTGGAACAACAAGCAGGCCCTGGACTACAGCACCGCGCCCTGGGGCAACGGCTCGGTCCACCGCGGCAACCTCCTGGAGGACCGGGTCAAGAAGCTCGTCGCGGCGGGCGGTGTGACCCGGGTCCAGCTGGTGAAGGCGATGGCCGACGCCGCGCTCGCCGATCTGCGGGCCGAGGACGTGCTGCCGAAGCTGCTGCGCGTCGTCAACAGCTCACCGGTCACCGACTCCGCGGCCGCCGCGGCGGTCGGCAAGCTGTCCGCGTGGGTGACGGCGGGTGCCAAGCGCACGGAGACGACGCCGGGCTCGAAGACCTACGCCAACGCGGACGCGATCCGCATCCTGGACGCCTGGTGGCCGCTGCTGGTGCAGGGGGAGTTCCAGCCGGGCCTCGGCACCGACCTCTACACCGCCATGACCAACAACCTCCCCGTCGACGAGGCACCCTCGGCGGCGCACGGCCCGACCGGGTCGCACGCGGGAAGCTCCTTCCAGTACGGCTGGTGGAGTTACGTCGACAAGGACATCCGGGCGGTGCTCGGTGAACCGGTGCAGGGCGGGCTGACGCAGAAGTACTGCGGCGGCGGCACGCTCAGCGGCTGCCGGGACGTCCTGATCAGCACCCTGAAGACCGCGGCGGGCAAGACGGCCGCCCAGGTCTACCCCGCCGACAAGGTCTGCACCACCGCGGGCAACCAGTGGTGCGCCGACTCGATCGTGCAGCGCACCCTGGGCGGCATCAAGCACAAGAACATCAGCTGGCAGAACCGGCCGACCTACCAGCAGGTCGTCGAGTTCGCGTCACACCGGTAGCAGCCGGTAACAGCCGGTAACGGCAAGGGTGTTGCGGCGGTGGGTCAGTGGATTCGGCCCGCCGCCAGCACCACCTGGGCCAACTCCGGGTGGCAGATGTCGCTGTGGGCCCCCGACGGGGGCCCGCCGTGTTTCACCACCGCCCCCGCGTCGACGTTCACACACCCGGTCAGCGGCAGCTTCGCCGGCCCGAGAGCCTCGGCGATCGTCAACTTGACGGTCCCCGGCACGGCCTGGACACCGTCGTGGCCCATCGCACCCCACTTGGGGCCCAGCAACTCGGCCACACCGAAGCCCATGACAGATCTGCTGTCGCCGGCCGTGCGCGAGGCCAGCGGATAGAACGTGCCGAGTGCCCCGTCATGCTGGGAGTAACAGCACACCAGAGGACCGTCTATCCGGCTCTGACGCCCCTTCAGCGCACCCGCCGCACGCGCGTCGTACGGCAGCCGGTCCGCGAACGCGTAGTGCGAGAAGGCTCCTTGAAGCAGCGTCACCGACTTCACCGTACGCACCTCCTCGGGCAGCCCGCGCAGCGCGAACGCCACCAGCCGGGCGCCGAAACTGTGCCCCACGAGATGCACCCGCACCCCGGGCGCCGCCCCGGCGAGCCGCCCGAGCACCGGCCCGAGCCCCCGCTCGCCGACCGTTCCGGCCCGCCCCTTCATCGCGTAGTACGTGGCCTGCCGCAGCAGTTCCCGCGCGCCCTTCCACACATCGGGCAGCCCGGGAACCGTGAACCCGGCGACGGCTTCGGGTGACGGGGACCCGGGGCCCGCCAGGGCGAGCGCGAACTCCTCGCAGACCGCCGCCGTGCTCCCCGTGAGCATCTCCGGGGCGCCCTCCGCCCGACCGTCCGCGTCCGCGTCCGCGTCCGCGTCCGCGAGGAGATCCGCCGCGAACCCCGTGCGCGGCGCCCGGGGCGACACCTCGACGAGTTCCCGTACCAGCCGGCCGAACTCCTCCAAGGCCCCGGCGCCGTCCGGCTGTTGATCCAGCAGCCGCCCGATACTCTCCACCACCGCGTCCCGCCCGGGGAAGGTGTCCAGGAGCGCCCGCCGGGTGCTGTCGTCGAGTCCGGGCGAGGAGGCCGTCTCCGGTGTGCCGACGGCGGTCAGGGACGGCCGGAAGTCGGGGATGGGCTCGTCCGTGAAGCGCATCGACGGCCAGACCACACCCACGTAGCCGATCCTGGCGGTCGCGGGCGCGAGGCCCGGGACGGCGCTGAAGAACCTGCTGTACAACTCGGTCGCCATGGACCGGTCGTTGTTCCAGCCGTGCGCGAAGACGATGAGGTCGCGCACTCCGCGCGGGCCCACCTCCGCGAGCAGCCGGTCGCGTCTGCGCCCGTCGGTGTCGCCGTCCGCGTCGAACGTGATCTCCCAGTAGGGAGAGACGCTCATTTCCGTCTCCGCCATGACATACCCCGTCCCCCGGTGGTGTCGTGATGTGGGGCGTATCGTCCTGCGGAGGACGGGAGTTGGCCATACGTCACGGCCTATTTGTAGATGAGATACTTTCGGCGCAGTCGCCGGAACGCCGCCAACTCCCCTTGCCAGCCCGCCACGACCTCGTCGGCGTCGGCGCCCGCGTCGATCATCGTGCGCACCCGAGCGGATCCGGTCAGCTTGTCGATCCAGTTGTCGGAGCGCCAACCGAAGCCGCTCCAGACCTTCTTGGCGGTCACCAGCAGCGCGACCCCGGTACGCACCGGGTCGTAGGCCGCCCGGTTGTGCACATGGATCTGCACGCCCCCGACGGTCTTCCCCTGGAACTTGGAGAAGGACGGCACGAAGTACGCCTCCCTGAAGTGCGCGCCGGGCAGCCCGAGTCGCTCCATCGCGGCGGCCCACCGCCGGTCGATCCCCTCGGCGCCGAGCAGCTCGAACGGCAGGGTCGTGCCGCGCCCCTCCGACAGGTTCGTCCCCTCGAAGAGACCCGTCCCCGAGTACACCAGCGCTGTGTCGGGCGTAGGCATGTTCGGGCTCGGCGGCACCCATGGCAGCCCGGTCGCGTCGTAGTACTCCGACCGCCGCCACCCCGACATCGGTACGGTGTCCAGCTCCACCGGCGCGGCCAGGAACTCCTCGTTGAACAGCCGCGCCAGCTCCGCCACCGTCATCCCGTGCGCCTGCGCGATCGGCTGCCGCCCGACGAACGACGCGAACTCCCTGTGCAGCACGGGCCCTTGGGCGGTCCGCCCGGTCACCGGATTCGGCCGGTCCAGCACCAGGAAGGACTTGCCCGCGAGCCCGGCCGCCTCCATGCAGTCGTACAGGGTCCAGATGTAGGTGTAGAAACGGGCGCCCACGTCCTGGATGTCGAAGACGACGGTGTCGACACCGGAGGCGGTGAAGATGTCCGCGAGCGTTCGGCCGCGCTTGAGATACGTGTCGTAGACGGGGAGCCCGGTCGCCGGATCGTCGTGCCGCCCCTCGGAACCGCCGGCCTGCGCGGTGCCCCGGAAACCGTGCTCGGGGCCGAACACGGCGGTCAGCCGCACCCGGTCGTCCGCGTGCATGACGTCGACGATGTGGCGTACGTCCCGGGTGACACCGGTGGGATTGGTGACCAGGCCGACCATCTTGCCGTGGAGAGGGGAGTAGGCGGCGGCGACCAGATTCTCGAAGCCGGTGCGGAGCCCTTCCGGGCGGTGCGCCGTGGGGGTGGTCGCCTTTTCGCACGCTGTCAGGGCTGCCGCGGTGGCGGTGGTCGTGGCTAGGAGGCCGCGTCGTGACAAGGGCATGGGGGTTCCCTTCATGAGGCGGTACGGGTGTTTGGGGGCACCGTATGTGCTGCCGCAGGTTGTTCGTACGCTGCGGGTGAATCGTGGCTTGTCGCGCCCCGCGGCGGAGCCGTACATGGCATAGCCCCGCGCCCCTGGCGGACTTGCCGTGGCCCCTTTCTTGCTACATACCGACCGGTTAGTCTGTCCGTACGTCGGGCCGTGTCGTGTCGAAGGAGACCGATCGTGGATGTCGTTCAAGGTGCCGGAGTCGTCGTCACTGGAGCGGGCGGAGGGATCGGGGCCGCCCTGGCCCGGCGGTTCGCCGCCGGGGGAGCCCGGGTGGTCGTCAACGACCTGGACGCCGACAGGGCGGCAGCCGTCGCCGACGAGATCGGCGGGATCGCGGTGCCCGGCGACGCGTCCGCCGTCGTCGCCGAGGCCCGTTCCGCCCTCGGCGGGACCGTGGACGTCTACTGCGCCAACGCCGGGCTCGCCTCGGGCGGGTCCGAGGCGGCCGGGGAGGACGTCTGGGCGCTCGCCTGGGACGTGAACGTGATGGCGCACGTCCGTGCGGCCCACGAACTGCTGCCGGAGTGGCTGGAGCGCGGCAGTGGCCGTTTCGTGTCCACCGTGTCCGCCGCCGGACTGCTCACCATGGTCGGCGCGGCGCCCTACAGCGTGACCAAGCACGGCGCCTACGCCTTCGCGGAGTGGCTGTCACTGACGTACCGCCACCGAGGGATCAAGGTGCACGCCATCTGCCCGCAGGGTGTGCGTACGGACATGCTGGCCGGGACCGGCAGCGCCGGTGACCTGGTGCTCGTGCCGACCGCGATCGAGCCGGAGGAGGTCGCGGAGGCGCTGTTCCAGGGGATCGAGGAGGACCGTTTCCTGATCCTGCCGCACCCCGAGGTCGCCGCCTACTACCGGGCCCGGGCCACCGACCCCGAACACTGGCTGACGAACATGAACCACATCCAGCAGAAGTGGGAGGCCACCCGATGACCGACTCCGGCTCCAGCCCCGGCTCCCGCTACGGCGCGCAGCCCTGGCTGGCCCTCCTCGACGACGTCCTGCGGGCGCCCGTGAACCCCGACGACTCACTCGTCCACGCGCTGCGCCGGACCGCCGCCGAGGTCCCGGACCGTACCTTCCTCGCCTATTTCGACGGGCGGCTCAGCCACCGTGAGGTCGACGAGCTGAGCGACTCCGTCGCCGGGTATCTCGTCGCCCGGGGGCTGGAGCGCGGCGACCGGGTCGCCGTCCTGCTCCAGAACTCGCCGCTCTTCGTGCTCGCGGTACTGGGGGCCTGGAAGGCCGGCGCGACCGTCGTGCCCGTCAACCCCATGTACAAGTCGGGGGAGGTCACCCACGTCCTGCGGGACGGTGGCGTGGCCGCGCTGATCTGCTCCGACCGGGCCTGGGAGTCGTACCTGAGGGAGACGGCCGCCGGCTCTCCCGTGCGGATCGTGCTCACGGGCTGCGAACTGGACTTCCAGAGCCGTGACGACACGCGCGTCCTCGCCTTCGAGCGGCTGCCGCAGGCCCCGGACGCCGAGGACCTGACGGCGGTGGCCCGGTACGGTCACCAGGCACCCGCCGACCGCGCTCCCCGCCCCTCCGACGTCGCGCTGATCAGCTACACCTCCGGCACCAGCGGCGCCCCCAAGGGAGCCACCAACACCCACGCCAACATCATGTACAACGCGGAACGGCAGCGGACGGGCCTCCCGCTGCCCGAGGCGCCCGTCTACTTCGCGATGGCGCCCCTGTTCCACATCACCGGCATGGTCTGCCAGCTCGGCGCGAGCCTGAACAGCGCGGGCACGCTGGTGCTCGTCCACCGCTTCGAACCGGGTGTCGTCCTGGACGCGTTCACCGAGCACCGCCCGCACTACACGATCGGCCCGTCGACGGCCTTCATGGCCCTGGCCGCGCACCCGGCGGCCACCCCCGACCACTTCTCCTCCTTCCGGCACATCTCCTCCGGCGGCGCCCCGCTGCCGCCCGCCCTCGTGGAGAAGTTCCGCGCCGGCTTCGGCCCGTACATCCGCAACGGCTACGGACTCACCGAGTGCACCGCCCCCTGCGCCTCCGTACCGCCCGCCCTGGAGGCACCCGTCGACCCGGTCTCCGGCACCCTCGCGGTGGGCGTGCCGGGCGCCGACACCGTCGTACGCATCGTCGACGACCAGGGCGCGGAGGTTCCCTTCGGCGAACAGGGCGAGATCCTGGTCCGGGGACCGCAGGTGGTTCCCGGCTACTGGCGGCTCCCCGAGGCCACCGCGGAGACCTTCCCGGACGGGGAACTGCGGACCGGCGACATCGGGTTCATGGACGCCGAGGGATGGCTGTACGTCGTGGACCGGAAGAAGGACATGATCAACGCGTCCGGCTTCAAGGTGTGGCCGCGTGAGGTCGAGGACGTCCTGTACACCCATCCGGCGGTACGCGAGGCGGCCGTCGTCGGGGTGCCCGACGCCTACCGGGGTGAGACCGTCAAGGCGTACATCAGCCTGCGGCCTGGAGCGGAGGAGGACCCGGACGCGCTGGCCGCGTACTGCAAGGAGAGACTGGCCGCCTACAAGTACCCGCGGCAGGTGGAGATCCTGGCCGACCTGCCCAAGACGGCGACCGGAAAGATCCTCCGCCGGGAACTGCGCACCCGCTCCGGGGACTCTCGGTAGGCAGGCGGTTTCGGCTGATTAGGCTGTTGGAACCTTTGGAACCATTGCGAACCCTTGGAAGGCTGGTGGCGGTAGTGCCCAGGACGACGGACGGCGACGGTACGCCTGTCCCGCAGCGGCTGCTGGCCGCCGCCACCCGGCTCTTCGCGGAACAGGGGTACGACCGTACGTCCGTGCAGGAGATCGTCGAGGCGGCCGGGGTCACCAAGGGGGCGCTCTACCACTACTTCGGGTCCAAGGACGATCTCCTGCACGAGGTGTACGCGCGCGTGCTGCGTGTTCAGCAGGAACGGCTGGACGCGTTCGCGAACGCCGACGCGCCCGTGGAGGAGCGGTTGCGGCGGGCGGCGGCGGACGTCGTGGTCACCACCATCGAGAACCTCGACGACGCGATGATCTTCTTCCGCTCCATGCATCATCTGAGCCCGGAGAAGAACAAGCAGGTGCGGGCGGAGCGGCGGCGGTATCACGAGCGCTTCCGGGCGCTGATCGAGGAGGGCCAGGAGACGGGCGTCTTCTCCCCGGCGACCTCGGCGGACCTGGTGGTCGACTACCACTTCGGCTCGATCCACCACCTGTCGACGTGGTACAGCCCGGAGGGCCCCCTGACCCCGACAGAGGTGGCGGCCCAACTGGCGGACCTGCTGCTACGCGCGCTGCGCCCGTAGAAGCCGGTCCTCGCCCCCGCCGCCCCTTCCCGTTCCCGTCCTCGGGGGCTCCGCCCCCGAACCCCCGTTCGCGCTGAACGCGCTCGTCCTCAA
>NZ_LIQQ01000509.1 GCF_001418565.1 Streptomyces graminilatus | reverse complement strand
GGATCACCCCGCGCATCCCGGCCTCGCGCAGGGCCCCGACGACGGCCGCGCTCAGCCGCCCGGGATCGGGCACGGTGGCGCTGCCCAGGCCCACGAAGACCGGCGCGGGTCCCGAGGCGAGGAACTCCTCCAGCCGGGGCGGCAGATGGGGCTGGGCGTCGTACGGCCACCAGTAGCCGCAGACGTCGAGCCCCGGGCGCCAGTCGCGGGGCCGGGGCACCACCAGCGGGCTGAAGCCGTGCTGCACCGGCCAGCCCTGGCGCTCCCGGGCGCGGCGGGCGGCGGCCGGGGCGCGGCGGGGCAGGCCCAGCCGGTCCCGCAGGGCAGGCACGGTCGAGGCGAACACCTGCTCGACGGCCACGTTCACCCCGTTCCCGGCGAGCCGGTTGCCCGCCGGGCCCCAGGACCGTCCCCCGAGCAGGGCCGGCCCGAACTCCCCTGTCGGGGCGACCGGTTGGAGGTACACGCCCATGCTCGGCAGCCGCAGCCCCTCCGCGATGGTGTGTCCCAGGGGACCCAGCGAACTGGACAGCAGCAGTACGTCGTGCGTGCGGGCGGCGGCCAGGAGCTCGTCGGTCATCCGGCCGACGAGGCGTCGCGCCATCCCGACCACCCGCAGCAGCTTCCCGGCGCCGGTCGCGCTGCGATGGAGCCCGCGCCCGTGTGCCGACTCCAACTCCGCCCGGGGATCGAGGGGCAGGGCGTGGAAACCGACCCCGGCCCCCGCCACCAGCGGCTCGAAGCAGCCGTGCGTGACCAGGGTGACCTCGTGCCCGGCACCGGCCAGCCCGTGTCCGAGCCCGGTGAAGGGGGCCACGTCACCCCGTGAGCCTGCTGTCATGATCGCTACGCGCACGGGGGCCAGTATGGCGCCCCGGCCGCCCGCCGGGGAGGCCCTTGCAAGGGCGGACCGGCCGAGCGTGTCGCGCCCCGCGACCCGCGCGCCCACGCCCCGGCTCCCCGTGCCTCACGGAGCGCCTGGCGACCTGGTGGAGCGATCAGCGGGAAAGGAGCGGTGGTGCTGTCAGGAACTCTCCTCGTCCCAAGCCTGCAGCAGGGTCTCGTCGACGATCTTGCCGTCGCGCAGCGAAAGCATCGCGCTGGCCAGGACGCGGACCCCGTCCGGGTACTGGCAGGACTCGGTGTAGGCGACCTGGTCGCCCTGCACGACGACCTGTTCCAGCTTGTGGGTCATGTCCCTGCCGTACACGTCGTCCAGCATGGCGCGGATCTCGCCGATGCCACGCTTGACCATCGGGTGGCTGGGCTGAGTGTTGCGGTCGACGACACGCAGTTGCGCGTCGTCGGCGTAGAGCGACAGCAGTGCCGTCGCGTCCTGTCCTTCGATGCCCCGGCGCAGAGTCTCGACGTCGAAGGTGGAGCTTGCCGCGGTGCCCATGGTGACCTCCTCGGGGGCCCTCGGCCCGATCGGGTACGGGCCGCGAGGGACCTCTCCTCCTGAGCGTCCTCCCTCCTGGGAACGTCGGCAAGCGCAGACGGAGGATGAGCCTGACGAGTGAGCGGGGCGCGGCGCCCGTGTCCGGGGCGGGGCGCGCGCCGTTCATGACTACATGATCTCAACACGACGAATCGTCGCCGCCGTTGGTCTCGCCGTCGGCGTCACCGGCCTCGCCGCCCCGCTGGCATCCGCGGCCCCCGCCGCCGACCAGAACGCGGGCAAGCTGAACCCGATCGCCCAGCTCGACTCGCTCGCCGTGAGCGAGATTCCCGCCCAGTACCACGAGGACCTTCCCCGGGTCTCCAGCCAGCTGACCTCGCTCAACCGCCTGAACGACCTCCAGCAACTGCACCAGCTCACCGACATGGCCGCCCCCGTGACCGGCCTGCTGCCGGGCATCGAGGCCTGACGGACGCACTGGAACATGGGAGTGAGGGCCGCGCCCGGACCGGGCGGCCCTCACTCTCGTCGTACGTGTGTGCTCAGCCGGTAGTCGCCAGGAACTGCGTGGCCGCCAGTTCGGCGTACAGCGGGTCCCCGGCGACCAGTTCCCCGTGGGTGCCCACCGCGCGGACGCGGCCCGCGTCCATCACCACGATCCGGTCGGCCATCGTCACCGTCGACAGCCGGTGGGCGACGACGAGAACGGTCGTCGTACGGGCGACATCCGCGACCGTGTCGCGCAGCGCCGCCTCGTTCACCGCGTCGAGCTGCGAGGTCGCCTCGTCCAGCAGGAGCAGCCGGGGCCGGCGCAGCAAGGCGCGGGCGATGGCCACCCGTTGGCGCTCACCGCCCGACAGCTTGGTGCCGCGATGCCCCACCAGGGTGTCGAGGCCGCGCGGCAGCCGGGCCACCAGACCGTCGAGCCGGGTCGTCTTCACCACCCGGGTGACCGCGTCCTCGTCCGCCTCCGGACTGCCCAGCAGCAGGTTGTCGCGCAGCGAACCCGACAGCACGGGCGCGTCCTGCTCGACATAGCCGATGGCGGAACGCAGTTCCGTCAGATCCCAGTCGGCGGTGTCCCGCCCGTCGACGGTGATGACACCGGCCTCGGGGTCGTAGAACCGTTCGATGAGCGAGAAGACGGTGGTCTTGCCCGCGCCGGACGGGCCGACGAACGCCGTCATGCCCCGGGGCGGCACGGCGAAGGTCACGCCGTGATGGACGTACGGAAGATCGTCGGCGTAGCGGAAGCGGACCTCCTCGAAGGCGAGCGCCGCCGGTTCGGCGTCGGCGGCCGGGAGGGGCGCGGGGCGGGCCGACGACGGCTCGGCGGGCAGGGCGAGGGCCTCCTGGATACGGGTGAGGGCCGCGGCGCCCGTCTGGTACTGCGTGATCGCGCCGACCACTTCCTGGATCGGCGACATCAGATAGAACACGTAGAGGAGGAACGCGACCAGCGTGCCCACGTCCACCGCGCCCGTCGCGACCCGGGCGCCGCCCACCGCGAGCACCGTGATGAAGGCGATCTGCATCGCGAGCCCCGCTGTGTTGCCCGCCGCGGCAGCCCACTTGGCGGCCCGTACGCTCTGCCGCCACGACTCCTCGGCCGCCGCGTGCAGCCGTTCCTCCTCCCGGTGCTCGGCGCCGGACGCCTTGATCGTGCGCAGCGCGCCCAGTACGCGTTCCAGCGAGGCGCCCATGACACCGACCGCGTCCTGCGCCCGCCGGCTCGCCTTGTTGATGCGCGGCACGATCACCCCGAACACGGTCCCCGCCGCCACGATCACGCCGACCGTGACACCCAGCAGCACCGGGTCCACCAGGCCCATCATCACGACCGTCGCCACCAGGGTGAGGCCGCCGGTGCCGAGGCCGACGAGCGAGTCGGTGGTGACCTCGCGCAGCAGCGTCGTGTCCGAGGTGACCCGGGCCATCAGATCGCCGGGCTCGGTCCGGTCCACGGCCGGTATCCGCAGCCGCAGCAGGTAGGAGGACAGCTCCCGCCGGGCTCCCAGCACCACCGACTCGGCGGTGCGGCGCAGCACGTACCCGCCCAGCGCGCCCAGCGCCGCGTTGGCGACGACCAGCGCGGACATCAGGAGCAGCGCCCCGGTGATCGTCCGGTCGTGGGACAGGTCGTCGATGAGCCCCCGCGCCACCAGCGGCAGCGCCAGCCCGGCGGCACCCGTCGCCAGCGACAGCAGGGCGCCCGCCAGCAGGGTCCACCGGTGCGGCCGTACGTAGTCGAGGAGCAGCCGCCAAGCGGGCTGCGGCGGAACGGTGTTCGGCTCTGCGATGCTCACGGAGCTCCTCGACAGGCAGGCAGGCGGACGGGCGGGGAATTCACCCTACGTCGGCGGCCGAGGAGGAGGGGAAACGGTTTCACGCCCCCCTCGGCGCCCCCCTCGGCGCCCCCGCCTGTCCCGCACCGGCTGCTCGCCCCCGGCGGACCGGCCGGCCTGGACGAGAGCGA
>NZ_LIQQ01000508.1 GCF_001418565.1 Streptomyces graminilatus | reverse complement strand
GCCCGTTGCCCTGCCCGGTCAGACACCCGTATCCGGAGTACGGCCGCCCCGCCCGCCCGGTCGCCAGGCAGAGGTTGATCCACGCGCTGACGGTGTCCGTCCCCTTGGACTGCTGCTCGGGCCCGCGCGCCGTGAGCACCATGGCGGCGTCCGGTTCGCAGAACATCCGCACCGCGTCACGGAGTTGGGGCACAGGAACCCCGGTGATCCGCTCCACGTACTCCGGCCAGTGGGCCATCGCCGCAGCCCGCGTCTCCGCCCAGCCGCTCGTCCGCTCCTCGATGAACTCCTCGTCGGTGCGCCCCTGCGAGACGACCAGGTGCAACAGCCCCAGGGCGAGCGCGAGATCGGTACCGGGACGCGGCGCGAGATGCAGATCGGCCTGCTCGGCGGTACGGGTCCGGCGCGGATCGATGACGATCAACGTCCCCCCGTTCTCCCTGAGTTCGGTGAGATAGCGCAGGGCGGGCGGCATGGTCTCGGCGAGATTGGAGCCGACCAGGATGACGCACCCGGTCCTGGGAATGTCCTCCATCGGGAAGGGCAGCCCCCGGTCGATCCCGAACGCCCTGTTCCCGGCAGCGGCGGCGGACGACATGCAGAAACGCCCGTTGTAGTCGATCTGGGAGGTCCCGAGAACGACCCGCGCGAACTTCCCCAGCGCGTAGGCCTTCTCGTTGGTCAGCCCGCCCCCGCCGAAGACACCGCACGCGTCCGGGCCATGCTCCGTACGCGTGCGGGCCAGTCCCTCGGCGACCCGGTCCAGGGCCTCCTCCCAGGAGGCGGGTACGAGTACGCCGTCCCGCCGTACGAGCGGCTCGGTCAGCCGCAGCGCCGGAGACAGCAGCGCGGGGGCGGTGCGCCCCTTGCCGCACAGGGCACCACGGTTGACCGGGAAGTCGGCACGCTCGGTCACCGTGACGCCCCCGCCCGCCACCGGCGTGAGGTTCATTCCGCACTGCAGGGCGCAGTACGGGCAGTGCGTGGGCGTCACGGAGTTCTCCATACCGCCCAGCGTGCGGCGCCGGTGTTACACCCCGGATCGCACCCCGTTACACAGCGGGCACGGAGACCTCCCGAAGCCCCGGAGCCGCCGGTGAGGTCACTCACCAGCCCGCTGCCCATCAGCGCCCTGCATCGCCCTTCAGCGGGTGTCCGAGGCCAACGCCCGCTGGACCCCCACCTCCACCGGCCCCAGGAACCGTGGATCGGGCTCGAACACCGCGTCCAACGCGGCCTTCCCCGCCGCGAAGAGCTCCCGCGTCCCGCCGTAGTACCACGTCACGTCGTGCTTGGCCTCGACGCCGACCCCGTACGAGTCCACCCCCGCCGCCTCGCACAGCGCGACAGCACGGCGAATGTGGAAACCCTGACTGATCAGCACGGCCCGGTCGACCCCGAAGATCTTCTTCGCCCGGACACAGGAGTCCCAGGTGTCGAACCCGGCGTAGTCGCTGACGATCCGCCCGTCCGGCACCCCGTGCCGGGTCAGATACACCCGCATCGCGTCCGGCTCGTCGTACTCCTCCCGGCTGTTGTCCCCGGTGACGAGCACCACCTTGACCCGCCCCGCCCGGTACAGCTTCGCCGCCGCGTCCAGCCGGTGCGCGAGGTACGGGGACGGCTCCCCGCCCCACAGACCGGCACCGAAGACGACGGCGACATCGGTACGCGGCACGTCCGACACCTCGCGCAGCCGGTCGCTCGCGGCGACGAACAACCACGTGGCCGGCAGCAGCGCCAGCACGCACAGCGACATCACGACCTGCACGGCCCGCCGCTGCCCGGTCCGCGTACGCGGCACACGCACGAGCGAACGCACACGCGACCGCAGGGACACCCGTGATCCCTGTGATCCACGCGCCTTCGGACTGCTCATCGGACGTGTCCCTCCCCGGACGGCCCCGGTGGCCTCGATCAGAGAGGACGCCCCCGACTCCGCCCCGGTTCGCCGCCCCCGACGTGACCAGCTTCACTCGCCCCCGGAAAGCCACAGGTCAGGCAGGCTCACACACCCGTCGCCCCCACCGTGAACCCCCGGAAAAGACCCGTCATTCCCGCGCAACGGCGTGGCAACCTCGTACCGTCACGATCGGTGCATGACGCCGTCGCCCCGCTCCCACGACGAGTCCACGCAGCCCCCGCGAAGCCCCTGGCCGCCCGGAGGCGCCCACCCCGACAGGACGGCGCACATGATGGACCGCAGCACCGGCCGCCTCACCAGCCGCCCCGGCCCCGGCTGTCGCGCCACCCCGCCCGCACTCGTCCTCGTGGGCCACGGCAGCCGCGACCCGCGCGCCCTGAGCACCGTCCGCGCGCTCGCCGAACGCGTCCGCGAACTGCGCCCCGGCCTGCCCGTCCACCTGGGACACATCGAGCTGAACGCGCCCCTGCTCCCGGACACGCTCGCGGGACTCGGCACCGCCGAGGCCGTCCTCGTACCGCTGCTGCTCAGCCGTGGCTACCACGTGAAGCACGACATCCCGGAGATGGCCGCGGCGGCGACGGCACGCACGCGCGTGGCCGCTCCGCTCGGCCCGCACCCCCTGCTCGTCGACACCCTGCACGCCCGACTGGTCGAGGCCGGCTGGCAGACCCGGATGACCGACGAGCAGCGCCGGTCCAGCGCGGTGGTCCTGGCCGCCGCGGGTTCCCGCGACCCCGACTCGGACCTCGACACCCGCCACACCGCCCGGCTCCTCGCCGACCGCCTGGGCGTGCCCGTCGTACCGGCGTACGCCACCACCGCCGCCCCGACCGTCCCCGAGGCCGTACGAGCGCTGACGGCCAGTGGCCGCCACCGGATCGCCGTGGCCTCGTACTTCACAGCCCCGGGCCGCTTCGCCACAGAGTGCGCCAAGGCGGCCCCCTGGATAGCGACGGCCCCCCTGGGCGCCCACAGGTCCATGGCCCACCTGATCCTCCACCGGTACGACCAGTCGGCGGCGCTCCCCGAAACCCCCGTAACCAGAGAACTGGCGCCAGCCTTTTAGGGACGCGGGGCTGTATCGATTCGCGGCTCCGCCGCGTGGGCGCGAGAAGCCACGACGCACCCGTACCCGCAAACGAAACAGAACCCGGCAGACGCGCAGGCGCACACACACCCCCAAATTGTCAGTACCTGCCCTTACTGTCGAAGCATGGAAGGCACAAGCACCAACACCACCAGCACCCCCCAACCCCCCGACAACGGCAC
>NZ_LIQQ01000507.1 GCF_001418565.1 Streptomyces graminilatus | reverse complement strand
TGTGGTGCTGCCGCCGCGCCGGTCGGCGCGGCGGTGGTGGCCTTCGAGGGCTTCGGCTTCCCGGCCGGGAGCCCCGCCCGCCCCTGGGTGATGGCGGCCGGCGGGGTGCTCTGCTGCGGCTTCTCCGTGTCGAGCCGTTCGATGGTGGTGACGTAGGCCGCGTTCATCCCGGGCGGCGGGCGCAGCCACTCGCCGTCCGTACGCGGCTCCTGCCGGGGCGGGGGCTGCTGCTGCTGGTTACGCCGCGACTTGGACCCGGGCTTGCGGCTCCACCACTTCCCGCCGCCCGTCGGCCCCGTCCCCGTCGGCCCCGTGCCGGTCGGCGACGTGGGGCCGGGACCGGTCGACGTCTTCTTCTTGGCCTTGGGCTTGTTGAGGTTGACCTTCGGCCTCTTCGCCCCCGGCCCCTTCTTGAGGTTGACCTTCGGCGACGTCGCCGGACCGGTGGACGGGCCGGTGGACGTGCCCTTGCCGGTCTTCTTCGCCTTGGCCTTCTTGAGGTTGACCTTCGGCTTCTTCGCCCCCGGCGCCTTCTTGCCCTTGCCGCCGGCCTTCTTCGCCGGGCCCGTCGAGGCGCCCTTGCCCGAAGCGGCGGCCGCCGGGGCGGACTTGGCCTTCTTCCCCTTCCTCTTCTTGCGCGAGACCTTGGCCAGGACCGGCGGGGCGAGGTTCTTGCGGCGTTTCTTCAGTCGGCGCCGGGCCGTCTTCGCGGCGGCCGCGCCGAGCGAGGTGCGGTCCGGCTCGGCGGCTGCGGCGTCCTCCTTCTTCTGCCGCTTGGCCTCCCGCTCCTTCTGCCGGGCCTCGAATTTGGCGTCGGCGGCCTGCTGCTTCCGCGCGCCCCGGGCCTCGATCCGCGCGTTGCGGACCTTGTCCCGCGCCGCCCGGCGACCCTCCTTCGACGCGCTCGCGCGGTCGCGGGCGGCGTCCTGGTCCTTGGCCCGGTTCTCGAGCCGGGCCGTCTGCCGGGCCGCGCGCCGCTGAGCCCGCTCCTGCTGACCGGCCGCCTTGCGCTCCTGGCGGCCGCGGGCGCGCTCCAGGGCCGGGCTGGAGCCGCTGGAGTTCGAGGACTTGCCGCCCATCGGGGACTTGATCCCCTTGGACGGCTTGTCCTGCTGCTTCTTCGCCTCCGGCCCCTTGCCGCCGGACCCCTTCGAGGTCGAGGCGCCCGGGCGGCCGGAGCCCGTCGAGTCCTTCCCGCCGGGCTTCTTGCCCGTACCGCCGGAGGGGCTGGTCGTGCTGCCCTTGCCGCCCGGGCCCTTCGACCCGGCCGAACCGCCGCCTCCGGGCTTCCCGCCGCCCGAGGAACCGCCCCCGGACTTCCCGCCGCTGCCCTTCGACCCGCCCGATCCGCTCCCGGAGGCCCCGCCCTTGGCGCGGGCCTGCGTCGCGTCGTGACTGATCTTCTGCAGGGCGGCCGCGTGTTCGGCCTGGGCCTTGATCTGCTCGGCCTGGGCCTTCGCGGCGGCCTGGCGGACGGGTGCCTGGTCCTGGAAGCGCTGGCGGCGGTCGCCGAGCCACTGGTTCATGCCGCGCAGGGCGGCGACCGCGATGCCGATGGCGACGACCATCCCGGTGCGGGCTCCCTCCCGGCCGGAGGCGTCGCCGGTGTCGACGGTGCCCTCGGACCGGAAGGTGGCCGGTATCGCCGAGCCGCCGCCGGTCGCGGGCAGGGCCGGGACCGGCGGCGGCGGAGAGGCGGGCGCGGGGATGGCGAGGGTCGGGTGCGCGGCGGCTGGCGCGGGGACCGCGGCCGCCGCCGGGGCCGCCGCCGGTCGCGGCGGGGCGGGCGGAGCTACGGGCCGGGGCGGAGCCGCCGGCGGGGGTGGTGGTACCG
>NZ_LIQQ01000506.1 GCF_001418565.1 Streptomyces graminilatus | reverse complement strand
CCCCTGCCCCTGCCCACCACCCAACGCCCCCGCCTGCAACGCGGGCACGAGCCCGGCGCTAAGGAGGGAGGACTTGCCGGCACCGGAGGCGCCAACGAGCATGACGAGACCGGCGGTGGTGGTAGTGCCGGTGCCGGTACTGGCGGTGATGCCGGAGCCGGAGTCGGAAGTGGCCGACGCGCGACCCATGGGGCCTGTCGGTCCCGTTGCCTCAATCGCGCGGAGCTGGGCGACGAGGGCGTCGGTGCTCCGCTGCCGCCCGAAGAACCACCGGGTGTCCTCCTGGCGGTACGCGGCGAGACCCCGGTAGGGGCACACGCCGCCAGGCACGGCCGGAACCTCGGGGGTGGAGGGTTCCTCCTCACCCGGGGACCCGGTGAGGCCCCGTTCGCCGCCGACCGGGTCGGCGACGGCGCGCTCCCACAGGTGCTGCCACTGGACCATGTCGTACAGCCCGGGAGAGACGGACACGGGCCGGTCGCGCCGGGCCAGCGGGACGAGGACGCTCAGTACGGCGGCGAGAGCGGCGAACTGGGCGGGCACGTTCTTGGCGCGCCTCCAGTCGCTGATCCGCTGGACGGAGACCCGCACGGGACGCCCACGCTCGTCGATCCGCTGCAACTGGGCGACGGCTTCGGCCACCCGTTTGAGGGGAGGATTACCGGCCTCCTTGTACAGCAGCGAGAGCCGCTCCGCGAAGGCCGTGCGTGCCCCTGAGTCGGAACTCGAGGTCTCCACCCCTTTTTCCCCCGTCGCTTCCCCCGCGTGGTCATCCGGTGCCGTCCGGACCGGAAAACCCATTCTATATGGCTGACCTGCGGATAAGCCGTCCGCCCGACACCGGAACCTCCCCTCCCGGAGCTCCGGATGGCAGGATCATGCCGCAGCAAGGAACCAGCCACGCGGTGTCCACTCGGACCACTGGCGCGGCGATCCCGAGGACGACCGGGGAACGGAACGTTCCCGGCAGGTTCGGCGGGACACCGCCGGACACCGCCGACCGGGGCCGCCGCCGGCACCACACGGCCCCGAGATCCGCGAACCCGGCACAGTCCGGATTCCTCCCGGATCCCCGTACATCGTTCGGCACCGGTCCCCACGTGGGGAGGGACCGGTGCCGAACGGCGTTGGGGCGCCCGCGATCCTGCCGGTGCCGCGGCCCATGAGTGCTCCGACGAGTCCCTGTAGATGGGCGGCATCTACGCTGCTACCGACTCGACTTGACCCAACTTGAAATAACTTAAATTAACTTGATCAATTTTGACCCGACTTGACCTGCTGCGGGTGCCGTCGGAACGGCAACGCTCGCCGAAGGAGGCACGGTGCTGGGCCTGCTGGGCTTCTACGACGAACTGGACGACCGCTCCGGCCGACCGAACGGATCGATACGCGATGCCGTCCGGCCCGTAGGCGCCCCGGACGAGACGGACCTGGTCGCCTACCTGGACACGGGCCATGTCCTCATCCACGTCATGGAAGCTGGACACGACGTCATCACGGGCAGCGCCCACCGGCACTCCCAGGGATGTTCGTCCCTGCTGACCGACGGTGTGTGGCTGTGGCGGAAGGACTTTCCGCACTACGTGGAGACGCATCACGTCGTACTGCCGGAGGCGTTCGCCGAACGAGTCCGCGCCCTCGACTACGAGATGCCCGCCATCTCCGTCGAGCGGTTCGCCCCGCACTACGACGAGACCATGCCACTGATCGGCTGGGCCACGGCTGTCCCATGGCGATCGACCGCGACCACGCTCGTACCCGAACCACGAACGGTGACCAGCGAGGCCGAGTTCGACGCCGCGACGCGGCCCGGGGCCCGGAAGCGGCGCCACGGCGGCGGTAACAGCCGACGCAAGCCCCGGCGGACGTAGACATCACATCGCTGTAGACATCACATCGCTCAGGACGAACAGCGGTCGGTCGCTGCTGCTCGCGGGTCGGGTCACACCTTCTTGACGACGATCGAGGCCGCCGGCGGATGGCTCGGCGCGCGTGCTCTCTCCCGCTCGGACGCGTGAACGCACTGTGCGGAGGACCGGTTTCGGTCATTGGCTTGCTCCGGGCTCTACTCGTGCCGCGCTTCGTTGGCCAGACTGTCGGACACGACGACGCCTCGGGGGAGGGAGCGTGCATGGCGGCTCGGCGTGGACGAGGTGCCGTCGCGCGAAGGCGGAAGGCCGCCCGGTTCCGGCGGGTGGCCCTGTCCGGCGGCGCGGTGACAGTCCTCGTGGTGGCGTTTTGGTCCACGGTCTGGCCCTACCTCGTCTGGGCGCTGGTTCTCGGAGGCACGGGTGGCACCGCCTGGTGGCTCTGGCGTACGGACCGAAGGGTCCGCGGGCGGGACCGCTTGTGGCGGCAGGCCGACAGGGTCGAGAGAGGGCGACGCACACTCGCGGAGATGGACGCGATGACCGGTACGGAGTTCGAGGAGCGGGTCGCGGCCCTGTGCCGGAGGGACGGGTGCACCGGCGTACGTCGCGTCGGCGGCGCGAACGACAACGGAGCCGACGTCGTCGGCCGTCTCCCGGACGGCCGGACCATGGTGATTCAGTGCAAGCGCTACGCGCCGACCAGGACGATCGCGAGCCGCGAGATGCGTGACCTGCTGGGGGCCAGGGTGCACTTCGGGGCCGATCTGGCGGTGTTCGTGACGACCACGCGGTTCAGTCGGCCTTCCGAAGGGTTCGCCGTACAGCACGGCATTCTCGCTGTGCACCGTGACCACCTCGGGCTGTGGAACAGCGGAGCCTCGCTGCTGTCGCTCGGTGAGGTGAACGGTGGCGGACAGGGGGATCCTCGGCACCGGACGCGCTGGAGGCAGGCGTACGGAGAGTGAGGGTGCCCGCCGGATCAGGACGCGGGCCTGCCCTCACCTCCGCTGCTCGTCCGTCTCGTACAGCCGCCAGGCCGGCCATCGAGCGGCTTCGACTGCGCCGTCCCCACTGCCCAGCAGGTTCCGCCGGTGCAGCATGAGCCGGAGGTGGCGTGCCGCGTCGGCGCCCTCTTCGACTCCTCTGTCGAGCAGTACAGCTCTGCGGGCGGTGTCACCGGCGCCTCCCACCAGAGCGTCCACCGGATGCCCGTGAACGGTCTCGCCCAGCGTGACAGGGACTCCCCCCTCGTGGGAAAGGACCTGGAACAGGCGTTTGAGCAGCACATCCTCCCCGCTGTCCCGCGGGGGTACACCGTCGCGCTCCGCGGTCTCCAGCAGCGCGGCGGCCACGCCTCCCCGTTTCCGCCAGAGCTCCTTGTCCCCCACCACGATGAGGTGACTTCGCGCGCGGGTGACGGCTACGTTCCAAAGGTTCAGCTGTCCGCCGACCCATTCGACGGCACCGGGGTGCATGCCGTCACCGGCGACAAGGGTGAACACCATGACATCGCGTTCGCCGCCCTGGAAGGTGTGGACCGTACCGATGCGCAGACGCTCCTCGTCGTAGGGCCGCAAGCGGCTCCGCAGCGCTTCGGCTTGTGGTGCGAAGGGAGTGACGACGCCGACGGTGGCTTCGGGCGGCAGCTGTTCCAGCAGGTAGTTGACGCTGTCGTGCGCTTTTCGGATCTCGTCCTCGTTGACCCAGGAGCCACCCAACCGGGGGCGGGTGGCCCGTCCGGGCACGTCGGTCCAGATGACGGCGGGACGCTTCAGAGCGGGCCGGCCGCGGGTGTCGGTGAGGACGGTCAGTCCGCCGTCGTAGAAGAGGTCGTTGGAGATCGCGGCGATGTGCGGGTGGCAGCGGAAATGTTCGTCGAGAAGCAACGTGCCGCCCGCGGAGCGTTCGGCGGCGTGGAAGGCGGAGTGGCGCCGGTAGGCAAGGCGGCGTTTCTCAAGCCACTCGGACCGCAGCCCGTTACCGCGACGAATGAGCGCCTCGCGGTGCGGGCTGGTCTTCGTGATGTGCGTGAGCTGCATGGGGTCGCCGATGACGAGGGCGCGCCGCGCGCGGAAGAGCAGCGGCAGGACATGCGGGATCGCGCACTGGCTGGCCTCGTCGATGACGACGAGATCGAACAGGGCCGGGCCCAGGGGGAAACGCCGGGCGGAGAGGCTGGTGACGGCCCACCCGGCCACCGCGGGCGTATCCGTCGAGCCGTCCGAGCGGCCCAGGACCCTCCGCATCTGCGGCCAGTCGCTGCGACCGGCGTCCTGAGCGGTCAGCAGATCGAGGATGCGACGGCGCCCGGCCCAGGCGGCGGCTCGCACCTTGGTGGCGAGGAGAGCGCGTGAAGCGTCCTGAACGCTGTTCTCGGCGTCGCGCAGTGCGCCCGCGAGCGCTGTGTCGTCCACGGATGCCGCGTGCTCGCGCCCGTCACGCCACTCTGTCTCGGCCGCGGCGAAGCCGGCGAGTGCGAGGCAGCCCGCGGCGGAATCGCCGTCGTACCCGTCCAGACCGGCCCCGCGCAGGAACCGGGCCCGACGCCACGACCCGAGGAAGCGCGCGCGGGAGAGGCGGCGCGCCTTGTCCTCCAGCTCCCTCGTCCGGGGCGGACGACCGACTAGGCCCTGGAGTTCGGCGACGGCGATCCCGAGCTGCTCCGCGTGGTGGTCGCGGGCCTCGCCTGCCCGGCGGAGCCGCAGCTCCGTCTCCGCGATGTGCGCCAGGTCCCGCCGTACCTCTGTCAGACGGTCTGCGGCCAGGGTGGCCTCCATGGACGCCGTGGCCACGGTGGACGACGGCTCCGGGCCGGTGCGCAGTGCGTGCAGCGCGGCGGCCTCGTGCTCCGCGTTGCTCTTGGCGTTGCTCTTGGCGTTCTTCCGCGCCGAACCTGTCCGTACGACGCTGCCGGGCACCAGTGTGTCGCAGCGGCGCCAGACCTCGTCCACGGCTTCGTTGTTGGTGGACGCGACCAGTACGGTCTGACCGGCGGAGATCGCGGTGGCGACGAGATTGGCGACCAACTGACTCTTGCCGGTGCCGGGCGGGCCGGTGGCCACCGTGAGTCGGCGGGTCATGGCGGACCGGAGCACCGCGGTCTGCGCCTCGTTGCAGGGCAGTGGCGTCACGAGGCGTGCCGGTTCGGGCTCCGTGTGGCCGAGGGCCCGGTCACGCTGCGAGGCTTCGGGCGCGAGGGCCCCGAGGGCGGTCTTCTCGATCTGGTCGGTCTGCTTGGAGATGTCGGCGAAGTCGTTGAGCAGGCGCTTGGTGAAGCCTGTCTGGGGGCGCGACGAGAAGAGGACCGCGGTGTTGCGGGCACCGTGGCCGGGTGTGCGGATGTCGATGCGGTCGGCGAGCCGGTCGGGCTGGAGCTCCTGCACACACGGCAGCTCGAACTCCTGCGTAAGGAGGTTGCGTACCTCCAACGCCATACGGTCGTGCTGCCCTCGATGCCAGGACGGCTGGAATGTGTCGATGAGCTGGGTGGCCTCCTCCTCTCCGAGCCAGTCGAGAGCCAGCTGAGGATGCGGCTGGACCGGACCGTACGGCTTCAGCCTCGCCTCGCCCTCGCCGTGGACGATCTCGACACGGCGTACCAGAAGCGGCGCGAACTTCGGGTGCCGCCAGGGGGTTCCGGAGCGCGGCCCGGTGAGGACCACGGCCGGGTAGCCCGCCCAGAGCTCCGCGTCTTCCTCGGCCGCCGAATCCACCAGCGAGGCCGCCTCTTCGGGGAGCGCGGTGCATCCGTCGTCGTCCACGTCGCCGGAGATGAACCTCTCCGCGCCGTCCAGGCATACGTACGACGTGTTCTGGTGGCCCACCTCCATCAGAGGCGTCTCGGCGCCCTCGGCCAGAACGCACTCGCGGTAGTAGTCCAGCAGGCCGGCCCAGGAGGGCTGCGTATGAGCGGACTTCGCGGCGTGTGGCTGTGGCGGCGCCTCGGCGCCGGGGCGGGGTCGCGGACTGAGGGGATCGAGGATGGGGGCCCGGCCGAACGGACTGTCCGCGATGACGATTCGGTCGTCGACGCCGAGCGCGGACTGCACCGGCACCTGACGGCCACCGTCCTGGGCACGCATACGCCGGTTCACATAGTGGAACAGGTCGCTGACCTGTACTTCACTGCCGCCGTCCTTGCTGACCTTGCCCGTGCGCAGCGCCTCGATGACCTCACCGGTGAACGCCGACGGCTTCACGTCGTCGCCGCCGCCCGCGTCGGCGAACGAGTCTTCCCCGGCCCGCGAGGACGACAGGACGTACACACCCCTGCTGGTCAGCGGGGGCTGCTCGCCGGATTTCGCCACGGCGCTGCCAGTTTGTCGATCCGACGTACGCAACCCCATGGCGAACCCGCCGCTACGACAGCAGTCGATCATCACGATCTTCTGCGGTGCGACGCACTCTTCCAGCGAATCATTGAGGAACCCGGCGCTGACACCCGTCGCGGCCACTGTGTCGAAGTCGGTGTCCTTGGCGACGAAGTGGAACTCGCCGCCGTCACGCACCGAGCGGACACCATGTCCCGAGACGTACACGAGTGCGAGCTCGTCCTCGTCGCGATCCTGAAGGAACTCGCCGATGACCGCCCGCATGTCGTCTGCGGTGAGATCGGATTCTGTCTGGACGGAGTGGAAGTTGCCGATGTTTCGGTGCTTCAGGACCTGGGCGAGTCCCCATACGTCCGCTCGGACGGAGGCAAGTGACGAGAAGCGGCCGTCGTCATAGTGCTCGTTGCCGATCAGAAGAGCCCGGCGCTTATGGAGGCGGCTCACGCCGCGCTGTCATCCGGTGCGGGGCCGTTGTCGCCGGAGATCCGGTCCTGGAATTCGCGGACCATGCGTTCCTGCGCGGCGTCAGGGCGCCCGGTGATCTCGACGGAGTCGCCCGCGATGGTGACCACGACCCTGCGGTGCCGTTCCTTGGCGCACCACTCCTTGATCAGGGTGATCAGGACCTGGGACGCCGGGCGAGCGACAGCGGCAGTGGTAGCGGCCCAGAGAGCCACCTCGCCCGCGCCCGTACCCTTACGGCCCGGTTCGGCGGGCCCTTCGGCGTCCTCAATGCCGACGACGAGACCGTCTGCCTTCACCAGGCAGTCGTGCAGATCCCGGGTGAGGCGCTCCTGCCGGAGTGTGTCGCCGCCTGTGGGCACGGTGAGTGTCCACAGCGGTCCCCCGTCGCGCATGTGCTGCTCCTCGTGTTCGCTTATTTGCTTATTCGTTCCGCTGGGCGACTCTGGCACGAGGACGTTCGCTGGTGACAACCCGCGATCGAGAGAAGGGGCGGCATCCGGCCACCTCGCACGTTGGAGAACCGGCGTCTCAACCACCGACCGGCGGCACCGGGGCGATCGCAGGCATCGAGGCGGGGGAGACGCCCTGCCTGGATCCCGTCGGCGCTGACAGGCAGACGTCCGCATCCCAGGGATGACGGTCTCCTTCAACACCGGTGACGCCACCGCATGGACGGCATCGGCCAATCGGCCGGAGTGCAACCGCCGAGGCCCGCACAGACGCCCCAGCCTCGCTGAACCACTCACTGTCGACTGGCTGTTCGAGTACAAGGACCGCTCGACCGGCTACTCCCGCTTCCTCACGCTTGACATGGGCTTTGGCCACAGGGGCCGAGTCGGACAGGCGTGGATCCATGCGGCGAAAGGCGCCGAGCAGCCTCAGTGAGCTTGCCAAGCCCCGAAAACCACTCAGGGACCCGACCCGCATTGCGGATCAGGCCCCTGACCTGGTGTCTTACTGTCGGGGTGGCGGGATTTGAACCCACGACCTCTTCGTCCCGAACGCGGTCAAGGGCCCTCGTGACGTGGCAACCAAGGTATCAGTGCTGCTCGTTCGGCTCCGGGACTGTCCACCACTGTCCGCGACGGTCTTCGTGCGGCTGCACCGTTTGGCCCCCTGTTTGGCCCCCGGGGGGCGGGCTTTTCGGCCCTTGGAGGCTGATGGTTCGGGCGCGCCGCATGCGCCTCTGGAGCAGGCGCTCCCAGGCTGCCCCACGGACGGCGGGCCCAGGCGCGTGGCGCGCCCAGTCGGCTACCTACGGATGTGCACCGTGATCTGCCATCCAGCGGCAGCGGCGACGATCGCCATCCCGAGCGGTACGTTCGCGGTGAGGCCGATCACTGAGCCAGCCGCAACACAAAGGGTTGAGAATCCGATCTGAGCCCAGGCCAGTGCGCTTCCGTCGGCCTCAAGAGACCCGGTCGGTGCCGTCGAGTGGTCGTGCTGTCCGCCCGGTCCTGGGGTACGTTCAACAGTGCTCAATGTAGAAGTTCCTCGCTTCTCTGGGGAACCGCAGGCACCAGGGCGCTGTGCTGCCAGGCTGGTGGCCCTGGCGCCTGCGTAACTGTTCGCGGGCGGGGGCCCGTTACACCTCGTAGGCCCTTGCCGCTCACCACAAGGTTCCCCTCTGACTCCCGGCTGGTCGGGTAGACTGTCGGACGGATTGATCCTCATGGCTGCTAAGTTGACATTGATATAGATGAATATGCATGACCAAGACAGCATGCGGATCAATCCGTAGCGCTCAAAGCGTGGGGGAAAGTTGCCGCCGAAGGACGGGAAGGTCGAGGTTCGGCTAGAGACGCTACGTGCGCTACGGCGCGGCGAGTTGCCGGCCGTCACGGCTGAGGCGTTGCGTCTCTGGCAGGAGGGGCATCAACCAGCCGACATTCGCGTGCGGCGCGCGTACCTCCGGAACGACAAGATCGAATCGGTAGAGGACGAGCGGAAGCCCTTGCCGATGGAGCAGCGCCCACTTGCAGCGCGCATGATCACCCCCAAGGGGGTCGCGCTGAAGCTGCACCTCATGATGTTGTTCGCCGCGCAGTGCTCTGCCAAGCCCGGGAAGGCGTGGAAGAACCCGTACCCCGTGGAGCCGACGCCGCAGAGTGATCACTCATGGGTGGGGTTGACCGCGACCATTGCCAGATACCGCGGTCCGGGCATCCAAGGCGCCTCGGTTGCGACCAACAAACGGCGACAGGTCACGGAGGCGCTGAAGAAGTTGGAGGGGCTCAATCTGATTCGTCCCACCAAGGGCCCCGGCCGTGGGCGGCAGGGATTCGACTTGTTGCACGAGAACGGGAAGAGCACGCCGGCGGCCGGAGTGCCGTATGTGGTGCCGACTGACGCCGAGCCGTTCGTGGAGGTTCCCCGAGAGTTCTTCACCGAGGGGTGGGTGCACGTCCTCACGACCAGTGAGATCGCCGCGCTCCTGATGTGGCTTGATGCTCTGAAGTACGACTGGATGGGGACCGCTGACCCATCGCTGTTCGTAACGAAGGTGACGAGCGCGGTGCGGCAGGGGGCTTACGGCCTGGGGCGAGAAGCCTATGAGACGCATCAACAGCTCGATGCATTTCAACTGCTCGATGTGCTCCGGCCAGAGAAGCGTCACGACGACGGTAAGTGGCAAAAGTTTGCCCAGGACAGTAGCGACCTGGCCTGTCACCGTGTCGCGTTGACCCCGAGCGGGTTCAGTCGAGATGCCGGAGAGGTGGTTCAAGAAGTACTGCAACGCCGGGATGCCCGGGGGGACTGGTCGCGCCCTCCGTTTGCAACCCGGCGCTACTGGAAGATTGTGCTGCGTAAACCCGAGCGCGGCCCGGACGATCAACGCGAGGGAGGGCTGAGCGATCTCGACCTCGAACGGAAGCATGGGATGGTTGTCGACAGTCATGAGTGATGTGGCGTAGGACCCTCCACCCGCTACGTCACGCCCGGGACTGTCCACCACCGTCCGGGACGGTCCTCGCGCGGCTGCACCGTTTGGCCCCCTGTTGAGCGGTTGTAGGGGTGTGCGTCCCCGGCCGGCCCGTGGTCAGCGCCTTCCCTGTCAACTTCTCCGGGCCACACCGCTCAACGTCGTTGCGAGTGTGTGATTCACGGTTATAAAATAACCGCTATGCTCACACCTGAAGACGCGTCATTCATCACGGCCGCCACCGAGGGCCTCTCTGAACCTCTCTACGCTGCGCTTGACGATGGCTACACTGCCGCGCACGCGCACTTTGACGAGCACGGCATGGTGGGAGATGGCTACTCGAAGGGGCGGACCGACCTCGCTCGGGACCATGCGCGTCGGTGCGTGGAGCGTCTCCATGGTGATCGGAAGTATCTTGGTGGGTGGGAGCCGATCAACGGCTCCAGCGGACGGTTCCACCTCCGCAACAACATGCTTACTCTGCGTATCCTCCATGCAACGCCCTACGACCTGATCCCTGCCCCGGGGCGCAACAAGGCTCGCATCAGCTACTACTACAATCGAGCGGTTGACCTGTTCGGCGTTGAAGCGAGCAACCTCCTGGCAGTCTGGCTGTCGCCCCGTGAAGAGGGCGGGGAGATCTCTGTGCGCATCGTGCGTCCGATCGGGGAATGGAAGCCCGGTCGGCCGCCGAAGTTCGACCTCGATTTCGAGCTGCCGCGTGAGACTGAAGCGTTCACGGACTGGGAGTTCGTGCCGGACGACAAGGGCATTGTGCTGCCCTTCGAGTTCGACGAAGACGAGCGCGAAGAGGGTGAAGGAAGTGGTGCATGATCCTGCGGAGCGGATCAGGACGCTCCGGCTCCTCATGGGCTTGACCCAGGGGGAACTGGCTCAAGCCGCAGGCGTGTCTCAGCCGATGATCTCGCAGATCCAGAAGGGCACCAAGGGTGTCACGGACGAGCTGTTGGGGCGGATCGCTGAGGCAACGGGAACACCGCGCTCGTTCTTTGATGTCGACCCGACCGACTTGCCGACTGACACCCTTCTGTTCCGTAAGAAGGCAAGTGCATCAGTTCGTGAGGTTGGTCGGGTCGAAGTGACTGTTCGGGAAGCTTATCGGGTTGCAGCGCGACTCCTTACCGAGACCCGAGTTCGCCGAACAACCTTGCCAAGACCGGAAGGGGAGATTTCCCCTGACGCCATTGAGGATCTTGCCTCTGCCACGCGAAATGCGTTGGGGATTGCTCAAGATGGTGTTCTTGGTCACGTTATTCGATCCTGTGAGCGTGCTGGAATTCCGGTCGTACCTCTTGTGCTTGTCGACGCTCAGGGGCACGGGGAAGATATCGTTGTCGGGCACTCCGGAGTCTCCTGTTGGCGGGGGCAGTCAGAGCCTTCTCTAATCAGCTACTTCTCGGCCGGCAGCGGCGATCGGCAGAGATTTACGGTTGCTCACGAGCTTGGGCATCTAGTGCTGCATCCGGCAAGGAGAGCGGAGCTTTCTCCGAAAGAGGCGGAGTTGGAAGCTCATCGGTTTGCCGGGGCTCTCTTGCTTCCCCGAATGCGTGCTGACGAGGCATTCTCTGGTCCTCTAATGCTTCGGGACTTCGCTGCGCTTAAGAAGCGTTGGGGTATGTCCATTCAGGCGCTAATCCAGCGAGCGTATGACTTGGGATATGTTGATAGTGAGCGCAAAGAAAGCCTATATAAGCAGATTGGTGCCCGAGGGTGGCGCACTAGCGAGCCTGTTGCTGTCCATCCTGAGCAGCCATCCTTGATGAGAGCCATGCTGGCTCGCCGTTATGGTGAGCCGCCCGCTGTTCTTCAAGCGTCGGAAGACTTGGGTATTCACCCTGTTCTAATGAGATCGCTTGCCCCAGAAAGTGCCGCTAATCCGGCTGCGAAACATGGGGCCAACGTCATTAGCCTAGGTGAGCGTCGACAACGTGTGGCTCGCCTCAAGGCATTATAGAAATAGGGGCCCGCTCGAAGAGCGGGCCCCTATTGGGTATCTTTCGATAATGGAATTTTCCAGGAGCTAGCGAGGCATGAAGCCTGGCCTTTGTTCGGCGAGCGAGTAAAGTCGCGCCAGGTAGTCTTGCGCCGCTGGCTCTGAGCTGTAACGGCGCCTCATCTCCGCAGCGAGTTCCCGGCTGGTCATGATGAGCGACGGCACCGACTGCCGGTCCCCTTCGAGGGCGCGCGCTCCCATGATGAGTGCCTGCTCCAAGTCGCCCTCACGCGCCGCCGTGACTCCCAACGTGACGCGGGCTTCCGCGTTGCGCATCGGTGACCGCTCGGTTCCGTCGAAGTCCGTTCCCGCCCTCAGCACCTCTTCGGCGAGGGTGCGCGCGAGCTTGTCCTCACCGACCAGGCGGTAGCAGTCCATCGCGTAGAAGTCGAACTTCGCGGGGTCCACCACGAAGTGGTTGTCCAGGTTCTCGGGGTGCGGCATCGCTTCGAGTGTCCGCCGGCCCTTGTCGAGGGCCACCTCGACTTGCCGGCGGTCCCCGAGCCGCGCCCATGCCTTGGCTTCCTGCGCAGCAAGCTGCACAGCCACGCCGTGATGTGGCGCCGCTTCAGCTCCGGCCCGCGCTGCCGAGATCACGCCGCGGTAGTCGCCGGTTGTGAGCGCGAACCAGGCGCGCATCTCGTGCGCCCACCCTGCCACCTCTGCGTGGTCGGCTTCGGTCGCCAGGGAGAGGGCGGCGCGGCGCGTTGACTCGGCCGCGTGACGGTCGCCCGTGTCGTACTCGACACAGCCGACCAGCAGAGCGAGCCAACCGGACAGGGCGAGCACCTCGCGGTGCTGTGCGAGCGTGAGGCTCTTCGTGTGAAGTTCGACGACACGACGAAGCCACTGCCGCCCCTCAATGAGAAGTTGTTCGCTCGGCATGAATGGGTACTCCGACGCGAGCCGGTCGGTCGTGATCCGCAGGGCATCAAGCGTGGCGTTGTCGACGTCGGACCGGTTCAGCCGGCTCACGATCTCCAACGTCTCCATTCCGCTCGCCGCCAAGATCTCCCTGTCCCCATCGCGCCTTGATGGCGCAGGGAAGAGCGCGTGTGTCACCGTGCCGAACAGGGCCGCGATGATCGGTTGATAGAAGTCGTTCGGCATCTGGCCGGACTCCCAGCGCTTCCACTGGCGGATCATGCTGTCTTCCGCCGGTAGCTCCGTTGGAGCGTGCGCCCGTAGAGCCCTGACTGCGTCACGCTGCGACCAGTCGCGCGCCGCGCGTTCAGCCGCGATGCGTCGCGCCCATGCGGGCCTGTCGTCGGTCATGCGCCCTCCTCCGAGTACCTGCTCCGAGTCTCGCGCGCGAGCCGGGGGGACAGGGAAGGTGACAGGGGGGTGTCACCGGGCATGTCCCCTCCCCTGCTCTGCCGTCCCCGGGCTGTCACTTACCTCACAACTCCCGTTCCACGCATGCTGGTTGCAGATCACGCACCACCCGGTTCGGGGCGACTTTCGAGAGCTTCGACCCTGCCGCGAAGTTCCGAGACTTGGGAGGTGAGATGTTCGAGCCGGCGCAGCACTTCGGGAACGTCGACAACCGCGTCGGTCCCGCTGCCTTCGCCAGCCTGCTCCGGGTCGCGGGCATAGCTGCCCCGCGACGTCGTCATGATGAGCCCATCCTCACGGAGGATCGCAAGGGCCCGCTGCACTGTCATTCCCGAGATCTTGAACCGTTCGGTCAAGTCTCGCACGGAGCCCACATGCCCTCCGGGCTTGATGTCACCACGCAGGATCTCTTGGCGCAGGATGTCGGCCGCCTGCTCGGACTCTGGCCTTGGGTCGTCTTTCGAGATTTCAGCGCTCATCACGCCATCGAGCGTACCCACCCCTAGTACGACCTAGCACGAATCTGTGGCGACCTCTTGCGCCGTGGTGCGTGCTAGTACATGCTGTTACAAGTTAGTACGGCAAGCCCGGAAGGGCTCAGCCGGCTGTACCCGTAAGCGCTTGACCTGCAAGACCGCACGACCAGGAGCCCCGCATCGGACGGGGGGAGGCGACCCGGCGCCTTGGCATTCACCGGAGGGCTTAGACCGAAAGGTCACGTCTCCATACGCCTACTTCGAGGCCGGACAGCTCTACCTGACACGGGAGCGCGGTCGCGATGAAGGAGACACGCACCACTTCAACTTCCGCGCGGGACGGCCGCGTCTCACCACTTCACTGCCGCGGCCGTTCCGCCTGTTCGCGCACGTCGTGTCCCACTCCAACAAGCCTTTGGGGGCTTACCCATGACCGAGCGCATTTTCGACTCCGAGACCTCCGGCCCGATCGTGCTGGGACTGTCCCTGCCGGTTGGCAGCGTCCGCGTTCAGGTGATCGAGAACCTGATCACCGCCCGTGTGGTGCTGCGCACCGACGACAGCACGGGGCCTGCGGCCGACGCGATCAACCGGGCTCGTAGCCAGCAGAACGGGCAGGCGTTCGGCATCGAGGTACCGGAGATGCCGAACGGCGTGGTCGTGCAGGGGCGCCGCGGCAGCGTCATTCAGAGCGTCGGCACCATGAGCATCGTGGGCGGCACGGTCCGGATCAACGGTCGCGTGGTTTCCGGCGGCATGGCTGACATGCCGACCGTCAGTCCGATCGAAGCCACGGTCTGCCTGCCTGCTCAGTCCTCCCTTGCGGTCGTCTCGCAGTCTGCGGACACCGAGGTCTACGGCTACGTCGACCGCATGGAGTTCCGCTCCATCTCCGGTGGCCTGGGGGTCGATGGCGTCCGTGAGCTGCGGGCCAACACCACCTCTGGGGATATCCGCGTCGGTCGGGCCACCGAGCAGATCAACGCGCACTCGGTGTCCGGCGACATCAAGGTGCGGCTGTACGACGGTCGCAGCGCCGCCCTGAACACCACCTCTGGGGATGTCGAGGTACAGGCCACCAGCGGCGCCGCCGGGCACGTCAGTGCCCACAGTGTCTCCGGCGACGTCGAGGTTACCGGCGCCCGCCACCTGAACGTGTCCGCCGACAGCGTCTCCGGCCGCGTCCGCAACCGCTGATCGCTCTACCGCCCCGATGGTCGCACGGGCCGTTCGACTCGGTCCGGGGGCGCTTTCCCCTGTCGCCCTGCGGCTTGGGTTCTTCCGGAGTAGCCGCCGTCTCACCAAACGCCTGCGGCTGCTCCGGCTCCATGTCCCTCCCACTCAGGAGCCTTCCATGCGTACGTACATCGGCCGCCAACAGGCCGTATCCGCTGAGGACTTCGCGGAACTCGCCCTCGGCACCCCGGTTGAGCTGTGGCTCGGGGTCGAGGGTGAGAGCGACGAAGAGCGTGCGGCCCGTCTGGACGCGGCGCGCGACATCCTCGCTGAGCACCCCGAGCTGCCCGATGACCTGGTCCGTATCGCGGCCGAGGTTGTCGAGGCACACCCCGAGTTGTTCGACGTCATCCCCCTGGTTCGGTTCGCCGGCCGCCGCCGCTCTGTACGGAAGGGAGCGGCGGCATGAGCGACGACCTGAACTTCGACGACCGCATGTTCCTGGAGAGCCAGGCCGTCTACGAGCAGATCACCGCCGGACAGGTGGCCGACGTTCAGGCAGAGCTGATGAACGCACAGCTCCGAGCCTCCCAGGGCGGTGATGCGGCATGACTGCCACAACGACCGCCCTTGCGGCGCCCCCGTCCGGGGTGCCGCCGCTGACCAGGCCGGAGATGGGTCTCGCCGGAATCGCCGCGCTTGCCGCGGCCGGAGTCGGTGCGCTCGGTCTCATCTCTTCCTTCGACGCCGTGTCTGCTGCTGCGGCCCGCTGGGGATTCGGCGAGCCGTGGATGCTGCCGGTCGGTATCGACGTGGCCATTCCGGTGTTCACCGTGGCCAACCTGCTGTTGATCCGGATGGACATGGCGCTTGCGTGGGTCCGGTTCGTGCCGTGGGTGCTCACGCTCATCACGTGCGGGCTGAACGTTGCGGCCGGACAGGGCATGTGGGCCAAGGTCGCGCACGGCACCATGCCGCTGCTGTGGGTGGTGTTCTCCGAGATCGGCGCGCACATCTACGCCGCACGAATCGGCGCGGCCACCGGTCGGCGCATGGAAAAGATCCGGTTCTCTCGGTGGCTGCTCGCGTTCCCGTCGACGTTCGCTCTGTGGCGTCGCATGACGCTGTGGGAGGTCACCTCCTACTCGGAGGCACTGACGCGGGAGAAGGAACGGCAGTTGGCCCGTGCGGACCTGCGCGAGCGGTACGGCCGCAAGTGGCGCTCGAAGACCCCGCGGCGCGAGCGCGTGATGCTGCGCATGGGCGAACTGGCCCCCACCTCCGAGGAGGAGGCGCCCGCCGTGCCTCCGCCGGTACCTCCGGCCGACCCCAAGCCGCGCCCGCGCCGGCAGACGAACGCCAAGGCAAAGGCCAAGCCGCAGCGCACGTTTGAGGAACTGCTCACGGAAGGACGCACGGCCACCGCAGGGTGGGCCGACTCGGAGCTGACCGCGGATCGCATCCGTACTGCCGTGCACGTCTCGCAGGCCAACGCTCGCAAGCTGCGCGACCTGTTGCAGACCGAGCGTGCCGACGGCCGCCCGCTGCACTCCGTGAACGACTCGGAGGGCGACGGCACAGCGGCTGAGGCTGCGTGATGTACGGCAAGTGCTTCGACCCGACCGGCGCGACGTACGGACTTCCTACGTACCCGTGGCGCTACGCCCCCGACGGACTCGCCACCAAACGGCAGTTACGGGCCCGCGGCTTACGGCCCGGCGGGCAGTCGATCGCGGCACAGATCATGCGCCCGCGCTACCAGCGCGGCCCGCTGGTCGCCTACCTCTACCGCGTCGACCGCGCCAAGCCCGTCCGGCCGATGACACCGGGCAAGCGGGCCGCGCTCGCCAAGGCGATGCGCGCCCGCCGTACCTGTCCGGCCTGTCGACAGGACGCGGGATACGTCATCCCCACCTCGCTCGGCACGTGCGTGCCCTGCGCCTACCCCGAGGAACAGCGCGCCGCCTGAACACTCCCGGTCGCGAACGGAGTTCCGCCATGAACGACACGCCCGACAGCGCTTCGGCCGGCGCTGACCCGATTGAGCGAATGGCCGCCCTGCCCGTCCGTACCCGCTGTATCGGGGTGGACGCGGTGGCCGGTCGGTTCCACCTGGCCTGGGACGCCTCCTGTCTGTCGTGGGTGCTGGCCCATGACGGGAACGTACTGGCGATGCAGGAAGGGTTCCCCGTCGGCAAGCCCGCACTGCACGCACGGCTCGCACGAGCGTGGGCGGATGAGCTGGTCGGCCCGCAGCCGTGGCAGCGGCCGGAGTACCCCACCCTGCTGCCCGTGCCGCGCTCTTCCTGACTCTGCCTCAGCCACCGAGGAACAGCGCCACATCCGCGCGGGGGCCGTCCGCCCACCTCTCACAGCGACGGCCGGCCCCCGCATTTCCTCCCCTTTGGAAGGACTGTCAGTGAAGCACCCCGACGACGACAACGAACTTTTCAACCGACTCGAAGCAGAGATGAGCACCGACCCCGGGGGAGAGGTAGTCGACCTTGACAAGGCACGGTCGGCCCGCATCGGGTCGGCCGACCCGACTGCCCGACCCGATGCCGACCCGTCGGCCGACTCCAACCCGAGTCGGTCGGATGCCGAGTTGGCCGACCCGACCACGCGCGTCACGGTCGACCTCCCGACCGCGAAGGCGGCCGGTCCGGGCTACCTCGGTCGGCTGCTCGCCGCACAGCGGCGGCCGGTCGTTCCGCTGTGGCTGAAGTCCGTGCCGGAGCTGAAGACCGCTACGGCGTGGGTGGCTCGGCACTACGCCCATTCGGTCGGCTACCACGCGCTGCGCTCCCCGGTCTACGCCGCTCGCCTGACTCTCCAAGCACCCTCCGGTGCCGCGAAGTTCGTTGGCGGCACGATGCGGTGGGCGGCCGACCGTGAGGGTGAGCCTGTCCGACTCGCCGCGGTCCGGCGCGAGGACGCGGCCGAGTACCTGAAGCTGTCGCGTCAGCGCGACGGACGGGTCCGACTGCGCGCCCTCGTGACCGTGCTCGCCATGTTCACCGGGCTCGGTTCTGCACTCGCCATCTACGTGCTCGCCCCTGCCTGGCTTCAGGCGGTGTCGGTGGGCGCGGTCGTCATGGCGCTCGGAGTCGCCGGCCGCAAGGCGGACGCCCCGGTCGTTCACCGCGCGGTGGAACTGCGCAAGGCGGTCAAGCTCACCTCAGACATCGTGCTGCGGTCGCTCGGCTCGCTCGGCATCCCCGCCATCAACCAGGCGCAGGGCAAGGGCCGCGACGGGTTCGAGTTCACCGCCCCGATCACTCGCGACGGTCCGGGATGGCGTGCGGAGGGCAACCTCCCGTACGGCGTCACGGTCACGGACATCATCGAGCGGCGCGAGCGGCTCGCTTCCGGGCTGCGCCGCCCGCTGGGCTGCGTGTGGCCGGAGGCAGTGCCTGACCAGCACACCGGGCACCTGGTGCTGTGGGTCGGAGATCAGGACATGTCCAAGGCCAAGAAGCCTGCGTGGCCGCTGCTGAAGTCGGGCAGTACGGACCTGTTCAAGCCGGTCGCGTTCGGCACTGACCAGCGCGGACGCTGGGTCGAGATCACGCTCATGTACATCGCGGCCGTCATCGGAGCGATTCCGCGTATGGGCAAGACCTTCCTGCTCCGTCTGCTGCTGCTCATCGCCGCGTTGGACCCGCGGGCGGAACTGCACACGTACGACCTCAAGGGCACTGGCGACCTGGACCCGGTGGGCGAGCGCGTCGCCCACCGCCACCGCGCCGGCGACGAAGAGGACGACATCGAGTACGCGTTGCGCGACCTGCGCGCGCTGCGCGAGGAACTGCGACGCAGGGCCAAGGTGATCCGCTCTCTGCCGCGGGATATCTGCCCCGAGTCCAAGGTGACGTCCGAACTCGCCAACAAGAAGTCGTTGGGGCTGCACCCGATCGTGATCGGGGTGGATGAGTGCCAGGTCTGGTTCGAGCACGAGAAGTACGGCAAGGAACTCGAAGAGATCTGCACTGACCTGGTCAAGCGTGGTCCCGCTACCGGGATCGTGCTGCTGCTCGCCACGCAGCGGCCGGACGCGAAGGCGCTGCCCACGGGCATTTCCGCCAATGCGTCGGCTCGGTTCTGCCTGAAGGTCATGGGGCAGTTGGAGAACGACATGGTGCTGGGCACGTCCGCGTACAAGCGGGGCGTGCGCGCCACCATGTTCTCTTGGGGAGACAAGGGCATCCACTACTTCGTGGGCGAAGGCTCGGATGCCCGGATCGTCGGCTCTGTGTACGTGGACGCGCCCAACGCGGAGAGCATCGCCGCACGCGCCCGCAAGCTGCGCGAAGCTGCCGGCACCCTGTCCGGGCACGCGCTCGGGGAAGAGCCGGAGACGGACGCGAGCACGTCGTACGACCTGCTCGCCGACATCCTCGCGGTCATCCCTGCCGATGAACCCAAGGTGTGGTCCGAGACCGTCGTGTCCCGGCTCGCCGAACTGCGGACCGACGTCTACGACGGATGGACGCCGGAGGCACTGGCCTCAGCCCTGAAGCCCCACGGCGTCTCCACTGTCCAAGTGGGCCGCCGTGTGGACGGCAAGGTCGTCAACCGGCGCGGTGTCGACCGCTCCCACATCGTGGCTTCGATTGCGGAGCGTGACGGAAACCGCGACGCGGGATGACCGTCCGGGGCCGCTAGCGCTAGCGGCACACACCGCTAACGTTAGCGGCTCCGCTAGCGCCCCAAACCTGCTCTGATCAGGCCGCTAGCGGATAGCGGCCCACCTGCGGAAACCCCTGAAACCCGCCTGGAAGGGCCCGTGATGACCCCTGCCCTGCTCGCTATCACTCTCATGCTTGGCGTGACACTGTGTTACGTCGCTGTGTGTGCCGCCTCCCCGTTCGGCAACTGCCGCAAGTGCAGCGGATGGGGCTTCCGGATGAAGACCGACCGCAAGGGCCGCATGAAGCGCGGGAAGGACTGCCGCCGCTGCAAGGCGACCGGCAAGCGCATACGCGTCGGCCGCTGGCTCTACAACCGGTGGGCCCGCGTCTACCGCGCCGGCACCGACGAGCCGCGCTCGGGGGTGTCGCGATGACGTTCACGGTGTCGGCCGTGCTGCTGTTCGGCATCGCCTCTGTCTTCGCCATCAAGACCAAGTCGACGGGCGGCGGCGCTGCGGTGGTGCTGTTCCTCTTCGGATTCTTCGCCGCCGGTACCGGCGCGTACGAGCCGATTCACGACCTGGTCGTGTCCTTCGCCCGGTTCCTGTCCTCGCTCGCCAACTGACGGGAGAGCTGCCATGAACGAACCCATCGTTGCCCGCCATTGGCTCGCCATCGCGACCCCCAAGGCGGCGCCCGCGCTCGCGACCACAACCGTGCTCGCGCTGGCCCGAATCTGGAACGCCAACGGTGCCGAACACTCCGTTGGCAACGCGGTGTTGATGACCGCGCTGTCTCTCGCTGCCGCGGCGGCCGGCGCCTGCGCGAGCGTTGGTCGTTCCGGAGACGGCACCGTTGCCGGTACCGCGTTCGCCGCTTCCGGCGCGCTCGCGTTTGCCGGGGTCGCTGGGTACGCCGACGGTCTGCCCTTGCCGCTGCTGCTGTGGTCGGTGGCCACCGCGGGCGCGTACGGACTTGCCGCCCGCTACTGGCGTCGCGACCGCCGGGACACAGTCGCGTACGAGCGGCACGTGAACGATCGGCGCGAGGAACGCGCCCACATTGAGCGTGTCGAGACGATCCGCGGCACGACGCAAATCGAGGTGGCCCGTACCGGCGCCGCCTACGCCGAACAGCTCGCACAGGCACTCGTCACCCGTGCCACCCTGCCCGGCTTCGACCCGCGGGCCCTCGAAGTCGCCGGCCTGCCGGAACTGCCTGCCGTTGACACTGCTCAGGAGCGCTGACGCGATGACGTCCCGTAGTAGGAAGAAGCGGCAGTCGGCGGACATGTTCCCCGGCATGGCCGACCGCATCGACGGCACACCGCCCAAAGCCGAAGCCGAGCCGGAAGCCCTCACGTTGGACGAGGCGATCGCGAAGTCTCACGCCATGGTGGACAAGGTCCTTGCTACCCACCCGGTGGTCGCCACCATCGGACTGTTCTCGGGTGGCAATGACTCCGTGATCGTCAACCACCTGTTCCGGCAGCGGGTGGATGCCATCGCGCACGTCAACACTGGCACCGGTGTCCCGGAGACCACCCAGCATGTGCGTGAGGTGGTCGCCGCGTGGGGGCTGCGGCTGCATGAGCTGCATCCCAAGAACAGTTACGCGGATCTGGTGTTGGGGCGGGTGCTGTCCACTCGCGGCAAGAACATCGGCCGTCAGGTTTGGAAGGGCTTCCCCGGACCGGCCGGGCACTCTGTGATGTACCGGCGTTTGAAGGATGAGCCGTTGCAGCGGCTGCGTGCGCAGATCGTTGGCACTCAGTGGCGCACCCGCAACGTCATCTACCTCGGGGGCATGCGGTGGGCGGAGACCGACCGCCGGTTTCGCAACGCTGAAGAGGTGGACCGGGAAGGCTCGCTGATCTGGGTCTCACCCATCGTGCACTGGACCGATGCTCACATGCGCGAGTACCGGGCCCGTCACCGCTGCGACCTTCCGCACGAACACGCCCCGCACCGGATGTGTCACCCGGACGCGCTGCCGCTGAACGAGGTGACCGTTCACCTGCACATGTCGGGGGAGTGCCTGTGCGGGGCGTTCGCCAAGCCCGGAGAGCTGGACGAGATCGAGTTCTTCTACCCCCACGCAGCGAAGCCCCTGCGGGAGCTGGAGAGCGCGGCTGAAGCCGCGGCACTGCCCGCATGTATATGGGGTCAGCGCCCGCCCGGCGAGCGCACCCGTAACCGCCCGGCCGGGCGGCTGTGCTCCAAGTGCGTCGACACCGAAGGGCAGGCCGATCTCCTCGCGGAATGGCGTGAGAGCGGCCTGATTACGGCCGACCAGTACGACACCTTCACCCGCCCGGACGTTGCATGATTCGCCGTCTGCTCGCCTGGCGCCGCGCGGCATGGGTCTCGTAGCCCGTCGGCGGGTGCCCGCACGGCCACGTCCACCCCGAGTAAGCCCATGGGGCCAAGCACCAGTAGCAACCCCCCGAGGCGGGCGCCGTCTCACCACAAGCCTGCGCCCGCCCCGGTTCTCCTGTCCCTCCAACAGAACAAGGAGACCTCAAGCATGACCCAACGTCGTGCATTCGGCGAGGGCCGTCCGGCCCATGCCACCCCATCGAGCGGATTGGCGGTGGCCGCATGAACCGCCACCTTCTCTACGCCGCACTGGACGCTGCCGAGCGAGGATGGGCCGTCCTCCCTCTCCGTCCCGGCGACAAGCGCCCCGCCCTCCATGGTGAAGACGTCTGCCCCGGCATCGGAGACTGCGCCGGAGGACACCGGAAGTGGGAAGAGCGCGCCACGATCGACCCGGACCGCATCCGTCGGGCATGGGGCGACCTCCCGTTCAACGTCGGCATCGCGACCGGCCCGTCCGGGCTTGTCGTCGTCGACCTCGACATGCCCAAGCGCAAGTGCAGTACGGACACGCCTAACGGCGTGACGACCTTCACGGCGCTCTGCGAGCGCGCCGGGCATGCCGTCCCCACCACGCGTACGGTGCGGACCGCGGGCGGCGGGGTCCACCTGTACTTCGTGGCGCCGTCCGGTGTCCGGCTCGGCAACACGGCTGGACGGCTCGGCAAGCGCATCGACACCCGGGGATGGGGCGGTTACGTCGTTGCGCCGGGCAGCATCACCAGCGCGGGCGCGTACGCGATCGTCAACGACGTGCCGCCCGCGCCCCTGCCGGATTGGCTGTGCGCCCGCCTGACGGTTCGTCAGGCTTCGCGGGCACTAACGGCTGCACCATCGGCCGTACGAGCCTCTCGCTACGCGGCAGCGGGCTTGAACGCGGAAACCGCGAGCGTTCGCACGGCGCCGGAGGGCGAGCGCAACGCCACGTTGCTCCGGGCGGCGCGAGCCTTGGGGCGGTTCATTGCGTCGGGCGACCTTCCCAGGGAGCAGGTTGAAGAGGCTCTTCAGTGGGCGGGGGAGCAGGCCGGTCTCTCGCCGCGGTCGTGTGAGGCGACCATTCGCAGTGGTCTGAACTGGTCGATTGCTCGCAACCAGCACCGGAGGGCGGCATGAGCGCCCCTACTCGCCCCCTCCTGAAGAGCCTTCCCGCTCCCCACTCCGGTCCGGCCGTGGGCGAGCCGACAGGCGCCGCCCGCAAGGGCGTCCGCACTGCGGTTGGTCCTGACTCGCAGCAGGGAGATGGACGGTACGCGGTCGCATGGCTGCGCATCTCCGCCCCCGGCCGCGCCGTACCGACCGCCACCTCGAAGTGCCTGTGCGGCAGGAACCGCAGCGCCGTCGGTCACACGAAGGTGCTCGCCCTGATCGAAGACCACAGCGCACACCGCGACGTATGCCCGCTCCGCACCAACCAGGAAGGGAGGCAGGCGGCATGAGCGCCAACCCGCCGGCACCCGTCATGGACGGCTCCGTACTGCTCGATGAAGTGGAGTCCTTCCACCGTCGCTTCAACATCTTCCCGCTCGAAGCTGCGTACGTCGCCGTGACGCTGTGGGACGCGCACGCGCACCTGCTCGACTGCTTCGACTCCACACCACGACTCGCGTTCCTCTCCCCGGAGCCGGGGTCGGGCAAGTCCCGCGCTCTGGAGATCGTGGAAACCCTCGTGCCGCAACCGATGGTCGCGGTCAACGCATCCGCGTCCGCACTGTTCCGCGCGGTGTCCGGGATGGAGGGACGGCCGACGATCCTGTTCGACGAAATCGATACGGTCTTCGGGCCCAAGGCCGGAGAGAACGAACAGCTCCGGGGCTTCCTGAACGCAGGCCACCGACGCTCCGGCGTCATGTGGCGCTGCGTGGGCGACGGTTCCAATCAGCAGGTACAGGAGTTCCCGTCGTTCTGCGGGGTCGCGGTCGCGGGGCTCGGCTCGCTGCCCGACACGATCCTGACTCGCTCGGTCATCGTCCGCATGCGGCGCCGCGCACCGAACGAGCAGGTCGAACCGTTCCGTCAGCGCATCCACGAGAAGGAAGGACACGAACTGCGCGACCGGCTCGCCAATTGGGCGCAGTCCATCCGCCACCTGGTCGACGGAGTGTTCCCGGAGCTTCCGGAGGGCATCAGCGACCGGCCCGCGGACGTATGGGAGCCCCTGCTCGCCGTGGCCGATGCGGCGGGCGGCACGTGGCCGGAGCGGGCCCGCGCCGCCTGCATCGAGCTGGTGAACGCGGCCAAGACCAGCGACAAGGGCAGCGTCGGCATTCGCCTGTTGATCGACCTGCGCGACTACGTGTTCAACGGCATCGACCGTCTGCCCACCGTCGCCATCCTCGACAGGTTGCACAGCCTCGAAGAGGCGCCGTGGGCGGACATGAGCGGCAAGCCGCTCGATGCCCGCGGCCTCTCGCGGATGCTGCGTGAGTACATGACCGCGGACAACGCGCCGATCGCGGCCCGCAACATCAAGGCCGGCGGAAGCGTCATGAAGGGCTACTACGCGTCCGATCTTCACGACGCGTGGCAACGCTACTGCCCTCCCCCTGCGGAAAGTGCGCTACTTCCGCTACCTCCGCTACCGGGCAGGTCAGAGCC
>NZ_LIQQ01000505.1 GCF_001418565.1 Streptomyces graminilatus | reverse complement strand
GAGGGGAACCGGCCTGTGGGGCGGGTGATCAGGCGGTTCGGCGCACGAGTACCCGGTCCACGAACGAGGTCAGCTCGGCGAAGGCAGCCGCCCTGTCCGTCTCCAGGAAGACGTCGTGACGGGCGCCGGGGAAGATCCGCTCGGTCCAGTCGGTGCCGCGCAGCTCCTCGACACCGTCGCGGCTGCCGGCGAGCGGGACGAGCCGGTCGTCGTCGCCGTGGAGCCACAGCAGCGGCAGCGATCCGACGTCACCGCTCTTCGTCACGGCCTCCATCGTCCGTACGAACGCCTCCAGCGTCGGCCGTTTCATCGGGCCGTGCCAGACCAGCGGGTCCGCCGCGTACGCCGCCCCGACCGCGGGATCGCGGGACAGCGCCGCCGGGTTGATGGGCTGGTCGGGGATCTCGTCGAGTTCGAGCAGCCGCCTCGGGAGACCCCAGCTGCCGAGCACGGGCGCGGACAGGACCAGCGCGGCGAGTTCGGAGCCGTACCGCTGGGCGAAGCGGGCCGCGATCAGACCGCCGGTGGAGTGGCCGACCAGGACGACCGGCACGTCCGGGTGGGCGGCCCGGGCTTGGGCGGCGACGGTGTGCAGGTCGGTGACGACGTCCTCGAAGTCCACGATCAGCGCCCGTTCGCCCGCCGACCGGCCGTGTCCCTGGTGGTCGGGGCCGAGGACGGTCGCGCCGTGGGTCACGAGGACGTCGGCGAGCTCCTCGTAGCGGCCGGTGTGTTCTCCGTACCCGTGCGAGAGAAGGGCGAGATAGCGGGGCTGATCGACCGGGCGTTCGGTGTCGCCACGGGCGGGGCGGGGCCACTCGCGGACGGCGATCGCGCCCCTGGTGCCGGTGAGGACGTACTCGCGGGACTCGGCCATGGCTTCTCCGGGTGCGTCGTTGAACGTGTGGGTGGTGTGCGTGGATCTTCCCAGGGACAGGGCGGCCGGTCCACGGTGACGCGTACGAGTGGGGCAGGGTCAACTGGCGAGACGGTCCTTATCGCGCCAGTTGGGTGGGCATAGCATCGGTCTCCGCATGAACACCATGATCAGCTTGAACACCATGAACACGATGACGCTCTGGCACATATCCCACTGGGAGTTCGCCGTGCTCGCCGCCGCCGCGGTGCTCGTCGGCTTCTCCAAGACGGCCGTCAGCGGGGCGAACACGGTCAGTCTGGCGATCTTCGCGGCCGTCCTGCCCGCCCGCGAATCCACCGGTGTGCTGCTGCCGATCCTGATCGCGGGGGACGTGCTCGCCGTCCTGACCTACCGCAGACACGCCCACTGGCCGACCCTGTGGCGGCTGTTCCCGGCGGTCGCGGTGGGTGTGGTCGTCGGCACGGTCTTCCTGGTGTGGGCGGACGACGAGGTCGTACGGACCTCGATCGGGGCGATCCTGCTGTTCATGGCCGGGGTGACGGTGTGGCGCCGACGACAGGCGGAGGCGGAGCCGGAGTCCGACGAGCCGGACGCGGTGAGTACACCCGCCGGCCGGCTCAAGGCCCGCTCGTACGGTGTCCTGGGCGGCTTCACGACGATGGTCGCCAACGCGGGCGGCCCGGTCATGTCGATGTATCTCCTGTCGGCCGGTTTCCGGAAGCTCGGCTTTCTGGGCACGTCGGCGTTCTTCTTCCTGATCGTCAACGTCTCGAAGCTCCCCTTCAGCGCCGGCCTCGGCCTGATCGACGGCCACTCGCTCCTGCTGGACGCGGCGCTCGCGGTGTTCGTCGTCCCCGGCGCGTTTCTCGGCACCTGGGCCGTGAACCGGATCAACCAGCGACTGTTCGAGCAGTTGGTGATCGCGGCCACCGTGGTGGGCGGGGCGCAGTTGCTGTTGCGCTGATCAGCGGCCGTGCGGACGGCACCTGGCACACCTGGCAGCGCCTACGGCCGCCCGGGTCCGTCGCCCCCGGGGTGCCGTCGCAGCAGATACGTGTCCATGATCCAGCCCTTGCGCTCACGTGCCTCGGCCCGCAGCCGCTCGATACGGGGTGCGGCCTCGGCGATAGGCCCGGAGACGAGGATCTCGTCCGGGGTGCCTATGTAGGCGCCCCAGTAGATGTCGATGTCGTCGTCCGCGTACTCCCGGAAGGCCTGATGGGCGTCCAGCATCACCACCACGTCGTCGACCCCCGCCGGAAATCCCTCGGCGAGCCGCCGCCCGGTGGTGATCTGGACGGGACTCGCGACCCGGTTCAGCCCCGTGCGGTGCCGGGCGACGAGCGCGGAGACACTGCTGATGCCGGGCACCACGTCGTACTCGAACTCCACCGCGCCCCGCCCGAGGATCTCCTCCAGGATCCCCAGCGTGCTGTCGTACAACGACGGGTCGCCCCACACCAGGAACGCCCCGCGCTCGTCCGCGCCGAGCTCGTCGGCGATCAGCCGTTCGTAGATCCCGGCCCGGGCCCGGCGCCAGTCCCCGACGGCGGGGGAGTACGCGGCGCCCCCGGCCGTCCGGTCCCGGTCCGGATCGCGTGCCTCGACCACGCGGTACGTCCCTTCCGGCACATGCGTGTCCAGCAGGTGCCGGCGCAGCCCCACGAGGTCGGACTTGGCCTCGCCCTTGTCGAGGACGAAGAACACGTCGGTGTCCCGCAGCGCCCTGACCGCTTGCAGGGTGAGCTGGTCGGGGTCGCCCGCGCCGATACCGATGACATGAATCTTTCGCACGCCCCGAGTCTGCCCCACACCACTGACAACGCCACCGTCGGGCCGGTCAGCCGCCGCCGGTACGGCCCGACAACCGTGGCGCCCGAGCCTTCGCGTCGACGGCCGAGGCGTCCCGCTCCACCTCCGCCGCCAGCTCCCGCGCCCAGGCGACGACCCCGGCGAGGTCCATCCCGTACGGCCGTGGCCGCGCACCCGAGGAGGCCCACTCCTCGACCGCGCCGGCCCCGCGCCGCAGCAGCCGCACGCCGCCGGTGACGTTGCCGCGCGCGGAGTGCGTGAGCCCCACGGCGAGCTGGGCGAGCCCGCGCCACAGGCCGCGCTCCGCCTCAGGCCCCGACTTCCAGGCGTCCTCGAAGACCTCGTGCGCGTGGAACGGCTTCCCCGCGTCCAGCAACTCCTGCGCCTCGGCGACACTCTCCTCGGGACGGCGTACGACCCCTTCGGGCTGCCGCTCCACCCCGTGTTCGCCGTACGGCAGCGGGCGTCCGAGACCGTCCCGCGGCCGCGCGTTGCGCGCCCTCCCCTCCTCGTCCCGGTCCCGCCCGCCCACGTCTGCCCGACCCGCCGACGCACCGCTCATGCACCGATGGTGGCGCGCCCGGCGGGCGCCTTCGGAG
>NZ_LIQQ01000504.1 GCF_001418565.1 Streptomyces graminilatus | reverse complement strand
CACACCACACAACGGGAACTCGGCGGGAACCCCCGCCAACACCTCAGCCAGCGCCGCACGATCCGACACATCACACGCCACCACACTCGCCGCACAACCCAGCTCCGCCAGCTCCGCGACAAGCCCAGCCACCCCCGGAGCCTCCACACCCCGCCGGCTCACCAGCAGCAGACGCCCCACACCCTCACCCGCAAGCCAACGCGCCACCTCAGCACCCAGACCACCCGTGCCACCAGTCACCAGCACCGTGCCACCCACCAGCTGCGACAGCTCTCCCACACCAGCCGACGACGACCTCACCGGAGCAGGAACCACACGACGCACAAACACACCAGCCGCACGCACCGCCACCTGATCCTCACCAGAGAACGCACCGGCAAGGACCGCGACAAGCCGTTCAGCTGTCTGGCCATATACGGCCGGTACGTCAATCGCCCCGGAACTCACCGCTGCCGACGTCTCCGCCGCCGCGATCTCTCCCGGCGCCGGGAGATCGATGAGGCCTCCCCAGCGCCCGGGATGCTCCAGAGCCACAACCCGGCCCAGACCCCACACACCAGCCTGCCCGGCCGAGACCACCCCGTCCGAGTCCCCCACCGACACCGCACCCCGCGTCACACACCACAACGGAGCATCAATCCCGGCATCACCCAGAGCCTGCACAAGGACGAGAGCATCGGCCGCCGCCACCGCAGTAGCCGCCACCTCTTCCTCATCCCTCACCGCCAACAGGGAGACCACACTCGCCGGATGGTCAGTCAACTCACTTAGCTGGACAGTCAGTTCGGCTCGGTCGAGCCCACCCGCAGCCACCTCGACCGGCACAACCTCCGCACCCGCCGCGTCCAGGGCCGCCAACACCGCACGTACGTCCGCCTGTTCAGCCCCACCGGACGGGATCACGACCAGCCAACGCCCCGACAACCCCACACCCGCACCCGCACCGACCCGCGCCGGACGCCACACCGCCCGATAACGCCAGCCATCCACCTCAAACCGCTCACGCCGCCCCCGACGCCACGACGCCAACGCAGGCACCACCTCACCCAACGAGGCATCACCCGCCACCGCGAGCACCCGCGACAGCTCCTCCGCATCCCCCCGCTCAACCACATCCCAGAAGCCGGCATCCAGCGCGCCGTCCGCAGAGCCGCGCAGAGCCGGACCCGGCAGCCAGTAACGCTCGTGCTGGAAGGCGTAGGTGGGCAGGGGGACTTGGCGGGACGGGGCACCCGGCAGGGTCTTCGTCCAGTCCACCGGGGTGCCGTGGACGAAGAGTTCGGCCAGCGCACGCAGCGCGGTCACCGTCTCGTCCTGCTCACGCCGCTGGAACGGCACCACACACGCCTGATCGTCCAGGCACCGCACGGCCATCGGACTCAGCGCTGCATCCGGCCCCACCTCCAAGAACGTGGACACACCCTCCCCGGCCAGCCAGTCCACCGCATCCGCGAACCGGACCGCTTCCCGGACCTGACGCACCCAGTACTCCGGCGTATCGAACTCCGCACCCGCCACACCACCCGACAACGTCGACACCACCGCAAGCCGCGCCGGCCCGAACGACACCCCCTCCACAACCCGCCGGAACTCCTCCAGCATCGGCTCCATCAACACCGAATGAAACGCATGACTCACCG
>NZ_LIQQ01000503.1 GCF_001418565.1 Streptomyces graminilatus | reverse complement strand
ATGTTCCGGTCAGCGTCGGCACCCACCTCGACCGGCACGACCTCCGCACCCGCCGCGCTCAGGGCCGCCAACACCTCACGGATATCGGCCTGTTCAGCCGTACCCGCCGGAATCACGGCCAGCCACCGGCCCGACAGCCGCTGCTCCGCGCTCGGCCCGACCGGCGCCGGACGCCACACCGCGCGATAACGCCAGCCATCCACCTCAAACCGCTCACGCCGACCCCGACGCCACGACGCCAACGCAGGCACCACCTCACCCAACGAGGCATCACCCGCCACCGCGAGCACCCGCGACAGCTCCTCCGGATCCTCCCGCTCGACAACATCCCAGAAAGCGGCATCCAGCCCGAAGTCGGCGCCCCCGCCCATACCCGTCACCGCAGCGGGCCAGTAACGCTCGTGCTGGAAGGCGTAGGTGGGCAGGGGGACTTGGCGGGAGGGGGCACCTGGGAGTGTCTTCGTCCAGTCCACCGGGGTGCCGTGGACGAAGAGTTCGGCCAGCGCACGCAGCGCGGTCACCGTCTCGTCCTGCTCACGCCGCTGGAACGGCACCACACACGCCTGATCGTCCAGGCACCGCACGGCCATCGGACTCAGCGCGGCATCCGGCCCCACCTCAAGGAACGTGGACACACCCTCCCCGGCCAGCCACTCCACCGCATCCGCGAACCGGACCGCTTCGCGGACCTGACGCACCCAGTACTCCGGCGTGCTGAACTCCGCACCCGCCACACCACCCGACAACGTCGACACCACCGACAACCGCGCCGGCCCGAACGACACCCCCTCCACAACCCGCCGGAACTCCTCCAGCATCGGCTCCATCAACACCGAATGAAACGCATGACTCACCGCCAGCGAACGCGTCCGCCGACCCAGCCCAGCGAACCGCTCCACCACCCCCTGCACGGCTCCGGCCTCACCCGAGACCACCACCGAACCCGGAGCATTCACCGCAGCGACCGACACACCCTCGGTCAGGTACGGGGACACCTCCTCCTCGGAAGCCTCCACCGCCACCATCACACCGCCACCGGCGAGCGCGTCCATCAGCCGGCCACGCGCCGCCACCACACGACACGCA
>NZ_LIQQ01000502.1 GCF_001418565.1 Streptomyces graminilatus | reverse complement strand
ACCCCGGAGACCCCTCGGACCCCCGAGGCGGCCCCCGCGCCGCACGAGACCGAGGGCACCGTGCCGCGGCCCGAGGACGCCCTGATCGCCGTACCGGAGACGGAAACCGCCGTACCGGAGGCCGAACCCGTAGCGGCCGAGGCAGAACCCGTACCGGCCGCGCCGGTCGCACAGGAAGAGCCGGTCGTACCGGACGCGCACCTGGTCGCGGACGTTCCGACGGCGCCGGAGGCTTACTTCGCCCCGGAGGTCCCCGAGACCCCCGAGACCCCCGAGGTCCCCGAGGTCCCCGAGGCCTACGAGGAGACCGCCGCGCACATCGCCCCGCAGGCAGCCCCCGAGGCCGAGCCGCAGGCGATGGACCCCGGCGCCCATGCCGAGGCCCCGGCAGCAACCGTGGAGGAGTTCCTGGCTCCGCCCGCCGAGGAGGAGCCCCAGCCTCCGGTTGCCCACGTCGCGGACCCGGCGTCCCACGTGGTGGACACCGTCGCCGAGGTGACCGAGGCCGCCACGCTCGCGGAACCCCTGTACGAGGCGGTGCCGACAGGGGCACCCGCTCCCGTCACGGAACCTGTCCTCGCGGAGGCGCCGACAGCAGACGCCGCCCCCGAAGCCGTCGCCGCACCCGCACCGGCCGCCCCGGAACCCACTGCCTCCGCAGAGCAGTTCGAGGAGTTCGCCGGGCAGCACGCGGAGGAGTTCGCCGGGCAGCACGCGGAGCAGTACGAGGCGCCCGCCGAGGAAGCCACCCCGCTCACCGAGCCGGTGGGCGAGTTCGTCCCGGTGGACGGCATCGTGCCCACCGCCCCGCACCTGGCCCCGACGCCCCCGCACGGCCTCGTCCTCCTCCCGCAGGAGGACCCCGCGCAGGCGCCGGAGACCACCCTCCGAACTCCGCACCCGCACCCGGAACCTGGGCCGGAGACGGCGGAGGCCGAGGCCCCGGCCCCCGAACCGATGGCCGCGGCCCCGGCCGAGCAGCCGGAACCCGCCCCCGACGCCGTACAGGTGGCGCAGCAGGCGGACGACCTCGACACCAGGGCCGCCGACCAGCACGAGTCCGAAGAGAACAACGAGGCGCACGGGGAGAACGAGGAGAACACCGCCCCGACTGAGGCTGTACGGCAGTCCACCGGCCCCGCCGCTCCCGGCTACGACGACGCCGAGCGCGAGGCCGTGCTCAAGGTGATGCGCGAGCGCCGGGACATCCGCAACGGCTTCCGCAGCGACCCGATCCCGCACGACGTACTGCTGCGCGTGCTGGAGGCGGCCCACACCGCGCCGTCCGTCGGCCACTCGCAGCCCTGGGACTTCGTGGTGATCCGCTCCGCGGAGACGCGCGGCGCGATGCACGAACTGGCCGCGCGGCAGCGGGAGGCGTACGCCAGGTCGCTGCCCAAGGGCCGGGCGAAGCAGTTCAAGGAACTGAAGATCGAGGCCATCCTCGACACACCCGTGAACATCGTCGTGACCGCCGACCCGACCCGGGGCGGCCGGCACACCCTCGGCCGGCACACACAGCCGCAGATGGCCCCCTACTCCTCCGCGCTCGCGGTCGAGAACCTGTGGCTCGCGGCCCGCGCCGAAGGCCTCGGCGTCGGCTGGGTCAGCTTCTTCGACGAGCGCGAGATGGTCAGGGCGCTGGGCCTCCCGGAGCACCTGGAGGTCGTGGCCTACCTCTGCGTCGGCTACGTCGACGAGTTCCCGGAGGAGCCCGAGCTGCTCCAGGCGGGCTGGTCCAAGCGCCGCCCGCTGTCCTGGGTCGTCCACGAGGAGACGTACGGCCGTCGGGCGCTGCCCGGCGAGGAGCCGCACGACCTGCTCGCCGAGACGGTCGCCAACATCCGCCCGCTGGACGCCAAGGCGCTCGGCGAGGCGTGGGAGCGCCAGAAGCGGATGACGAAACCGGCGGGCGCGCTCGGCATGCTGGAGATCATCTCCGCGCAACTGTCGGGCCTGTCCCGCATGTGCCCGCCCCCGATCCCGGAGCCCGCGGCGGTCGCGATCTTCGCGGGCGACCACGGCGTGCACGCCCAGGGCGTCACCCCGTGGCCGCAGGAGGTGACGGCCCAGATGGTCGCCAACTTCCTCGGCGGCGGCGCGGTCTGCAACGCCTTCGCGAACCAGGTCGGCGCCGAGGTCTGCGTCGTGGACGTGGGCGTCGCCTCGGACCTGCCCGCCACCCCCGGTCTGCTGCCCCGCAAGATCCGCGCGGGCACGTCCGACATGACGACCGGCCCCGCGATGACCCGCGAGGAGGCCACGGCGGCGATCGAGGTCGGCATCGAGACGGCCCGCGACCTGGTGGCGGCCGGCAACAAGGCGCTGCTGACGGGCGAGATGGGCATCGCGAACACCACGGCGTCGGCGGCCCTGATCGCGGTCTTCACGGACACGGACCCGGCCGAGGTCACGGGCCGGGGCACCGGCATCAACGACGAGACTCTCGCCCGCAAGACCGAGGTGGTCCGCCGGGCCATCGACTTCCACCAGCCGGACCCGGCCGACCCGATCGGCGTCCTCGCGGCGATCGGCGGCTTCGAACACGCGGCCATGGTCGGCCTGCTCCTGGGCGGCGCCTCGCTGCGTACGCCGGTGATCCTTGACGGCGTCAGCGCCGGCGCCGCCGCCCTGGTGGCCCGTGCGATCGCCCCCGAGGTCCTGGCCGCGTGCATCGCGGGCCACCGCAGCGCGGAACCGGGCCACGTGGCGGCCCTGAACAAGCTGGGCCTGCGCCCCCTGATCGACCTGGACCTCCGCCTCGGCGAGGGCACGGGCGCCCTACTGGCCCTCCCGATGGTCCAGAGCACGGCGAGGGCGATGCACGAGGTGGCGACGTTCGACTCGGCAGGGGTAACGGAAAAGTAGGGTCACTTTTCGGCTGGCGCCCGCCCGGCTGTGGGCAGTCGTTCCGCA
>NZ_LIQQ01000501.1 GCF_001418565.1 Streptomyces graminilatus | reverse complement strand
CGGGAAGGGTAGGGGCGGCGGGGGCGAGGAAATCAGCCCGCCACCGACACCGACGGCTCGCCGGAGGCGATTCCGTCTGCCTCCATCTGTTCGGCGATCTTCATCGCCTCCTCGATCAGCGTCTCGACGATCTTCGACTCGGGCACCGTCTTGATGACCTCGCCCTTGACGAAGATCTGCCCCTTGCCGTTGCCGGAGGCGACCCCGAGGTCCGCCTCCCTGGCCTCGCCGGGGCCGTTCACCACGCAGCCCATGACCGCGACCCGCAGCGGGACCTCCATACCCTCCAGGCCCGCCGTGACCTCCTCGGCCAGCTTGTACACGTCCACCTGGGCCCGCCCGCACGACGGGCACGACACGATCTCCAGGCCACGCTGACGCAGGTTCAGCGACTCCAGGATCTGGTTGCCGACCTTGATCTCCTCGACCGGCGGCGCCGACAACGAGACGCGAATCGTGTCTCCGATGCCCTCACTGAGCAGCGCGCCGAAGGCGACCGCCGACTTGATCGTGCCCTGGAACGCCGGGCCCGCCTCGGTCACGCCCAGGTGGAGCGGGTAGTCGCAGGCCGCCGCGAGCTGGCGGTAGGCATTGACCATGATCACCGGGTCGTTGTGCTTCACCGAGATCTTGATGTCCCGGAAGTCGTGCTCCTCGAAGAGCGACGCCTCCCACAGCGCCGACTCGACCAGCGCCTCGGGAGTGGCCCTGCCGTACTTCTTCAGGAGCCGCTGGTCGAGCGAACCGGCGTTGACGCCGATGCGGATCGGCGTGCCGTGGTCCTTCGCGGCGCGCGCGATCTCCTTGACCTGGTCGTCGAACTGCTTGATGTTGCCCGGGTTCACGCGTACCGCCGCGCAGCCGGCCTCGATCGCGGCGAACACGTACTTCGGCTGGAAGTGGATGTCCGCGATCACCGGGATCTGCGACTTCCGCGCGATCGTCGCCAGGGCGTCCGCGTCGTCCTGCGTGGGACACGCGACCCGCACGATCTGGCAGCCGGACGCCGTCAGCTCGGCGATCTGCTGAAGCGTGGCGCCGATGTCCGACGTACGCGTCGTGGTCATCGACTGCACCGACACCGGCGCGTCTCCACCCACGGCCACCGAACCGACCTGGATCTGCCGGCTCTTGCGCCGTTCGGCGAGCTTGGTCGGGACGGACGGCATGCCGAGAGAAATCGCAGTCATCTGCTGTGCAACCCCAAGTTGTGGTTCAAGGTCCGGTCCCGGGAACAGCGGGCTCCGGCCTTCGAGATTACGGCACCCGCCCAGGCCCGAGCACTTCCCCACCTCGAATGCACTCGGCGGGGGTACCCCCGTCGCACGTAAACCGACTCATTGGGGAACGGCCGGGCACAGTGAGGTCCACTCACTGTGCCCGGCCGACGTGAACCGCGCGGAAAACCCTGGCGGCTACGAGATGCGCACCGGGTTGACCACGTCCGCCACCAGGACCAGCAGCGTGAAGCAGATGAAGAGTCCCGCCACCACATAGGCGACCGGCATCAGCTTCGCCACGTCGAACGGACCCGGGTCCGGGCGCTTGAGCACCTTCGCCGTGTGCCGTCGCAGCGACTCCCACAGGGCGCCCGCGACATGGCCGCCGTCGAGCGGCAGCAGCGGGAGCATGTTGAAGAGGAACAGGGACAGGTTGAAGCCCGCCACCAGCATCAACGCCATCGCCAGTTGCTGGGAGGGCGGGATGTCGAGGGTGAAGATCTCGCCGCCCACGCGGGCCGCGCCGACCACACCCATCGGGGAGTCCGCCGCGCGTTCGCCGCCGTCGAAGGCCGCGTTCCACAGGGCGGGGATCTTGCCGGGCAGGCTCGCGATGGAGTCGACGGCCTCGCCCATCCGGTCGCCCATCCAGGTCATCGAGTCGCCGAAGTCCTGGCGGACGATGCCGGTGGCCGCGCTGAAGCCGAGGAAGCCGGCCTTGACGTACTGGCCCTTGACGATCTGGCCGCTGGAGTCCTTCTTCGCGACCTGGTTCTCGGCGATCTTCGCGTGGAGGGTGACCTGCGTGCCCTTGCGGTCGACGACGATCGCCACGTCCTTGCCGGGGTTGGCGCGGATCTCGTCCGAAAGCTTGTTCCAGGTGTCGACCTGGACGCCGTCGAAGGACAGGATCTTGTCGCCCGCCTTGAGGCCGGCCGCGGCGGCCGGGGAGGCCGCGTCGGTCTTGCGGCAGGCGTCGCGGCCCTCGCTCTGGGCGATGACGCACTGGGAGACCGAGCTGACGCTGGTGGTCTGCTGGGACACGCCGAAGCCCATGAGGACGGTCAGGAACAGCGCCACCGCGAGGATCAGGTTCATGAAGGGTCCCGCGAACATCACGATGACGCGTTTCCACGGCTTGCGCGTGTAGAACAGGCGCTTCTCGTCGCCCGGCAGCATCTCCTCGAAGGACTGGGCGCGCGCGTCCTCGATCATCCCGCGCCAGGGCGAGGTCGAGCGTGCCTCTATGCGGCCGTCCGCGCCGGGCGGGAACATCCCGATCATGCGGATGTAGCCGCCGAACGGGATCGCCTTGATGCCGTACTCGGTGTCACCCTTCTTGCGCGACCAGATCGTCGGGCCGAAGCCGACCATGTACTGCGGTACACGGATGCCGAAGAGCTTCGCGGTGGAGAGATGTCCCAGCTCGTGCCAGGCGATCGACACCAGCAGGCCGACCACGAAGACGAGTACGCCCAGGATCATCATCACTGTCGTCATGCACGGGCCTCCGCCGCTTGCTGTGTCTTCGTCTGGTCTGTCAGTTCCCGGGCCCTCGTCCGTGCCCAGGACTCAGCTTCAAGGACGTCCGCGACGGTCAGGGAAGTTCCCGTACGAGGTGTGCCGTGCTCCCCGACCACCCGGGTCACGGTCTCCAGGATTCCGTTGAACGGTAGCCCGCCGCTCAGGAACGCCGCCACGCACTCCTCGTTCGCCGCGTTGAACACCGCGGGGGCGGTGCCCCCGAGCTGCCCCACATGCCGGGCGAGGCCGACCGCCGGGAACGCCTCGGTGTCGAGCGGGAAGAACTCCCACGTCGACGCCTTGCTCCAGTCGAACGCGGGTGCCGCGTCCGGGACGCGCTCCGGCCAGCCGAGGCCGATCGCGATGGGGCCACGCATGTCGGGAGGCGTGGCCTGGGCCAGTGTCGATCCGTCCGTGAACTCAACCATCGAGTGGACATACGACTGCGGGTGCACGACCACCTCAATGCGGTCGAAGGGAATGTCGTAGAGGAGGTGTGCCTCGATCACCTCCAGGCCCTTGTTGACGAGTGTCGCCGAGTTGATCGTGATCACCGGGCCCATCGCCCAGGTGGGGTGCGCGAGGGCGTCCTCGACCGTCACCTCGGCGAGCTGAGCCTTCGTACGGCCGCGGAAGGGGCCGCCGGACGCGGTGACCACGAGCTTGCGCACATCGGACCGGGTGCCGGCCGCCAGGGCCTGGAACAGGGCCGCGTGCTCGGAGTCGACCGGGATGATCTGGCCCGGCTTGGCGAGCGCCCTGACCAGCGGGCCGCCGACGATGAGTGATTCCTTGTTGGCGAGCGCGAGCGTGCGGCCCGCCGCCAGGGCGGCGAGGGTGGGGGCGAGGCCGATCGATCCGGTGATGCCGTTGAGCACGGTGTGGCAGTCGGTGGCGGCCAGGTGGGTGGCCGCGTCCGGTCCGGCGAGGATCTCGGGGAGCGGCTCCCCCGCTCCGTACCGCGTGGTCAGTGCCTCGCGCAGGGCCGGTACGGCGTCCTCGCGGGCCACCGCGACGGTGCGCACGCGCAGCCGGTGCGCCTGCTCGGCGAGGAGTTCGACCCGACCGCCCGCGGCGGAGAGCCCGGTGACCCGGAAGCGGTCCGGGTTGCGCAGCACGAGATCGATGGCCTGGGTGCCGATCGAGCCGGTGGAACCGAGGATCACCACGTCCCTGGCGCCGTCTGCGGCGGCGGGGTCGAAGACGAGGTGCGGGTCGGCGAGTGGGGCTGGACTGTCGGTCATTCCTCCATTGTGGCCGCTGCCACCGACAGTGGGGACAGGGCATCCCTCAGGCCGAGTGTCCATAAGTGAATCCTGCATAAAGATCGTGTGATAACTCTTCTTTGTGACTGGTGGACGACCGGTCATTCATGGACGAAATCCTTGGGGGGATCTCTATGCGTATTCGACGCGCTGCCCTGCCCGCACTCGCGGGCGCCGTTGCCCTGACCGGCGCGGTTCTCAGCACTCCGGCCGAGGCGGCCGGCGGGGTGGTCATCCGTCACGTCTGGTTCGACAGTCCGGGTACGGACAACCGTTCCAACGCTTCGCTCAACGGGGAGTGGGTGGAGATCAAGAACACCAGTTCGGCGGCCATCTCGCTCAGAGGCTGGATCCTGAAGGACGTCGCCAATCACAAGTACCCCTTCGCCAACGTGAAGATCGGCGCGGGCAAGACCATGAAGATCCGCACCGGCCAGGGGACGGACAGTGCGGGGACCAAGTTCCAGAACCGGCGCGCGTATGTCTGGAACAACACCAGCGACACGGCGATCCTGACGAAGGCCAATGGGTCGAAGGTCGACGACTGCAAGTGGACGACCAGCGATCCGAGTGACAAGTGGTGTTAGCTCCGCTGTAAGGGCCGGTCCTCATCTGCCGGTCCGTTGTGGCTGGTCGCGCAGTTCCTCGCGCCCCTGGACGGCGCCCCTTCGGGGGCGCGTCCAAGGGCGCGGTTTCAGCGGATCGGGCGGTGGACGTTCTCCTCCTGTGTCGGGCCGGGGGTGGCGTCCGCGATCCAGGGGCCCTCTCCCGAGAGGTCTACGACGCCTTCTTCCAGCCAGGTGTACGTGCCCGCGAGGACGCCCTTGGCCACCTCGCGGTCGACGCCGTCGGTGTTGGTCCACAGGCGGCCGAAGAGTTCCTCGACGCGGACGCGGGCCTGGCGGCAGAAGGCGTCGGCCAGTTGGTAGGCCTCGCGGCCGTTGTGGCCCTGGGAGCGCAGGAGTTCGGCGCGTACGCAGGCCGCGCTCATCGCGAACAGTTCGGCGCCGATGTCCACGATCCGGCCGAGGAAGCCCTGCTTGGTCTCCATCCGGCCCTGCCAGCGGGACATGGCGTAGAAGGTGGAGCGGGCCAGTTTGCGGGCGCCGCGTTCCACGTACCGCAGATGCGGTGCGAGGTCGACACCCTGGCACTTGAACTCGGCGTACGAGCGCGGGAGTTGACCGGCGCCCGTGACGAGTTTCGGCAGCCACTTGGCGTAGAAGACACCGGCGTTGGCGCCCGCCCTCGCCTTGTCCGGGAGGGACTTGTCGGGGTCGATGAGGTCGCCCGCGACCGTCAGGTGGGCGTCGACGGCCTCGCGGGCGATCAGCAGGTGCATGATCTCCGTCGAGCCCTCGAAGATCCGGTTGATCCGCAGGTCGCGCAGCATCTGTTCGGCGGGGACCGCCCGTTCCCCGCGGGCGGCCAGCGACTCGGCGGTCTCGAAGCCGCGTCCGCCGCGGATCTGGACCAGTTCGTCGGCCATCAGCCAGGCCATCTCGGAGCCGTAGAGCTTGGCGAGGGCGGCCTCGATGCGGATGTCGTTGCGGTCCTCGTCGGCCATCTGGGAGGAGAGGTCGAGGACGGCCTCCAGGGCGAAGGTGGTCGCCGCGATGAAGCTGATCTTCGCGCCGACCGCCTCGTGCAGCGCGACCGGCTTGCCCCACTGCTCCCGTACGCCCGACCACTCCCGGGCGATCTTCAGGCACCACTTCCCGGCGCCCACGCACATCGCGGGCAGCGACAGGCGGCCCGTGTTCAGGGTCGTCAGGGCGATCTTGAGGCCCGCGCCCTCAGGGCCGATCCGGTTGGCGGCCGGGACACGCACCCGGTGGAAGCGGGTGACGCCGTTCTCCAGACCGCGCAGGCCCATGAAGGCGTTGCGGTGTTCGACGGTGACGCCCTCGGAAGCGGCCTCGACGACGAACGCGGTGATGCCGCCCTTGTGCCCCTCGGACTTCGGTACGCGGGCCATGACGACGAGGAGGTCGGCGACGACTCCGTTGGTCGTCCAGAGTTTCACCCCGTCGAGGATGTAGTCGTCGCCGTCCGGTACCGCGCTGGTGGCTAGCCTCGCCGGGTCCGAACCGACGTCCGGTTCCGTCAGCAGGAACGCGGAGATGTCGGTGCGGGCGCAGCGCGGCAGGAACGCGTCCTTCTGCTCCTGGGTGCCGAAGAGTTTCAGCGGCTGCGGTACGCCGATCGACTGATGGGCGGAGAGCAGCGCGCCGAGCGCCGGGTTCGCGGAGCCGACCAGGGCGAGTGCCTTGTTGTAGTACACCTGGGTGAGGCCGAGCCCGCCGTACTTGGTGTCGATCTTCATGCCGAGGGCGCCGAGCTCCTTGAGCCCGTTCACGACCTCGTCGGGGATCCGGGCCTCGCGCTCGATACGGGCCGCGTCGATCTTCGTCTCGCAGAATTCGCGCAGCCTGGCGAGGAACTCCTCGCCGCGCCGGAAGTCCTCGGCGGGCGGGAGCGGGTGCGGGTGGATGAGGTCGAGCCGGAAGCGGCCGAGGAACAGTTCCTTGGCGAAGCTGGGCTTGCGCCAGCCCTGTTCCCGGGCGGCCTCCGCGACCTGGCGGGCCTCCCGCTCGGTGACGGTGGGTTTGGCCGAGGACTTGGCCGGAGGCTTGGCTGAAGGCTTGACTGGGCTTGCGGACATGAGGCACACCTCGCCGCGAATCGGGATCTTGTGGACCGTACGTCACTGATCGGTGCTACTCGATCGTTCGTACCCGATTCCGGGCGTCCCCACCAGTCCTCGCGCGGCCATGGGCCAATCCCGGCCCAGCACTACACAGCGGCCAGCACCGGGTGGGAAAATTGCCATGGTGGCCGAAAAGTCTCTGCAAAACGCTGTCGAAGCGCTTCGACAGCGTATGGACACTCACCCCGGGTGGGGTTACTGTCGTTCCACCCTCACGCGCCGTATCCGTCGCCGTTATTCGTTGCGCGCGCTGTGCGCACTGTCGAAGCGCTTCACACAATATTTGGAGAGCTGGATGGTCACTCTCGCCGAGGTCGCCCAGCACGCCGGAGTCTCGGCGAGCACGGTGAGCTATGTCCTCAGCGGCAAGCGGTCCATCTCCGTGAGCACCCGGCAGCGGGTCGAACAGAGCATCCAACAGCTCGGCTACCACCCGAACGCGGGCGCCCGGGCCCTGGCGAGCAATCGCTCCAACATCATCGCCCTGATGGTCCCGCTGCGCACAGACATGTACGTGCCCGTGATGATGGAAATCGCCATCGCGGTGGCCACCAGCGCCCGCACCTACGGGTACGACGTGCTGCTGCTCACCGGCGAGGAGGGCCCCGACGCCGTGCGCCGGGTGACGGGCAGCGGGCTCGCCGACGCGATGATCCTGATGGACGTCGAACTCGACGACGAGCGGCTGCCGTTGCTGCGCGGCACCGACCAGCCGTCCGTGCTCATCGGCCTGCCGGCCACCACCGAGGGCCTGACCTGCGTCGACCTCGACTTCGCGGCCACGGGCGCACTGTGTGCCGAGCATCTCGCGGGGCTCGGGCACCGGGACATCGCCGTCATCGGCGAGGCACCCGCGGTCTATGAACGGCACACCGGTTTCGCCGAGCGCACGCTCGACGGACTCCGCGGCCGGTCACGGGAGTTGGGGGTGCGGGTGCTGCACCGGCCGTGCGAGGGCGGGTTCGACGCGATGACGGTAACCCTGGCCCGGATCTTCGACGAACGGCCGGGCACCACGGGGTTCGTCGTGCAGAACGAGTCGGCGGTCGAACCGCTGCTCGCGCTGCTGCGCCAGCAGGGCCGGGCGGTCCCCGAGGACGTGTCGGTCATCGCCGTCTGCCCCGACCAGGTCGCCACCCAGGCCTCGGTGCGGCTGACGTCCGTCGCCATTCCCGCGCAGGAGATGGGGCGCCGCGCGGTGGAACTGCTGATCGCCAAGCTCGAAGGGCGCGGGAGCGACGAAGTCGCGCTGATCGCCCCCGAGTTGACTGTACGCGCGAGCACCGGACCCGCCCCGGCCCCGGCCCCGCCCACTTCCTGATCTCCGTTCACTGATCTCTGCTCACTGATCTCCGCTCACCGAGTTCCGCACACCGAGTTCCGCACACTGGTCCGCCTCGTCCTGCCCGTACCGGCCCGTTCCAGAGGCCGCGTCGGGTTTCCCGGAGCCATCCCTCCGTCACTCCTCCCTCCAGGAGCCGCCACGTGAACCAGGACGTGAACCAGCCCGCCGAATCCCGGCCGCCGTCAGGCGCGGTCAGCCTCGCGCAGTCCTCCCCCACCGTCGGCTCGTTCCGTGAGCGGGGCGGCGCGCTGGAGTGGAGCGGCCGGCAGGAGACCGTACGGATCGAGCCCTGGGGCCCGGACGCGGTCCGGGTCCGGACCCGGCTCGGCGGGCCGGTCCTGGAGGGGCTGCCGGGTGCCCTGCTCGACGAGCCGGAGTCGACGCCGTACACCGTCAAGATCGAGGACGGGCAGGGGCGGTTGACCGTCGGCGCGCTGACCGTCGAGGTGAGCGCCGAGGGCCTGATCCGGTATCTGCGCACCGACGATTCGGCCGAGCTGCTCGCCGAGGAGCGGGCGCACTTCTGGTGGCCGGGCTCGCGTCTCTACACGGCCGTCGGCAACGGCCACCACCGGCTGGAGCAGCGGTTCGCCGCCTACGAGGGCGAGAAGCTGTACGGGCTCGGCCAGCACCAGCACGGCCTGTTCGACCAGAAGGGTGTCGTGCTGGACCTGGTGCAGCGCAACGCCGAGGTGTCCGTGCCGGTGCTCACCTCCAGCCGTGGCTACACGCTGCTGTGGAACAACCCGGCGATCGGGCGGGTGGAGCTGGCGGGCAACGGGACGCGCTGGGTGGCGGATTCGGCCCGGCAGATCGACTACTGGATCACGGCCGGGCGACCGGCCGAAGCTCAGCGGCGCTACAGCGCGGTGACGGGCCGTACGCCGATGCTGCCGGAGTGGGCGGCTGGCTTCTGGCAGTGCAAGCTGCGCTACCGCACACAGGACGAACTCCTGGACGTGGCAAGGGAGTACAAGCGGCGCGGGCTGCCACTGCGGGCCATCGTGTGCGACTTCTTCCACTGGACGCATCTGGGCGACTGGAAGTTCGACCCGGCCGAGTGGCCCGACCCGGCCGCCATGGTGCGGGAGTTGGACGAGATGGGCGTCAAACTCGTCGTCTCCGTGTGGCCCTCGGTGTCGCCGCTCTCCGAGAACCATCAACTCATGGAGCAGCGCGGCTACTTCATCGGCACGCAGTACGGTCCGATGGCGCACGCGGACTGGCCGGACAAGGGTGTCGCGTCCACCGTCCAGGTCGCGTTCTACGACGCCACGAACCCGGAGGCCCGCGACTTCGTGTGGTCGAGGGTCCGCGACAACTACCTTGCCCCGTACGGCATCACGGCCTTCTGGCTGGACGCCTGCGAGCCTGAGCTGAAGCCGGGCTTCCCGGAGAACCTGCGGTACTGGGCGGGCCCCGGCCTGGAGGTCGGCAACCAGTATCCGGCCGAGAACGCCCGCACGTTCCACGAGGGCCTGATCGCGTCCGGCGAGGACGAGGTGATCAGCCTCAACCGCTCGGCGTGGGCGGGCAGTCAGCGTTACGGCGCCGCCCTGTGGTCCGGCGACATCGGCACGGACTTCCCGACCCTGCGCCGCCAGATCGCGGCCGGACTCAACACCGCCCTGTCGGGCATCCCCTGGTGGAACACCGACATCGGCGGCTTCCACGGCGGCGCCCCGGACGACCCGGCGTACCAGGAGGTGATGGTCCGCTGGTTCCAGTTCGGCGCGCTGTCCCCGCTGATGCGCCTGCACGGCTTCCGCGACCCGGGTATGCCGCTGGGGCCCGACATGACCGGCGGCCCCAACGAGGTGTGGTCGTACGGCGAGCAGGCCGGCGCGATCCTTGAGCGGTACGTCCATCTCCGGGAGCGCCTGAAGCCGTACGTGCTGCGGGTCATGCGGGAGGCGCACGAGGAGGGGCTGCCAGTGATGCGCCCGCTGTTGCTGGAGTTCCCGGACGATCCGGGGGCCTGGTCGGTCGACGACGCGTATCTCTTCGGCCCCGATCTGCTGGTCGCGCCGGTACTGGCGGCGGGCGCGCGGGAGCGTACGGCCTACCTTCCGGCGGGGGCGGCGTGGACGGACGCGTGGACCGGTGAGACGTACGAGGGCGGTGCGGCCGTGACGGTCGACGCGCCCCTGGACCGTATCCCGCTGTTCCTGCGGGACGGGGCGAGCCTTCCCGTCGCCGAGTAACGCCGGGGCCACCGGCTCCCGGGGAGGGAACCGGTGGCCTCGGCGCGGTTACCGCGACCCCAGGTCGAGGACGTGGTCCTCGCCGGCGACCAGATCGAGTGTGCGTGCGCCGGCGGGGGTCCTGAGGTCGATCCGGTGGCTGCGGGTGGGGCGTACGACGGCCCGGCCCCGCCCCGGTTCCCAGTCGAGGTCGACCTCCGCGCCGAACCGTGTCCGTACGCCCCGGAGCCGGCCCGTGGGGCATGCCTCCGGCAGCGCGGGCAGGAGGACCAGCCGGTCGGGGGTCGACTGGACGAGCGCCTCGATGAGCACGGCGGGCAGGGCGTGGGCCGCGTCCGCGTTGTAGATGTGGCGTCGCGGGTAGTGGGCGCTCATCAGGGAGGCATGGAAGAAGTCGCCGTCGAGCACCTGGCCGAGGGCGTCGGTGACCCGTTCGCCGTCGCGGAGACGGGCGGCGATCAGCGCGTGGTGCAGGTGTCCATGGGCCGAGTCGTTCTCGGCGCCCCGGAGTTGGAGGGCGCGGTACGCGGCGGCGGCGAGGCCGGGGGTGTCGTACGGGTTGATCTCGTCGAGGGGCCAGACACCGTAGAGATGGCTGAGGTGACGGTGGTCGTAGGTGTCGTCCAGGCCGGGCCAGGCCCATTCGGCGAGGGCGCCGTCGGCGTTGACGCGGTGCGGTGGGAGCCGGTCGGCCAACGCCCGCCAGCGGTCGGCCCGTTCGGGGTCGTCCGGGTGGTACGCGGCGGCGGTGAGCAGGGCGTGCCGGGCCGCCGAGAGGTCCATGGCCGCGTTGATCGAGCCCCAGCTCGCGTTGGCGGGACGGTTCTCGGGCGAGTAGGAGGGGACGACGACGAGGTGGCCGTCGGCATCGGTGCGGGTGAGGAAGTCCTCGTAGAACAGGGCGACTTCGGCGAGTACGGCGGCCGTACGCGGGTCGCGGGTGCCCTCGATGTCGTCGTGGTCGACGAGCGGCTTGAGCAGCCAGTCGGCGCCGGCCGTCCACAGGTGCTGCGGGTACTCCCGGTTGAAGTGGTAGACCAGCCCGGACTCGCCGTCGGTGTGCGTGGGCGCGACCACGCCCCGGGCGCCGAAGACCGCGCGGGCGTTCTCCCGCCAGTCGGCCACCTGACGGTGGATCAGGGAGGCGTGCGCCTCGGTGACTTCGGGGAGGGCACCGGCCGCCGCCGAGGCCGTCTGGAGGTTGAGGTTGGCGTTGTTGGTGAACGCCCCGGACCATGCCGTGTCCCAGTCGCCGGTCCACAGGCCGACCAGTCGGGGCGGGAGCATTCCGCCGGCGGAGAGCAGGTGATAGCGGCCTGCCGCGAAGAGCCGTTCCAGAAGGGCGGGGCTCTTCACCCGGGTGAGCAACTCCGCGCCGGAAAGCGCGCGTTCGGATTCCCCGGCGGCGAGGTCGAGGGTGACGCGTTGGTAGGCGGTGCGGTGCAGGGGGATATGGCGGTCGAGGAGACGGTCGTACGCCCGTTTCCGCCGCCTCGGGCCGCCGCGCGCGTCCGGCACCAGCTCCCGCAGGGCCTGGACATGGTCCGCCGTGTCCAGTTCGCCGACGTGCCGGACGACACGGGTCAGCAGCAGCACGGATTCCGCGCCCTCGACGCGGACGCCGGGCGGGGTCAGGGTCGTCTCCCCGCCCATGGGCACCACGAAGGTCACGCCGGTGTACGCGCGGTCACTGTCCGGGTAGCGGGCGCGGAGGGTGAGCAGGGCGCCCTCGGGGGTGCGCACCGCGCTGTGTCCGATGCCCAAATCGGCCGGGGCGCCCGGGAGTCGGTGATCGAGGTCGATGTCGAGGGTGAGACCACCGCCGCCGTCAGGACTGTCGGTTCCACCGGTGACGTACTGGACGACGACGTCGTCCGCGCGGGACACGAAGACGCGGCTGCGCCAGCCCTCGCACTCGGCGTCGGTGACCCCGGTCGCGAAGTCGACGGACCGCCGGTAGTCCCGCGCCTGTGCGGCCGGTGTTCCGCCGCGCAGCCGCACCTGGAACGCCGGGTGGAAGGGCTGCACCCACAGCAGCTCCCGCCCGTCGGTGAAGCGCTCGGCGGCCGTGGTGTCCCCGGCCAGCAACCGGTCCTGGAGATCGGCCAGTTGGTCCGCCAGCCGGGGTGGCCTGGCGTGCTCGGAGCCGTTCGGGCGTACGAGGGTGTGGTGCGTGACGATGACCCGGTCGTTCTCCGGGTCACCGAACACCAGGGCGCCATGGCGGCCGTTGCCGCTCAGGTAACCGTCCTCCCAGCGGACGGCGGGGCATGGTTCCCAGGTGTGGTGGACGGGGCCGTCAGTACGCATGACCTACCTAGCTCTGGACCAAGGGGGAGGAGACGCGCCCCTTCAGGGACGCCGGGAACTGCGCGACCAGCCACAACGGCACGGCGGTCGCCGCCGGACCGCCAGTGGCACCCCGTGCGGCGACCTTCGGGCGTCAGCCCTTGATGGCGCCGGTGAGCATGCCCTTCTTGAAGTGGCGCTGGACGAACGGGGAGGCGACCGCGACGGGGATCAGGGCGAGGACCATGACGGCCATCTGGAGTCCCAGGGACGACAACTGCCCCGTACGGACGGCCTGCTGGAGCCCGGTGGGGGCGGCGGTGTTCTTCTGGACGAGCTGGATGAGGACGTTCTGCAGCGGCATCATGTCCTGGTCGCTGAGGTAGATCGACGCGTTGAACCACGCACTCCAGTACCCGACCGCGTAGAACAGGGAGATCACCGCCAGGACCGCCCGCGACAACGGCATGACGATCGTCAGCAGGATCCGCACATCACCCGCCCCGTCGATCCGCGCCGCCTCCGTCAGCTCCGGCGAGATGCCCATGAAGAACGCCCGCAGCACGAGGATGTTGAACACACTCACCGCGCTCGGCAGCACCAGCGACAGATAACTGTCCGTCAGCCCGAGGGACTGCACCAGCAGGTAGGTGGGGATGAGACCGGCGCCGAAGAACATGGTCGCCATCATCGTCAGCAGGAACACCCGGTGCCCCAGACTCCCCGGCCGCGACAACCCGTACGCGGCCAGCACCGACACCGTCATCGAGAACAGCGTGCCGAACAGGGTCACGCCCACCGACACCATGATCGCCCTCGACACCTGCCCGCCACCCAGCAGCTCGGTGTAGTTGACGAACGTGATGCCCTCCGGAATCACCACCAGCCCCCCGGTCCGGTCGATGACCGGCTTCGGCGACAGACTCGTGACGATCACGATCCACAGCGGGCCCAGAACCCCCAGACAGCACAACACCAGGAACACGCTCTTCGCGGTGAGTCCCGCCCGGTTCGGCGGCTCCTCCCACACCGGGCGCGCCGGTGCCCGCAGGCTGCGCACGAGCTGTGTGTTGAGGCTCATTTCTTGTACACCCCCTGCTCGCCCAGCAGGTGCGCGAACTTGTTCGCACCCAGAACCAGGCACACCCCGATCAGGCCCTTGGCCAGGCCCACCGCCGCCGCATAGCTGAAGTCACCGTTCTGGATGCCCATGTTCCACACATAGGTGTCCAGGACCTCACTCACCCCGACCCCCACCGCGTCCCGCTGGAGCAGGAACTGCTCGAAGCCCACACTGAGCGCGTCCCCCACCCGCAGCACCAGCAGCAGGGCGATCACCGGGCGCAGCGCGGGCAGCGTCACATGCCACATCCGCCGCCAGCGTCCGGCCCCGTCCATCGCCGCCGCCTCGTACAGATCCGTGCTCACGGCGGCGAGCGCGGCGAGGAACACGATGATCCCCCACCCCGCGTCCTTCCACACCGCCTGCGCGGTGACCAGGTACTTGAACAGGTCCGCGTTGGTCATCAGGTCGAAGCCGCTCCAGCCGTGCTTCTCCAGGGTCTGCGCGATGATCCCCGCGCCCCCGAAGATCTGCTGGAACACGGTGACCACCAGCACCCACGAGAAGAAGTGCGGCAGATACATCACCGCCTGCGCCACCGCCCGCACCCGCGGCCGCACCACACTGTTGATCACCAGCGCCAACGCGATCGGCACCGGGAAGAACAGCACCAACTGCAACACGAACAGCATCAGCGTGTTCTTCGCCGCACTCCAGAACAACGGATCGTCAAACATCCGCGTGAACTGCTCCACCCCCACCCACGGAGAATGGAACACCGCCGTCACACCATTGCTGGAAACGTACGGATCGTATTCCTGGAACGCCACCACATTCCCCAGCAGCGGAACATAGTTGAACAGCAGAAGCAGCAGAATGACCGGCAACGTCATCAGGATCAGCGTACGGTCACGCCGCAACCGAACCCGGAACGGAACCTTCCCCGCTTTACTCGCCCTGCCTGCCTTACTCCTCTTGCTCGCCTGCCGCGGCACGCTCTTCTTCCCGGTGACCGCGGCGGAACGCGTCCCGTCGGGCCGGCTGCCGGCCGTGATGGACATCAGTTCGCGCTGCCGTTCTTGTCGAGAAGCTGCTTATACCAGTCACGCAACTTGTCGCCGCCGGAGGACTTCCAGGTGGAGATCGCGGCCTGGACGTCGGACATCTGCTTGTTGCCGCGTACGTAGTCGATCTCCAACTGCTCGAACTGGCTGGAGAGGCTGGCGAAGCGGCTCGGCTCGACGATGTTCAAGCCGTATGTGGACGTCTTCTTCATGAAGGCGCCCATCCGCTGCTGGTACTCGACCTGCTTGCGCGCGACATCCGGGAAATCGGGGTGCGCGAAATAGGGAGCAGGAGCCGAGAGCATCACCCAGGCGTTGATCACCTCGGAGTTGCCCAGGTCGTTCTTGACCGGGACACCGTTCTTGACGGTGTAGTGGGTGCCCTCGACGCCGTAGTCGACGAGCATCCGCTCCTTGGTGCCATAGGGCGCGGCGGCGAAGTCGGCGGCGGCCAGCGCGTTCTCCACGGTCTCCTTCGAGGCACCCTTGCGGATCATCGACCAGATACCGGCGGGCTGGGCCGCCCACAGCTTCGGGTTGCCGCCGTCGGCGCCGAAGATGTCCATGCCCTCGATCTCGAAGTCCGGGTTGGACTCGGCCTGTTCGGCGGTCTTTCCGTACCAGGCGGAGAAGTCGCTGACGAAGACCAGGATCTGTCCGGCGGAGAAGCGCTGGCCCGCGTCACCCGAGCGGGCCTTGTCGTCCGGGTGGACCACACCGGCGTCGAACAGCTTGCGGGTCCACGCCAGGGCCTCGAGGTACTCGGGCTGCTCGACACGGTAGGTCAGCTTGCCGTCGGCCCCGATGTTCCAGCCGAGCGCCCCGGAGGGACGGACACCGAAGATGCTCGCCGAGACCCAGCTCATGTCACCGCAGGCCCACACCTTGGCCTTGGCACTGGTGGCCTCCTTGGCCCAACTCAGGAACTCCTCGGGCGACTTGGGGACCGTGTAGCCCTTCTTGTCGAAGATGTCCTTGCGGTAGTAGGGCACGATGAACGACGCCGGAGCGGCCGGCATCGGGATACCGCGCAGCGCGCCCCCGAAGATGCCCATCCGCCAGGAGTCCGACGGGATCGCGGCCAGGTTCGGATACTTCTTCACCTTGTCGCCCGCGATGTACGGCCCCAGATCCATGAACTTCGCGGTGACCGCGTTCGCGATCTTCCCCACCAGCTCCCAACTGGGCACCACCACCATGTCCGGTATGGAACTGGAGGCGAGGACCGCGCCCAGCTTCTGCCCATAGGTGGTGCCGTCCTGGTTCTGCCAGACCACCTTCGTGCCCGCCGCCGCGTCGACCGCCTTGTAATAGGCGCAGTCGGGCTTCGGCGGGGAACCCCAGAACGGAGACATGACCTTGAACGGGGCACCCGTGCCCAGCTTCTCCGGCACCGACGCCTTCAGCGCGGCGAGATCGACCCTGCTCGTATAACCGGCCGACGAACCGTTCTTCGACGGAATATCCGGTGTGGCGACGGTGCTCGCGACGAACGTCGGAAGCAGCTTTTCGGCGGCCTTGCCCGAGGTGGCGCCCTCACGCGATCCGTTGTCCGACCCGCCACAGGCGGAAAGCAACGGCATCCCGCCCGCAACAGCGGCCGTGGCGACCGCCGTCGAGGCGAGGAAGCTTCTCCGGCTCGGTCCGGAGGAGGCGGAAGCGGCGTTCGGCGTCATTGCGTCAACCCTTCATGGCGCACCTGGACACCCGACGGCGAACCGTCGGCTGCGGTGTCGTGACTGGAACTGGCTGAGCTGAACTGAATCGAGCTGAGCGGAGCAGAGCAGAAGCAGACATCCCATGACTGCGACGAGATCCGCAGTCGAAGCGCTTCGATGTTGCTGCGAGGTTAAGTGAACACAAGAGGGTGCACAAGGGTCGGTTCCAAGATTCCTCCGAGGTGTGGCACCCTGCCCATGGGTCCCGAGTGCCCCTGTATGCCACTTGACATCACAGCCGGGAAACGGAGTTGTTGCGCCTGGGTCTCTTGACACCCACCCCTACGTCGAATGAGCATCGAAGCGCTTCGAAAGTGCCTCGACGCTCCAGCGCAAAGGGACCCCACGTGACCGCACAAACGCCGCCTTCGCCGCCATTCCGCGATCCGCAACTGCCGATCGCGAAGCGCATCGACGATCTGCTGTCGCGCCTCACCCTCGACGAACGGGTGGCGTTCCTGCACCAGTTCGTGCCCGCCGTCGAGCGCCTCGGCGTCGGCGCCTTCCGTACCGGCCAGGAGGCGCTGCACGGCGTGGCCTGGATGGGTCCGGCCACCGTGTTCCCGCAGGCGGTGGGCCTGGGCGCGACCTGGAACACCGATCTCGTACGGCGGGTCGGCGAGGCGGTGTCCAAGGAGGTCCGGGCGATGCGCGCCCACGACGACCGCGTCGGCCTCAATGTCTGGGCCCCGACCGTCAATCTCCTGCGCAACCCGCTGTGGGGCCGCAACGAGGAGGGCTACTCGGAGGACCCGAAGCTCACCTCGGCCATCGCCACCGCCTACACGCGCGGTCTGCGCGGCGACCATCCGGCGTACTGGCGCACCGCCCCCGTCCTCAAGCACTGGCTCGCCCACAACAACGAGGTGAACCGGGACACGGCCTCCTCCTCGGTCCGCCAGCGCGTCCTGCACGAGTACGATCTGCGCGCCTTCCGCGAGACCGTCGAGGCGGGCACGGTGGCCGGCGTCATGCCCGCGTACAACCTGGTCAACGGCCGCCCCAACCACGTCTCCCCCTACCTGGGCGAGCATCTGCGCACGTGGACGGACGAGGACCTGATGGTCTGCTCGGACGCGGGTGCCCCCTCCAACCTGGTCGACTCCGAGCACTACTTCGACACCCACGAGGAGGCCACGGCCGCCTCGCTGATCGCCGGTGTCGACAGCTTCACCGACCATGGCACGGACAGCTCGAAGATGACCGGACGGATCCAGGGCGGCCTGGCCCAGGGCCTGCTGACCGAGGAGGACATCGACAGGGCGGTCCGCCGCCAGCTCTCGGTCCGCTTCCGCCTCGGCGAGTTCGACCCGCAGTACGACCCGTACGCCGACACCACGGACTTCGACACGCCCGCCCACCAGGCCCTCGCCCAGGAGGCGGCGGAGCAGGCGATCGTCCTGCTGAAGAACGACGACGGCACGCTCCCCCTCTCCCCCGGCACCCGGGTGGCGGTGGTCGGACTGCTCGCCGACGAATGCAAGCGGGACTGGTACAGCGGCACGCTCATCCACCGCTCGACACCGCTGTCCGGCCTGTACGACCGCTTCGGCGCGGAGCACGTCGAGTTCGCGGAGGGCGTGGACCGCGTACGGCTGCGGACCTCGGCGGGTACGTTCCTGCACGTGCCGCCCGCCGAGGACGCGCCCGATGTCGCCCGGGGGGCCGAGGGCGCGCTGGACCCGGCCCTCCTCGCGGGCCGCACCGACCTGCCGGCGCTCACCGCCGACGCCGACGGCACCGAGTTCGCGCTGGTCGACTGGGGCGAGGGCATCCTGACGCTGCGAGCGCCCGACGGCCGCTATCTGTCGGTCGCGGAGGACGGCCGCGTACGGGCGTCGGCCGACCAGCCCGGCGGCTGGGTGGTTCAGGAGACATTCCGCCTGGAAGCACACGAATCGCACGAGAACCGCCACCTCCTCAGGCACATCGGTACGGGTCGACACGTCTCCGTCGCCGCCGACGGCGCAAAGGTTGCCGACGAGAAGGAGACCTCTCCGGAAATCTTCGAGCTGATCGTCACCGAACGCGGTGAGGAGTCGGTGAAGAGAGCGGCCGCCCGAGCGGACGTGGTCGTGGTGGTCGCGGGCAACGACCCGCACATCAACGGCCGCGAGACCGAGGACCGTACGACCCTGCGCCTCCCCGCCCACCAGCAGCGACTGCTCGACACGGCCCGCGCCGCGAACCCCCGCACGATCCTGGCCCTGACCTCGGCATATCCGTACGCGGTCGACGTCTCGGACCTCCCGGCGGCCCTGTGGACCGCGCACGGCGGCCAGGCGGCGGGCACGGCGCTGGCCCGCGTCCTCGCGGGCGACGTCTCACCGGCGGGCCGTCTCCCGCAGACCTGGTACGCCGACGACTCCGACCTCCCCGACCTGCTGGACTACGACATCATCGGCTCACGTCAGACGTACCTCTACTTCGAGGACGCTCCCCTGTTCCCCTTCGGCCACGGCCTGTCGTACGCATCGTTCGCGTACGAGGACCTGACGGCCGACGCGGCGGAGGACGACGGGACGCTGCGCGTGTCGTTCACGGTCACCAACACCGGGGATGTCACGGCGGACGAGGTGGCGCAGCTGTACACGAGGGCACCCCAGTCGTCGGTGCCGCGCCCGCGCAGGGAGCTGGCGGCGCACCGCCGGATCACCCTGGCTCCGGGCGAATCAACGACCATCGCCTTCGAACTCCCGCTCACCTGCCTGGAGTTCTGGGACGTGGCGATCGGCGGCAGGCGCCTGGCGCCGGGCCCGTACGAGATCCTGGTGGGCGCGTCGAGCGAGGACATCCGCGCGCGGGCGACGGTCCAGCTGACCGGCTCCCCGGCGCTGCCCCGCCCGGTGCGCCAACTGGGCCTGACTGCGGCCGACTTCGACGAGCAGAACGGTGCCGAGATCGTCGACCGTACGAAGGTGTCGGGCGACGCGGTGACACCGGCGGGCGGCGAGGAGGCCGAACTGCTCTACCGGGACTGCGACTTCGGCGCGGGCGTCACGGACATCACGGTCGAGGTCGCGGGCGAGGGGGTGGTGGAGATCGTGATCGCGGGTGGCGACAAGGCGACCGTCCTGGCGGCGCCTCCGACGGCGGGCCCGTACGACTACACGACGGTCGGGGCGGCTCTGGCCACCGACGGCGTACGCGAGGTACGCGACGTACGCATCAGACTGCGCGGCCCGTTGCGGCTGGCGCATGTCGGCTTCTCCGGCTGAGGGTCCGGAGCGGTCGGCGCATGAAAGGGGTCCGGCACCGGAAGGCATCGGTGCCGGACCCTTTCGCGACGGCGCGTTCGCGTCGATGGCGAGCCTATATGAAAATGGATCCCATTAGCTAGAGGACTCGGCCGGAGGACCTGGAGGACCTAGAGAGCAAGCCCCGTCAGGACAAGAACCCGCTCGTACGTGTAGTCGTCCATCGCGAACCGGACGCCCTCGCGGCCGACACCGGACTGCTTGGCGCCGCCGTACGGCATCTGGTCGGCGCGGTAGGAGGGCACGTCGCCGATGACGACACCGCCCACCTCCAGGGCACGGTGGGCCCGGAAGGCGACCTGGAGGTCGTGGGTGAACACGCCTGTCTGGAGGCCGTACTTGGAGTCGTTGGCGGCGGCGAAGGCCTCGGCCTCGCCGTCCACCTTCAGTACGGTGAGCACCGGCCCGAAGACCTCCTCGCAGGAGATCGTGGCATCGGCGGGTACGTCGGTGAGGACGGTCGGCGCGTAGGAGGCACCGTCGCGCTTGCCACCGGTGAGGAGGTTCGCGCCGGCCTGGACGGCCTCGTCGACCCACGCCTCGACCCGCTTGGCCGCGTCCTCGCTGACCAGCGGCCCGACATCGGTCGCGCCGTCGGCCGGGTCACCGGTGACCTGGGCCTCCACGGCGGCGACGATACGGGGCAGCAGCCGGTCGTACACGGCGGCGTCCGCGATGACCCGCTGCACGGAGATGCAGGACTGGCCGCCCTGGTAGTTGGAGAACGTGGCGATACGGGTCGCCGCCCAGTCGAGGTCGGCGTCGGAGGCGTAGTCGCCGAGGACGACCGCCGCGCCGTTGCCGCCGAGTTCGAGGGTGCAGTGCTTGCGCGGCACGGAGTCCATGATCGCGTAGCCGACCTTCTCCGACCCGGTGAACGAGATCACGGGCAGGCGCGGGTCCTGTACGAGGGCAGGCATACGGTCGTTGGCGACCGGGAGGACGCTCCAGGAACCGGCGGGCAGGTCGGTCTCGGCGAGGAGTTCACCGAGGACCAGGCCGGAGAGGGGGGTCGCCGGGGCCGGCTTCAGGATGATGGGGGCGCCTGCCGCGATCGCCGGGGCGATCTTGTGGGCGCAGAGGTTGAGCGGGAAGTTGAAGGGCGCGATGCCGAGGACGACGCCCTTGGGGAAGCGCCGCGTGAGGGCGAGGCGCCCTTGCCCACCGAGGTCGGTGTCAAGTCGCTGCGCCTCGCCGCCGTTGAATCGCCGGGCCTCCTCGGCGGCGAACCGGAACACGGAGACGGCCCGGCCGACCTCGCCGCGCGCCCACTTGATCGGCTTGCCGTTCTCGGCGGAGATGAGCTGCGCGATCTCCTCCGTGCGCTCGGCCAGACGCCGGCTGACGTGGTCGAGGGCGGTGGCGCGGACGTGGGCCGGGGTGGCCGCGAACTCGTCGCGGACGGCGTACGCGGCGGCGACGGCTTCCTCGACCTGGGCCTCGGTCGGCACGCCGACCTTGCCGACGAGGCGTCCGTCCCAGGGGGAGCTGACATCGAAGGTGCTCTCGCCGGTGGCCTGGCGACCGGCGAGCCAGAAGGCGTGGGTGACGGGCGTGGAGGTCATGAGTACACGGTAGGGCGGGGAGGGGGAGGC
>NZ_LIQQ01000500.1 GCF_001418565.1 Streptomyces graminilatus | reverse complement strand
GGTTTCGCGCATGACGAGGAGGAGCTGCGCCGGATCGCGGGGCAGGGTCTGACGCTGTCTCCGACCACCGAGGTGCTCCTGGAGGAGTCCATCCTGGGGTGGAAGGAGTACGAGCTGGAGCTGATGCGCGACAAGAACGACAACGTCGTGGTCGTCTGCTCGATCGAGAACTTCGACCCCATGGGTGTGCACACCGGTGACTCGATCACGGTGGCGCCCTCGATGACGCTGACCGACCGCGAGTACCAGCGCCTGCGGGACATCGGTATCGCGATCATCCGCGAGGTCGGGGTCGACACCGGGGGCTGCAACATCCAGTTCGCGATCAACCCCGACGACGGCCGGATCATCGTGATCGAGATGAACCCGCGCGTGTCGCGGTCGTCGGCCCTGGCGTCGAAGGCGACCGGCTTCCCGATCGCGAAGATCGCGGCGAAGCTGGCCGTCGGCTACACCCTCGACGAGATCCCGAACGACATCACGGAGAAGACCCCCGCGTCCTTCGAGCCGACCCTCGACTACGTGGTGGTCAAGGCGCCGAGGTTCGCGTTCGAGAAGTTCCCGTCCGCCGACTCCACCCTCACCACCACCATGAAGTCGGTGGGCGAGGCGATGGCCATCGGCCGGAACTTCACCGAGGCCCTCCAGAAGGCGCTCCGCTCGCTGGAGAAGAAGGGCAGCCAGTTCACCTTCGTCGGCGAGGTGGGCGACAAGGCCGTACTGCTGGCGGAGGCCGTGCGTCCGACCGACGGTCGGATCAACACGGTCATGCAGGCCATCCGCGCGGGCGCCACACCTGAGGAGGTCTTCGACGCGACGAAGATCGATCCGTGGTTCGTCGACCAGCTGTTCCTGATCAAGGAGATCGCGGACGAGCTGGCCGCCGCGGAGCGCCTGAACCCCGAGCTGTTGGCGGAGGCGAAGCGGCACGGGTTCTCCGACCAGCAGATCGCCGAGATCCGGGGCCTGCGCGAGGACGTCGTGCGTGAGGTGCGGCACGCGCTGGGTGTGCGCCCGGTGTACAAGACGGTCGACACGTGTGCGGCCGAGTTCGCGGCGAAGACGCCGTACTTCTACTCCTCCTACGACGAGGAGTCGGAGGTCGCGCCCCGCGAGAAGCCGGCCGTGATCATCCTCGGCTCGGGCCCCAACCGTATCGGCCAGGGCATCGAGTTCGACTACTCGTGCGTCCATGCCTCCTTCGCGCTGAGCGACGCGGGGTACGAGACGGTGATGGTCAACTGCAATCCGGAGACGGTCTCCACGGACTACGACACCTCCGACCGCCTGTACTTCGAGCCGCTGACCCTCGAGGACGTGCTGGAGATCGTCCACGCGGAGTCCCTGGCCGGCCCGATCGCGGGCGTGATCGTGCAGCTCGGCGGGCAGACCCCGCTCGGGCTGGCGCAGGCCCTCAAGGACAACGGCGTGCCGGTGGTGGGCACGCCGCCCGAGGCGATCCACGCCGCCGAGGACCGGGGCGCCTTCGGCCGCGTCCTCGCGGAGGCGGGTCTGCCGGCGCCGAAGCACGGTACGGCGACCACGTTCGCCGGGGCGAAGGCGATCGCGGACGAGATCGGCTACCCGGTCCTCGTGCGCCCCTCGTACGTGCTGGGCGGGCGCGGCATGGAGATCGTCTACGACGAGACCCGCCTCTCCTCCTACATCGCCGAGTCGACCGAGATCAGCCCCTCCCGGCCGGTGCTGGTCGACCGGTTCCTCGACGACGCGATCGAGATCGACGTCGACGCCCTCTACGACGGCCAGGAGCTGTACCTGGGCGGGGTGATGGAGCACATCGAGGAGGCCGGTATCCACTCCGGCGACTCGGCGTGCGCGCTGCCCCCGATCACGCTGGGCGGCTTCGACATCAAGCGGCTGCGGACCTCGACCGAGGCCATCGCGCGCGGGGTCGGGGTGCGCGGGCTCATCAACATCCAGTTCGCGCTGGCCGGGGACATCCTCTACGTCCTGGAGGCCAACCCGCGCGCGTCCCGTACGGTCCCGTTCACGTCGAAGGCGACGGCGGTGCCGCTGGCGAAGGCCGCCGCCCGTATCTCGCTCGGCGCGACCGTGGCCGAACTGCGGGCCGAGGGACTCCTCCCGGCCGGCGGTGACGGCGGTGAGCTGCCGCTGGACGCGCCGATCTCCGTCAAGGAGGCCGTCATGCCCTGGAACCGCTTCCGGGACACCTCCGGCCGGGGTGTGGACACGGTGCTCGGCCCGGAGATGCGCTCCACCGGCGAGGTCATGGGCATCGACTCCGTCTTCGGCACGGCGTACGCCAAGTCGCAGGCGGGCGCGTACGGGCCGCTGCCGACGAAGGGACGCGCGTTCATCTCGGTCGCCAACCGGGACAAGCGCTCGATGATCTTCCCGGCGCGTGAACTCGTCGCCCACGGCTTCGAGCTGCTGGCGACCTCCGGGACGGCCGAGGTCCTGCGGCGCAACGGCCTCAACGCGAAGGTCGTGCGCAAGCAGAACGAGGGCACCGGGCCGAACGGTGAGAAGACCATCGTCCAGCTCATCCACGACGGCGAGGTCGACCTCATCGTCAACACCCCCTACGGCACCGGGGGCCGCCTCGACGGCTACGAGATCCGCACCGCCGCCGTGGCACGGGCGGTGCCCTGCCTGACGACCGTCCAGGCCCTCGCCGCGGCCGTCCAGGGCATCGACGCCCTCAACCGCGGTGACGTCGGCGTACGTTCGCTCCAGGAACACGCCGAACAACTGACCGCGGCCCG
>NZ_LIQQ01000050.1 GCF_001418565.1 Streptomyces graminilatus | reverse complement strand
AGGGGCGGCGGGGGCGAAACAAACACGGGCCCGGCGCTGGGAAGCACCGGACCCGTGGACGCCGTACGAACGGCGACGATCAGAGAGTGGACGCCGCCGAGGCGATGTCCGACGCGAAGTGCGAGACCTCGGTGTACACACCGGGAGCGTTCGGCTGCGCGCAGCCGATGCCCCAACTCACGATGCCGACCTGGATGAACGCACCGGCGTCGTCCTTGCGGAACATCGGCCCACCGGAGTCACCCTGACAGGTGTCGACCCCGCCCGACGCGAAGCCGGCGCAGATCTCCTCGTCGGCGACGAGGCTGCTGTAGTCACGGCCGTACGCGCTGCACGTGGCGTCGTTGATGAACGGCACGGTCGCCTTGAGCATGTAGCGCTGCTGCGCACCGCCCTGCCGAGCCGCACCCCACCCGGCGACGGTGAAGTCACCGTTGTCGAACTGCGGGGTGGTGGCGATATTCAGCGTAGGCAGGTTGATCGGCTGGGCGAGCTTGATCAGCGCCCAGTCCTTGCCGGTGCCGTTGTAGCCGGGGGCCTGGAGGACCCGGGTGGACTTGACCTGGACACGGCCGGAGGTGGACTGGAGGTCCACCACACCGGCGGTGGCCGTGATGCTCGTGTTGGCGCCCGAGCCGCTCACACAGTGCGCGGCGGTGAGCACGATCTGCTGCGTGTACAGCGCGCCGCCACAGCCCATGGAGAGCCGGACCATGAAGGGGAACTCGCCCTGGGCGGCACGGGTTCCGCCGACGACGGGCGCCGGAGCGGCATGCGCGGAGGAGAGGGGCTGGAGGCTGATGATCGCGAGGGCGGCGGCGCCGGCGGCAGCGGCTCTCTTGCACGCGGTGATGAGCTTCTTCAACGTGATGCCTTCCGTGGGGGGTTGGACATACGCAGAAATGTCAGGCTCATGCCAAACAGGCAAACGGATGGGGCTCGTGCTATTGCTGGCATGAGCTGGTCAAGATCTGTTGAAGGATTATGCGAACGCTGTGAGCGACCCCACAAGGGGCGAAAATTAGCCGCCTCTTTTGAGCTATGCGCCCGCGTCAGGCAGCCGCAGCCACTCCGCCCAGGTCAGTTCGCGCCCGATGAAGCGAGGTTTCACGAAGGGCCAGTCGTCGGCGATCCACCGCGGTACGAGAGCGTCGAGAGCCTGCTCCACGGCACTCCCCACGGCGCTGTCCACGACCCACCAGGAGATCTCGGCGTCGGCGCCGGCCTTCTCGGGCGGATCGATGTAGACGCACCCGAGTTCGACGGTCTCGTCCTCGTTGAGGAGTACGTAGTTGAAGGACTCGTGGGCGTCGGCCTCGGCGGCGTGCCGCTCCAGGTCGGCGAGATTCGCCTCGTAGGTGATGGTGGCCGCCGGCCACCCCCAGGCCTCCCCGAAGATGCTCCACAGCCGCTCGCGCGAGCCCATGACGGTCGGGTGGTCGAGCGCCGCGTCGGCGCCGCGAATCGGCCGCAGGTGATACCCGCCGGGTACCTCGACGCGCGACGGATGAACGAAGTCGCGGGGGAGCCAGGTCATGACCGGAGGCTAACTCGCGTGCGAGGACCCCGCACCGGGTTAGCCGGAGTCAGAGCCGGAGCTGGAGCCAAGCCGGAGCCGGAGCCAAGCCGGAGTCGAAGCCAGAGCCAAGTCGAAGCCGGAGCCGGAGCCGGAACCAGAGCCAAGCCGGAGCCGAAGCCAGAGCCAGAGCCAAGTCGGAGTCAGAGCCGAAGCCAGAGCCAGAGCCGAGCGCGACGCCAGAGCGCGCCCCTCCCGCCCACACACGTCCGCCCGCCCGGTCGAAGAGCGACCGGACGGGCGGTTCGTCTCCGCTCCGCGGGTGCCGGTGTTGGTGCCGGTGCCGGCGTCGCGGCATCCGGGGCGGCACCTGTGGCCTCACGCGTTCCTGATGGCCGAGATGTCGAAGTTCAGCTTGATCTTGTCCGACACCAGCACACCGCCGGTCTCCAGCGCCGCGTTCCACGTCAGGCCCCACTCCGAGCGCAGGATCTCCGCCTTGCCCTCGAAGCCCACGCGCTCGTTGCCGAACGGGTCCTTCGCCGCGCCGTTGAACTCCAGGTCGATGGAGATCTCCTTGGTGGTGCCGAGGATCTCCAGGTCACCGGTGATGCGGTAGTCGTCGCCGCCCAGGGACTCCGCCTTGGTGGAGCGGAACGTCATCGTCGGGAACTCGTCCGTGCGGAAGAAGTCCGCGCTCTTCAGGTGACCGTCACGGTCGGCGGAGCCCGTGTCGATGCTGTTCATCGTGATGTCGAGGGACGCCGTCGAGTTGGCGGGGTCGGTGCCGTCGAGGTGCAGGGTGCCCTCGTACTCCTGGAAGCTGCCCTTGACGTTCGTCACCATGGCGTGCCGGGCGACGAAACCGATGGTGCTGTGGGACGGGTCGATCGTGTAGTCGCCGGTCAGCGCGGCGAGCCCGGGGGCCACCGCGGTCGCGACGGACGAGGCGGCGGTGGAGCCGGCGGCGCTGCTCTTGCGGCTGAAGATGCTCATGACGTGCACTCCCTGAGACGTGTTGTTGAATCTTGAATCAGTCCAACGAGATGAACCGTAGACCTATTCCGTTCAATTTTCAACCTTATCCTTGGGGTATTCGCGCGGTTACCCCGAGTGGCGTAATCCTGTCCGCCGGGCACGAGCGGCCCTGTCGCACCGCACGCGCGCATCCCCTGTCCGCCATCCGCGCGCACTGCTCGCCCCCGGCTCGTGACACGCTCGTGCCGTACTCGTCCTGTACTCGACCCGTACTCGTGCGCCACTCGATGTTCACTCGACGGCTTTGTGGGAACCCAACAACCAGTATGCCCTCTGAGCAGTCGGGTTGGCTGCATGTGATTGCTGTTCTGTCAGGTGCTACCAGGAAAACGCGCCGGAGACTGTACGGAGTCGACGGCCCGGTTTTCTCGCTCGGCTTCGTAAGGTCGCTACATGACCGTTTTGGATGAGGCGCAGGGTGAGTCCACGGGCGAGCCGACGGGGGAGCCGACGGACGCACGCGGGCGCGTGGCCGAGCTGCACCAGATCCGTGCGCAGGCCCTGGCCGGCCCCAGCGAGAAGGCCACCGAGGCGCAGCACGCCAAGGGCAAGCTGACCGCCCGGGAGCGCATCGAACTGCTCCTCGACCCGGACTCCTTCAACGAGGTCGAGCAACTGCGCCGGCACCGCGCGACCGGCTTCGGCCTGGAGACCAAGAAGCCGTTCACCGACGGTGTCATCACCGGCTGGGGCACGGTCGAGGGCCGTACGGTCTTCGTGTACGCCCATGACTTCCGGATCTTCGGCGGCGCGCTGGGCGAGGCCCACGCCACGAAGATCCACAAGATCATGGACATGGCCATCGCGGCCGGGGCCCCGCTGGTGTCGCTCAACGACGGCGCCGGCGCCCGTATCCAGGAGGGCGTCTCGGCCCTCGCCGGGTACGGCGGCATCTTCCAGCGCAACACCAAGGCCTCCGGTGTCATCCCGCAGATCAGCGTGATGCTCGGCCCGTGCGCGGGCGGCGCGGCCTACAGTCCCGCCCTCACCGACTTCGTCTTCATGGTCCGCGAGACCTCGCAGATGTTCATCACCGGCCCGGACGTCGTCAAGGCGGTCACCGGCGAGGAGATCACCCAGAACGGCCTCGGCGGCGCCGACGTGCACGCCGGGACCAGCGGCGTGGCGCACTTCGCGTACGACGACGAGGAGACCTGCATCGCCGAGGTCCGCTACCTCCTCGCGATGCTCCCGCAGAACAACCGCGAGAACCCGCCGCGCGTCGAGTCCGAGGACCCGGCCGACCGGCGCAGCGACGTCCTGCTGGACCTCGTTCCGGTCGACGGCAACCGTCCGTACGACATGACCAAGGTCATCGAGGAGCTCGTCGACGACGGCGACTACCTGGAGATCCACGAGCGCTGGGCCCGCAACATCATCTGTGCGCTCGGCCGGCTCGGCGGCCAGGTCGTCGGCATCGTCGCCAACCAGCCGATGAGCATCGCGGGTGTCCTGGACATCGAGGCGTCGGAAAAAGCTGCGCGCTTTGTCCAGATGTGTGACGCTTTTAACATCCCGATCGTCACGCTGCTGGATGTCCCCGGCTTCCTTCCGGGTGTCGACCAGGAGCACGGCGGAATCATCCGGCACGGCGCGAAGCTCCTCTACGCCTACTGCAACGCGACCGTTCCGAGGATCTCGCTGATCCTGCGCAAGGCGTACGGAGGCGCTTACATCGTCATGGACAGCCAGTCCATCGGCGCCGACCTCACCTACGCCTGGCCGACGAACGAGATCGCCGTGATGGGCGCCGAAGGTGCCGCCAACGTCATCTTCCGCCGCCAGATCGCGGACGCCGAGGACTCCGAGGCGATGAGGGCTCGGATGGTCAAGGAGTACAAGTCCGAGCTGATGCACCCCTACTACGCCGCCGAGCGCGGTCTGGTCGACGACGTCATCGACCCGGCCGAGACGCGTTCGGTGCTCATCAGGTCGCTCGCGATGCTGCAGTCCAAGCACGCGGACCTGCCCTCGCGAAAGCACGGCAACCCCCCGCAGTGACCCCCGCCTGGTAACCCAGTGGATCCTTCGCGGTCCATCCGCGGAAACCTCTCTCACGGAGACTGTGACCTATGAACACCTCTGACATTCGCGTCGAGAAGGGCCATGCCGGGCCCGAGGAAGTCGCCGCCATCACGGCGATCCTGCTGGCCCGTGCGGCATCCGCGCCGGCGGCTCCCGAGGCCCACCGGCACCCGCGGGCCGGCTGGCGCCGACTGGAGCGCGAGGGGGGCTTCCGCGCCCCGCACAGCTGGCGCTGAGCCTCATTGACGAAAGGGTCCCCTTCCCCGCGGTGCGGGAAGGGGACCCTTTCGTATGTGCGTCGGCTGCGGGCCGGTGGGGGCTGATCGCGCAGTTCCCCGCGCCCCCAAAGGACAAAAGACAGGGGCGCAGCCCCGTCTTTTAGGGGCGCGGGGAACTGCGCGACAAGCCACTGGGCTGCCGCAGACGGCGTACAACCGTCCGTGGCAGCCCAGTGGCCGCAAAACCGTCCGACTACCGAAGCCGAGCCATCAACGCGTGCTCCACAAGAGTGATCAGCGCACTCTTCGCATCGGCACGATGACGAGCGTCCGTAGTGATGATCGGCGTGTCGGGCCCGATCTGCAGAGCCTCCCGGACCTCGTCCGGGTTGTACGGCTGGTTGCCGTCGAACCCGTTCAGGGCGATCACGAAGGGAAGCCCCGAGTTCTCGAAGTAATCGACCGCCGGGAAACAGTCGGCGAGGCGCCGCGTGTCCACGAGGACGATCGCGCCGATCGCACCGCGCACCAGGTCGTCCCACATGAACCAGAAGCGGTCCTGGCCGGGCGTACCGAAGAGGTAAAGGATCAGGTCCTGATCCAGGGTGATGCGGCCGAAGTCCATGGCGACGGTCGTCGTCGTCTTGTCCCCGGTGTGCGTCAGGTCGTCGATACCCGCGGACGCGGACGTCATCACGGCCTCGGTACGCAGCGGATTGATCTCCGAGACGGCCCCGACGAACGTGGTCTTGCCCACGCCGAAGCCGCCAGCCACCACGATTTTCGCGGACGTGGTGGAGCGGGAAGGCCCTCCGCTAGAGCTTGCGAAGTCCACTGAGCACCCTTTCGAGCAAAGTCACGTCTGGCTGCCCGCCGGCGCTTTCGTCGCCGCCGGGCTGATGGATGGCGACCAGGCCTGCCTCCGCCAAGTCGGCGACGAGGATCCTGGCCACGCCGAGGGGGATGGTCAGCAACGCCGAGATCTCGGCCACCGACTTGATCTCTCGGCAGAGGTTGCAGATTCGCTGATGCTCGGGCAACTGGCCCTGCATCTGGTGCGGCTGCGCAGTGGTGTGCACCAGCGCCTCGATGGCGAGCTGGTAACGGGGGCGCGTCCGGCCGCCGGTCATGGCGTAGGGACGCACCAGGGGATTGCTCGCACCCCCGGCGGGCGACGGCTCCGAGGAACGGCGCTGCGGCTGCACGGGCTGGATACGGGGTGCCGGCGGCTGGTCGTACGGCGACTGCCCGGGACCCTGCGGGTTCTGGGGCGCGTACGGCTGCTGCCGGCGGTGGCTGGGTGCGGAGGGGAAGTTGTACCGGTTCTGGTCACCCTGGCCCTGACCCTGGCCAGGGCCGTACGACCAGTTGCCCGAGGGCGAACCGCCTGGGGGTGTTGCCACTTTCTTCTCCTCCTCCGACTGTGCCGGGCACCGCATCACTGTGGAGCCGCGTCCGAAACCTATCGCCCCGGGACGCCAAAACGCACCGTCTGACTGCTAGTTGAGAAGGCTCCCTTGGAGCTCCGCACGCAAATCGGGTGTCAGGACCGTACCGGCCCGGTCGACCAGAAGTGCCATCTCGTACCCGATGAGACCGATGTCGGCCTCCGGGTGCGCGAGGACCGCGAGGGAGGAACCGTCGGATACGGACATGATGAACAGGAATCCCCGCTCCATCTCCACAACCGTCTGGTTCACGCTGCCGCCCTCGAAGATGCGCGAGGCACCCGCGGTGAGGGAGGTCAGACCGGAGGCGACAGCGGCGAGCTGGTCCGCACGGTCACGCGGAAAGCCTTCGGACATCGCCAGAAGGAGTCCGTCGGCGGAGACCACCACGGTGTGCGACACCCCGGGGGTGTTGTCCACGAAATTGGTGATCAACCAGTTCAGGTTCTGCGCCGCCTGGCTCATCGGACTCACACTAACGCTCCTGGTTGTAGGTGCTGTCAGGCCCACCGTGGTGATTTCTGGTGGCCTGGCCGTTCGTCTCACTACCTGCGGTGCGTCCTCGTTGGACGCCCCGGCGCAGGTTGCTCAACCTGCCCCGGATGTCCTCGGGGGCGCGAGAGACCGAAGGGCCGCTCTGGGGAGTCGCTTCCGCGGCACCCTCGATCAGGTTGGCCTTCGGTACCCGGCGCGGCAGGCCGGAGGAGGTCACCCCGCCCGCCTTGGGCTTGCGGAGCTGTGAGGCCTGCTGCCAGCGCTCGTCGTTGGACGAACGCCAGTCGTCGGGACCGGTTCCGTTCCCGTTCGCGGTGCTGTTCTGCTCCGCGGGGGCGGGGGCGGGTGCCGGAGTCTCCAGGCCCACATGCTGCCCGGAGGTGCCGTTGCCGTTGCTGGTGCCGCTCGTGGTGGATCCACGGCGGGGGAGCCCGGCATCGGTCAGCGCGTGGGCGGCGGAGGGCGCCGGTCCCGGACGCTCGAAGCCTACGTGATTCCGCTCACTCACGTCAGCGGCCTGCGTGGGTTCCGTTTCCGGAGCGTACTCGGAGCCGAGCCCGTTCTGGTAACCGTCCGGCTGCGGCCAGTCATCCTGGTGCCGCCGCTCCTCGAAGGCCGAGAAGCTCTCCGGGGCGGACGCGTGCGCCGGGGCGGGCTCTTCCTGGACCGGTTCCGGGTACGCGGGCTCCGGGTAGCCGCCGTCGCAGTTCGGGGACGCGTAGCCGCCGTTCACCGGCGGGTACGCGCTGCCGTTCGCCGACGGGTACTCGCTGCCGTTCGTCTGGAAGCCGTCCGGCAGCGGGAAGCCGTCGCTCCCGTTGAAGTACGGCTCCTCGTACGAGGGCTGCTGACCCTCCTCGTACGCGGTCTGCTGGTCGAACCCGGCGAAGGGCTCCTCCAGGACCGGGGTCTGGCCGTTCGGCGCGCTGAAGTCGTCGCCGTACGCGGGGGCCTCGGCGGCGTGCTGCGGGGCCGCCTCGGGGTGCGCCTGGGCCTCCAGTTGGGCCTTGCGCTCCTCGCGCATCAGGGAGCGGCCCACCGGGTCCAGCTCGCGGATGTCGTCGGGTATCTCGGTGTAGCGGCTGTCGTCGAAGCCGAGCTCGGCCGCCGTACGCATCGGCTGCGTCTGCGGGGCCTGGAAGCTCTCGCCGATGTACTGCTGCTGTTGCTGCTGCTGCTCCGGCATGATCTGCGAGACGGTGAACTCGTCGCGCTGCATCTGCTGCTCGCCACCGCCACCGTGGGTGATGGCGTCCGGGAGCATGACCAGCGAGGTCGTGCCGGCCTGCTCGCCCGAGGGGCGGAGCTGGACGCGGATGCCGTGCCGGTCGGACAGCCGGCCGACCACGAACAGACCCATGCGCTGGGAGATCGCGGCGTCCACGGTCGGCGGGTTGGCCAGCTTGTGGTTGATGTCCGCGAAGTCCTCGGCGGTGAGGCCGATGCCCTTGTCGTGGATCTCGACCATGATGCGGCCGTCGGGCAGCCGGGTCGCGGTGACCCGGACCTTGGTCTGCGGGGAGGAGAACGTCGTCGCGTTCTCCAGCAGCTCGGCGAGCAGGTGCACGAGGTCGGTGACCGCGCGGCCGTGGATCTCGGCCTCCGGTACGCCAGACAGCTCGACGCGCTCGTACTGCTCCACCTCGGAGGAGGCGGCGCGCAGCACGTCGACCAGCGGGACCGGCTGGTCCCAGCGGCGGCCCGGCTCCTCGCCGGCGAGGACGAGGAGGTTCTCGCCGTTGCGGCGCATACGGGTCGCGAGGTGGTCCAGGCGGAAGAGGTTCTCCAGCTGGTCCGGGTCGGCCTCGTTGTTCTCCAGGTCGGTGATGAGGGTCAGCTGGCCCTCGATCAGGGACTGGTTGCGGCGCGACAGGTTGGTGAAGATCGCGTTGATGTTGCCCCGGAGCAGGGCCTGCTCGGCGGCCAGCCGGACCGCCTCGCGGTGGACCTGGTCGAAGGCGCGGGCGACCTCGCCGATCTCGTCCGTGGTGTTGATGGGGATGGCGGCGACCCGGGTGTCGACACGTCCGGGGTCGGTGCGGGAGAGCTGGTCGACCAGCATCGGCAGGCGCTGCTCGGCGATACCGAAGGCGGCGTTGCGGAGCTGGCGCATCGAACGGCTCATCTGGCGGGCCACCATGCCGGCCAGGATGAACGCGGCGAGCAGGGCGACCACGACGGCGGCACCCACGATGAACGCGTCACGCTTGGCGGCGTCCGAGATGCTCGCGGCCTCGTCCACCGCGCTCTGCGAGAGGTTCGACTCGATCTTCAGGTACATGTTGTATTTGAGCGTGTTGACCGCCCACCAGTTCTGCGGCGTGATGCCGCTGGCCGCGAGGCCGGCCCGCGCACTGGCGTCGGTCGTGGGGAGCGCGGCGAGCGCCGAGATCATCCGGCTGGGGTCGGAGGGCGGCGGGACGTACGTCTCGCCCTTGGCCTGAGCGGCCGCGGCGGCCTGCTCGGCCATCTGCTTGCCCTGGGCCCTGACCTGGACGCCGGCGTCCTCCAGCTTCTTGGCGTCCGCCGCGGTACCGCCGCCGATGTACTCGGCGATGGCGATCCGCTCCAGGTACGCGTACGAGGAGAGGGCGATGCGCTGGCTCTGGAAGCTGCTCGCGCCGGGGCCGGGCTTGATCAGCAGGTGCATGCCGATGGCACGCTCCAGCGACAGCGCGGCCTTGGTGAGCGAGAGGGCGTAGACGATACGGCCGTAGGAGGTCGAGTACGTCTTGTTGCCGGTGCCCAGGCCCAGCTCGTTGGAGAACTCCATCAGCGAGTGCGTGACGGCGGTGTAGCTCTCCTCGGACTGCACACCGGTGAGCCTGGAGGTGTAGGCAGCCGCCCGGACCGTCTCCAGTTGGGGCTCGACCTCGCGGAACAGCTTCAGGCGGCGCACGAGGCTCGACCGCTGGGGGATGTTCTGCGCGGCGGCGTCGAAGGCGTCGGCGGCCTTGTCGGTGACCGCGCGGGCCTTGACGACCGTCTCGTCGTCCTCGCCCTTGCCCTGGAGCAGGGGGGCCGCGGTGATGTCACGCTCCTGGAAGAGAGCGTCGCCGTAGACCAGGGCGGCCTGCACGAGGCGCGCGGTCTTCTCCGCGTCCTCGGCCTGCTGCCAGGTGTCGATCGAGCTCTTCACCTGGAAGCCGCCCATGATGAGGCCGACGACCACGGGTATGAGCAGGATCGCGTTCAGCCTGGTCGGCACCCGCCAGTTGCGGGGGGAGAAACGGCTGCCGCTCGGAGCGGGGGGCGCCATCGGCTCCGAGCCGGGCACAGGGGCGGGCGCCGCTCCGCGCGGCGGCGGGGTGAAGTTGCCCCGGGCCGACGGCTCGGGACCGTTCTTGCTTCGCCTCACTCGACCAACAACCTCTCGGCGGAAGGCACCAACGTTGTGCCGCAGTCTCTCAGAGCCGTTAAGTCAAAGACCCTCCACAGGGGTACGTCTTTGACTATTGGGCAGTTCAGGCATTCCAGCACGTCGGCCTTACCTATTCCAAACGTCGGAATGTAAAGATCAATACCGATGTAAGGCCCAGATAAAACGGTCATAAAGAACGAGCCCCGCCAAAAGGCGGGGCCGATGTGAGCGCAGCGAGACCGGGCGACCGCGACGCGTGGCCGTACCACCAGATATCTCTGTCGAAACGTTATGAACACCGGGGTCGACCGTGTCAAAGGACACAGTCGACTCCGGTGTATCTACGACAACTACTGTAGGACATAGCCGAATTGCACTGCCTGTGCCGGCCTCGTTACCGCAGGCGCGCCATGAGGGCGTGCTCGACCAGAGTGATCAGCGCGCTCTTCGCGTCCGAGCGGTGCCGGGCGTCCGTCGTGATGATCGGGGCGTCCGGGCCGATCTGGAGCGCCTCGCGCACCTCTTCGGGGTTGTACGGCTGGTGTCCGTCGAAGCCGTTGAGGGCGATGACGAACGGCAGGCCGCTGTTCTCGAAGTAGTCGACCGCGGGGAAACAGTCCGCGAGCCGGCGGGTGTCGACCAGGACCACGGCGCCGATCGCGCCGCGCACCAGGTCGTCCCACATGAACCAGAAACGGTCCTGGCCCGGCGTACCGAAGAGGTACAGGATCAGGTCCTGGTCCAGGGTGATACGGCCGAAGTCCATGGCCACCGTGGTGGTGGTCTTGTCACCGGTGTGGGTGAGATCGTCGATACCCGCCGAGGCCGACGTCATGACGGCCTCGGTACGCAGCGGGTTGATCTCCGAGACGGCGCCCACGAACGTGGTCTTGCCCACGCCGAACCCACCCGCGACCACGATCTTCGCGGAGGTGGTGGCCCGGCCCCCGTCAGAGCTTGCGAAGTCCACTGAGCACCCTTTCGAGCAGTGTCACCGCAGGTGCACCGCCGTTGTTCTCGTCGCCGCCCGGCTGGTGAATGGCGACCAGTCCGGCCTCGGCGAGGTCCGCGACGAGGATGCGGGCCACGCCCAGGGGCATGGCGAGGAGCGCCGACACCTCGGCCACCGACTTGACCTCACGGCACAGGTGGCAGATGCGCTGGTGCTCGGGCAGCAGTCCCATCAGCTGGGCCGGGTCGGCCGTCGTGCTGATCAACGCCTCGATGGCGAGCTGGTAGCGCGGCCGGGTCCGGCCGCCGGTCATGGCGTACGGCCTTACCAGCGGCTGGTCGCCCTCTTCCTCGTACGTATGAGCGTACGGATCATGAGAGGCGGTGGGCGGGGTCATGAATCCTCCGGGCGGGACAGCGTCGGTCAGTCGTGCCGTCTGACAGGGCCGGTGGGGGAGTGTGGCGGCCGGACGGTGTTGTGATGAGGCGGGTGTATCCGGAGCGGTCAGTGGAGCAGACTGCCCTGTAGTTCGGCACGCAGATCGGGAGTGAGCACCGCGCCCGCCCGGTCGACCAGCAGTGCCATCTCGTAGCCGACAAGGCCGATGTCGCACTCGGGGTGGGAGAGGACCGCCAGCGACGATCCGTCCGAGACGGACATGAGGAAGAGGAAGCCGCGCTCCATCTCCACGACCGTCTGGGCCACCGTGCCGCCCTCGAAGATGCGCGAGGCACCCGCGGTCAGTGAGGTGAGCCCGGAGGCGACCGCGGCGAGCTGGTCGGCGCGGTCCCGGGGGAACCCCTCCGACATCGCCAGAAGGAGTCCGTCGGCGGACACGACGACGGTGTGGGACACACCGGGGGTGTTGTCCACGAAGTTGGTTATCAACCAGTTGAGGTTCTGCGCCGCCTGGCTCATCTGGCTCAACTATCGCTCCTGCTGGTGAGTGGGGCTGGGGAAGCTGCCTGTCTGGTCGGAGCCGGTACCGGCCTGCCGCCCCTGGGCGATGCCCCTACGGAGATTGGTCAGCCGGCCGCGCACGTCATCGGGCGCACGGGAAACCGCCGGACCACTTTGGTGCTGTTGTTGCTGAGCCGTACCCGGTACGAGGTTCGCACGCGGGACCCGGCGCGGAAGGCCGGAAGTAGTGACGCCACCGGCGGCCGGCTGGCGGACCCGCTCGGCCTGCCGGACCAGCTCGTCGTTGGGCGAGGTGCGCCAGGAGCCGGTCGCGGCCGGCGCGGCCGCCGGACGCGGCGGAGTCGGCGCGGCGGACGACGGCTGCGAGAGCGCCGAACCGTTGCCGTTGCTCCCGTTGCTGCTGTTCCCGTTGCCGGCGTTGCCGTTGGACGGCTGCTGCTGACCCTGCCCGTGGAACCAGTTGGTCTCCAGGGTGTCGTACAGCGGAGTCCGCCCGTCACCGGGGCCGCTCGCCGGCGGCAGGGCCTCCGGCTGCGCCGGGCGCGGCGGGACCGGCGGCCGGGGACCGCCGAACTCCGCGGGACCGCGGTCCGGGCCCGGCTGCGGGCGCTCGAACTGGCCGGTGGACGACGGGTCCTGCTGACGGCGGGGCGCCGGGCTGCGGCCGTCGAAGCCGGAGGGCGCCGGGAACTGGCCGGTCGAGCCGGAGTCGTACCCGGTCGGCGCGGGGAACTGGCCCGTCGAACCGCTGTCGTACGACGAGGGCCCGAACTGCCCGTTGCCCTGCGGGTTCTGGGGAGCCTGCGGCGCGCTCGGCGCGGTGCCGAAGACATCCTGACGGACGTACGACCCGTTGTTCTGCTGCCCGTTGGTGTCGCCGGAGCCGTTGTAGCCGGGCAGCGGGAACTGGCCGGTGTCCGAAGGGCTGCCCGGACGCGGGGCGTTGAAGTCGGGGCGGGGGAACTCGGAGGTGGCAGCCGGGTTCTGGGGACTGTCGAGACGGGGAATCTCCGCGGTCGCGGCCGGGCCGTGCCGGTCGTCGATACGGGGCATCCGTGACGTGGAGTCCGGCTCCTCGTGACCGCGCGGGGTGTCCAGCGAGGCACGCGGCACCGGAGGCTGCGCGTTCTCGTCGCTCCAGCTCGGACGCGACGGCGCGTTGCCCCCACCGGGCAGCTCCGGACGCGCACCGCCACGCGGCGGGAGCTGCGGACGGCGCCCGCCGCCCGGTCCCTCCCCGCGCTGTGGCGGTACGGGGCCACGCGAGCCGCCGAAGGTGTCCTGGCGTCCGGCGTTGTTGCCGAAGGCGTCCTGGTTCTGCCGAGCGCCGGGCCCGTCACCGAAGCCGCCCGAGGCCTGGAGGCCCTGGGGAGCGGCCGGCGCCTGGCCGCCGAAGCCGCCGGCGCCGACACCGGCGGGCGCCGGCCTGCCGCCCTGCTGAGGAGCACCGGGACCCTGGGGTCCACGCGGCGCCCCGCCCTGGCCGCCCGGACGACCGCCCGCGCCGGGCAGCGCGGCCCGCGCGCCCTGGCCCGAGCCGACCTGACCGCGCGGCGCGCCACCGGCGCCGAGGAGCCCGCCACCGGCGGGAGCGCCCTGGCCACCGCCCCGGCGGGCCGCGGCCACACCGGCGGAGGCCTGTGCGGCGGCGGGACCGCCGATGGGGGCACCGCCGTGGCCGGCCATGCCCGGAGCGGGCTTCTTGCCGCCCTGGGCGACATCGACGGGGAGCATGACCAGCGCGGTCGTACCACCGGAGTCGGACGGACGGAGCTGGATGCGGATGCCGTGGCGCTGCGAGAGGCGGCCGACCACGAACAGACCCATGCGGCGGGAGACCGACACGTCCACGGTGGGCGGCGCGGCGAGCCGCTCGTTGATCGCCGCGAGGTCCTCGGGCGAGAGGCCGATGCCGGTGTCGTGGATCTCGATCAGGACGCGGCCGTCGGGCAGCGCGTGACCGGTCACCTTGACCTTGGTCTGCGGGGAGGAGAACGACGTGGCGTTCTCCAGCAGCTCGGCGAGCAGGTGCACGAGGTCGTTGACGACCCGGCCGGCCACTTCGGTGGTCGGTACGGACGACAGCTCGATGCGCTCGTACTGCTCCACCTCGGAGGCCGCGGCGCGCAGCACGTCGACCAGCGGGACCGGGCGGGTCCAGCGGCGGCCCGGCTCTTCACCGGCGAGGACGAGGAGGTTCTCGCCGTTCCGGCGCATACGGGTCGCGAGGTGGTCGAGCTTGAAGAGGGAGGAGAGCTGGTCCGGGTCGGCCTCGCGGGACTCCAGTTCGGAGATGAGCGAGAGCTGACGCTGGATGAGGCCCTGGGAGCGGCGCGAGAGGTTGGTGAACATCGCGTTGACGTTGCCCCGCAGGAGGGCCTGCTCGGCGGCGAGGCGGACGGCCTCGCGGTGCACGTCGTCGAAGGCCGCGGCCACCTGGCCGATCTCGTCCCGGGAGTGCACACCGACCGACTCGACGGACGTGTCGACGTCCTGCGGGTCGGACTCCGACAACTGCTTGACCAGCTCGGGCAGCCGGTCCTGGGCGACCTTGGTCGCGGTGTCCTGGAGCCGGCGCAGCGAGCGGATCATGGACCGGGCGACGACGAAGGCGCCGACCAGTGAGACACCGAGCACCAGCAGGATCAGCGCACCGGAGATGATCGCTTCCTGCTCGGCCTGGTTGCGCAGCTCACGGGCCTTCTGCTCCATCTGGTTGAGCAGCGTGATCTCGATGGTCTTCATCGCCTGGATCTTCGACGTGTCGTCGTCGATCCAGTCCTTGTAGGAGCGCGTCTGGAGCCCCTGGATGCCGTCCTTGCTCTGCAGGATGCGCTTGGCGTAGAGGTCGGCCGCCGTGATCGTCGGGCTGCCGTCGTCGATCGTCTTGAGGAGGTCCTCGGCGCCGTCGCCGTAGATGGCCTTGAAGCTGTCGAGTTCGGAGTCCTGGCTGCTCTGCGCCGACTCGGCGTACAGCCGGTCGTTCTCCGAGAGCTTGCCGCGGTCCCTGTTGTTGTCGGGCAGTGCCGCCGCGATGACCGCGCGCTGGATGGACGCGTACTCCTTGGCCGAGGAGAAGGCGGCCAGCGAGCGGGTGCGCGTGATCATCTCGGTGTTGTTGGTCGCCTCGGCCATGTCCTGGGAGAGGCCGAGCAACTGGGTGACGAGCCGGTGGTAGGCCTCGACCGTCTGCGTCGAGTTGTCCTGGACGTCGTAGGCGGTGCTGCGGATCTCGGTGATCTTGTTCAGCTGGGCGACAAGCCCGACGAGGGTGGCGCGGACACCCACGAGGCTGCCGGTCTTGCTGGCGGCGTTGATCTCCTCGGCGCCGTCGGTGAAGTTCTTGAGGGCCCGGTCGGTCTTGTCGCGTACGCCCTTGACGCTGTAGTCACTGGCGGGCTGGCCGTGCGCGAGCGGACCGGCCGACTGGTCGCGCTCCTCCTGGAGTGCGGCCGACAGCTCGGTCGCCTGCTTGGTGATGTCGGTCAGCAGCCGCATGTTGTCGAGCTGCTGGATGTCGTTCATGTTGTCGCCGACGCGCAGCGCGCCGAGCGAGGTCGCCGCGACCACGGGGAGCGCGAGCAGCGAGACCAGACGGGTCGAGATTCGCCAGTTGCGCAGCGCTATCCGCGCGCCGGGGCCGGTCGACCCCTTGGCGGGCCGCACCGGCGGCATGGCGGGCGCGGGCCCACCGGTGGCCGGGCCCTTGCCGCCGGGCGCACCACTGCCGGGGCGTGTCGACCGCTCGCCGTTCTCGCCGGTCAGAGCTGCCTGGCCCGGGTTCTGGGCGTGCTGGGGGGAGGAACCATGACCGGCTCCGTTGTGTGGCTCCGGCTCCGCCGAAGCGCTGCCATCCCTCTTGAAACGTCCCTGCACTAGCGTCGCAACCTCTGGACCAGGCGCCCTTCCGCGTGAACGGAGAGACGGTGTCGGCGTATGGAAGGCGCCCTGAAATACGCCTTCCATGGTTGTCGTGAGTAAACCCGGCGCGGTTTCCCCTGACGTGCCGCCGCTCGGCGCTGTGTGCGCCCCCCGTGCACCGGCTCGTGATCCCGCGGCGGTCCGTGGAATTCCAGCACAGTGCCGGACCTGCAACAAGGCCAATGGGTCACGGTGTGACGACGATGACACCTCGTGATCGCTGTGTCACGAGGTGTAGAAAGCGATTCCCCACATACCGGGCGAAAATCCACGACTCACATGGATAGTCACGGTGTCCAGGTCGCCATGATCAGGAGCGGAATGGGTGCTTCAGTAGGGATATTTCCGTTTCGTGAAGTTGGGCTGGAGGTCGGAATTGACCGGTTTGCCCATTGATCCGTGAGCAAACTCACATACCGTTCGGGGCGTCTCAGTGACTTCCCCGGGGAATCGCATGTTTAGCCTGACGCTTTACAGGGATGGCAAAACCGACAACGCGCGCGCGGACGGCGGCTCCCCGCCGGTCCGGCCGCCCGGACACGACAGGGCCGAGGTCTACAACAGTGAAGACGACGACGATGTTCCACAACATCGCAAACCCGCGCCGCACGACGCTCGCGCACCTGACCGACGCCGGCGAGCTGACCCCCGTCGAGCAGCCCGTGCACTCCGTTGACCTCCCCACGCAGACCGCCAACCCCCGCCGCACGATTCTCATGGACGCCCCGGTCGCGGCCTCCGTCGCGGAGTAGTACGCGCGAGCGCCGCCTGTTGCTCAGGCCGGACGCCACGAATGTCGCTTGTCGCTCTGTCAAGGGCGCCCGCTCCCCCTCGAACCCGGTCTCCGCAGTACGGAGGTCCACGAAGGGCGTGGGCGCCCTCGGCATTTTTTGCGCGAGGCGCCCGCCCGGGGCGCGTTAGCCTGGACCGTCAGACTTCAGCCGGACCAGCAGAGGGGCGCAGGAATCCCGTGCGCATCGCCAGATTCTCCATCGACGGGAACGTCGCCTTCGGCGCGGTCGAGGGCGACAAGCCGGACGAACTAGTCCTCGACATCATCAAGGGCATCCCGTTCGCCGACTTCGAGCTCTCCGGCACGAAGGTCCCGCTCGACAAGGTCCGGCTGCTGCCGCCGGTACTGCCCAACAAGGTCGTCGCCTACGGCCGCAACTACGCGGAGCACGCGAGGGAACTGGGCAACGAGGTGCCCGACACCCCGTTCGCCTTCTTCAAGCCGTCCACCTCGGTGATCGGCTCCGGCGACGACATCCAGTACCCCTCCTTCTCCGAGGAACTGCACCACGAGGCCGAACTCGCCGTGGTCATCGGCCGGATGTGCCGCGAGGTGCCGCGCGAGCGCGTCAAGGACGTCATCCTCGGCTACACCTGCGCCAACGACATCACCGCGCGGGACGTCCAGAAGCGCGAGAAGCAGTGGGCCCGCGCGAAGGGCTTCGACACCAGCTGCCCTCTCGGCCCCTGGATCGAGACGGACCTGACCCCCTCCGCGATCGGCGAGGGCCTCACGATCCAGCTCACCGTCAACGGCGAGCAGCGCCAACTGGGCCGCACCAGCGAGATGATCCACTCCATCGAGGATCTGATCGTCAACATCACCGAGGCCATGACGCTGCTCCCCGGCGACGTGATCCTCACGGGCACCCCGGCAGGCGTCGGACCGCTCACCGTCGGCGACGAGGTCGCCGTCACCATCGAAGGCATCGGCACTCTCACCAACAAGGTTGTCAAGCGTGGCTAGCGCACCCGCCCCCGCCGTCCGAGTACGGTTCTGCCCGTCGCCCACCGGTAACCCCCACGTGGGCCTGGTCCGTACGGCCCTGTTCAACTGGGCGTACGCCCGCCACACCGGCGGCACGTTCGTCTTCCGCATCGAGGACACCGACGCGGCCCGCGACTCCGAGGAGTCGTACGAGCAGTTGCTGGACTCGCTGCGCTGGCTCGGCTTCGACTGGGACGAGGGCCCCGAGACCGGCGGCCCGCACGCCCCTTACCGCCAGTCGCAGCGCATGGACCTCTACAAGGACGTGGCGGCGAAGCTCCTGGAGGCGGGCCGCGCGTACTACTGCTACTGCTCCACGGAGGAGCTGGACACCCGCCGCGACGCCGCCCGCGCGGCCGGCAAGCCCTCCGGGTACGACGGCCACTGCCGCGACCTGACCGACGAGCAGGTGTCCGCGTACACCGCCGAGGGCCGCACGCCCATCGTCCGGTTCCGGATGCCCGACGAGACGATCACCTTCACGGACCTGGTCCGCGGCGAGCTGACCTTCACGGCCGAGAACGTCCCGGACTACGGGATCGTACGAGCCAACGGCGCGCCCCTGTACACGCTGGTCAACCCGGTCGACGACGCCCTGATGGAGATCACGCACGTCCTGCGCGGCGAGGACCTCCTGTCGTCCACGCCGAGGCAGATCGCGCTCTACAAGGCGCTGATCGAACTGGGCATCGCGAAGCAGACCCCCTCCTTCGGTCACCTGCCGTACGTGATGGGCGAGGGCAACAAGAAGCTCTCGAAGCGCGACCCCGAGTCGTCGCTCAACCTCTACCGGGAGCGCGGCTTCCTCCCCGAGGGCCTCCTCAACTACCTCTCCCTGCTCGGCTGGTCGCTCTCGGCCGACCAGGACATCTTCACGGTCGGCGAGATGGTCGCCGCCTTCGACGTGTCGGACGTCAACCCCAACCCGGCCCGCTTCGACCTGAAGAAGTGCGAGGCGATCAACGCCGACCACATCCGGCTGCTGGACGTGAAGGAGTTCACGGAGCGCTGCGCGCCCTGGCTCCGGGCGCCCTTCGCGCCGTGGGCGCCGGAGGACTTCGACGAGGCGAAGTGGCAGGCGATCGCCCCGCACGCCCAGACCCGCCTCAAGGTCCTCTCGGAGATCACGGACAACGTCGACTTCCTGTTCCTGCCCGAGCCGGCCTCCGACGAGGCGTCCTGGGCGAAGGCGATGAAGGAGGGCAGCGACGCCCTGCTGGTCACGGCGAGGGAGAAGCTGGAGGCCGCCGACTGGTCCTCCGCCGAGTCCCTGAAGGAGGCCGTCCTGGCCGCCGGCGAGGCCCACGGCCTCAAGCTCGGCAAGGCCCAGGCCCCGGTCCGCGTGGCCGTCACCGGCCGCACGATCGGCCTCCCCCTCTTCGAGTCCCTGGAGATCCTGGGCAAGGAGAAGACCCTGGCACGCATCGACGCGGCACTGGCCGAACTGGCCGCGTAGTCACGGCACTTGGAGGGCGGCGTCCGATCCGGGCGCCGCCCTTCGTGTTGCCGCATGATGTGTGCGGGCACTCCGGCGAATGAGTGCCGAAAGTTCTCAGGGGGAGAAGAATGAGCCGTTCACGAAGGCTTGCCAACATCGTCCTCGGCACGACCGTGGCGCTGTCCTGCACCACGATGACCACCCCGGCGCAGGCGGCACCCGCCGTCGACCCTCTCGCCGGTACGGTCCGGCTGGTCTCGGAGAAGCCTGCCCCCGTCACCTTCCGGTGGGCCGGCTCCTCCGGCTTCCAGTACACGTCCCCGGGCTCCGGTCCCGTCCTGTCGGCCGACTATCCGGGCGCCGTCCCGCCCGGCCACGCGGGCCCGGACGACCTCGCCAGCGGCACCGACGTCATCAGCACCGTCAGCGGAGCCACGGTCACCCAGAAGCACCGCTCCACGGGCGTGACCGCCACCGTCACCGTTCCGGCCGGCCAGAGCTTCAAGACCGCCACCGGCTGGAGCGTGCTGACCCGCGACACCACCGGCACCCTCCACGTCCTGCGCGCCGCCGCCGACGGCACGACCACCGACACACCGGTCACCGGGTTTCCCGCGGGCGCCGAACCCGTCACCTATGTCAAGGGCGGCTCGGTCCGCCGGGTCGCGATCGTCCACACCCTGGACGGTGTGACGTCCGCGGGCCTCGTCGACCTCGCGGACGGCACCTTCCGCACCTATGCCACCGGTCTGGGCACCAGCCCCGAGGTCCGCTTCAACGACCGCTGGCTGGTGGCCGACTGGAAGTCGATACGCGTCGACTCCGCGCCCGGCACCGAGCCCACCGCCCTCACGCGCCTGGGCGCCGAGCTCGAAGCCGTCGTCGGAGACCAACTCCTCATCGGCAACCCGGACTTCGTCGCCGGCGGCACCAAGCCCGAACTGACCGCCCTTTCACTCGTCACCGGCGCGAAGTACACGGCCCTGGCCGAGTCGTCCGGCAGCTTCACCCCGACCCCGGACGGCGGCGCGCTCGCCACCGGCGGACCGTCGAGTCTCGACTGGAACGTCCACCGCGTCACCCCCACACAGGACGGCCGCACGGCCACCGAGAAGGTCGTCAACATCCCGGCCTATTCGACCGGGGTGGACGGACTGGCCCTGGCCGGCGGCGAGTTGATGCTGTACGGCGCCACCACCGGGGGCGGCTACCACCGGTACAACAGCTTCCAACTCGACGCCACGGCCAAGCCCGTCGGGGGGCAGACCCCGCGCAGCCCGGCCCTCAACCCGTCGACCTGCCCGACCGGCGACGCCGCCTGCCCCCAGTTGGAGGCCCTCGGCGACGGCCGGGTCGCCTACCTGTGGACCAACTCGGACGGCCAGGAGTCCGTGAGCACCGTCGGGCTCGGCACCTCCCTCAGCACCGTCGTCAGCGCGGGCGCGGGAGACGCAGGCGGCCGCATCCCGAGTGCCTCCGGCCGTTACGTCCTCTACAACGGCGGCAGCGCCGGCGTACAGAAGGTCGTCGACTTCCCGCGCGCCGCCACCGCCGGCACGGTCGCGCTGAACCGCGCCCGTACCTCCGCGGCCGTCTGGGGTCAGGTCCTGTGGACGACCGGCAGCTCCCAGGGCTCGGTCGTCGGCCTCAACCTCAAGACGCAGCAGACCGTGGCGGGCATCGCCACCGGCGCGCCCTGCACGCCCACCGACATCCAGGCCGTGAACACCTGGCTGTACTGGACCTGCGGCGCGGCGGGACCCGCCGGTGTCTACGACCGGGCGACCAACCGCAAGATCCCGGTCCCGTCCGACCAGGGTCCGGCCCGCCTCGCCGACGGCTACCTCCTGCGCGAGAACCGCACCACCCACGAACTGCTGCTCACCGACTTCCACACCGGTACGGCGGCCACCCGCACGGTGGCCGTACTGCCCACGGCGGACCAGAACAGCGGTGGCGGCAACGGCCGTTGGGCGGTGGACCGGTTCGGCGGCGACATCGCCTACCTCACCTCCACATACGGCCAGGTGGCGCTCGTCGACAGCGGGGTCCCGGCCTCGCCGCTGGCCCAGACGGAGGCCCAGACGGACCCCCAACCGGGCGGCCCCTCCACCACTTCCCCCTGGCAGCCGGTCTGGCAGCTCAACAAGCCCGCGACCTGGACCCTGACCCTGGCCAACAGCGCCGGAACGACGGTCCGCACACTCACCGGCAGCACCCAGGCGGCCGCGGTGCGCGCTTCCTGGGACGGCCGGTGGTCCGACGGCCGTCACGTCTCCGGCACCTACACCTGGAAGCTGACCGCCGAACCCGACGACACCCAGGGCCCGGCCCTGAACCTCACGGGGACGACCACGGCCGGCTGAGCCCGCCTCCGCGGCGCCGCGCTACCGTCGGACCATGACGATCCGAGCCGTGGTCTGGGACATCGACGACACTCTCTTCGACTACACCACGGCGGACCGCGCCGGGATGCGGGAGCAGCTCGCGGCCGAGGGCCTCCTCGACGGGTACGCCACCGTCGAGGAGGCCCTCGCGCGTTGGCGGGAGGTCACCGACGCCCAGTGGGCGCGCTTCTCGGCGGGCGAGGTGGACTTCCAGGGGCAGCGCCGGGACCGCGTACGGGTGTTCCTGGGCGAGGAGCTGACCGACACCGAGGCCGACGCCTGGTTCGACCGCTACATCGCGCACTACGAGGCGGCCTGGGCGCTCTTCCCGGACGTCCTGCCCGTCCTCGACCTCCTCGCCGCCGGCCACCGGCACGGGGTGCTCTCCAACTCCAGCCTTCTCGTGCAGGACCGCAAGCTGCGCGTGCTCGGCGTACGCGACCGCTTCGAGACGGTCCTGTGCGCGGCCGAGCTGGGCTTCCACAAGCCGGACGCCCAGGCCTTCCACGCCGCCTGCGACGCCCTGGGCCTGCCGCCGGAGGAGGTGGCGTACGTCGGCGACCACCCGGAGATCGACGGACGGGGCGCCGCCGACGCCGGCCTGCTCTCGGTGTGGATCGACCGGAGCGTCCCCGGCGGCGTCGGCGGCGTCGGCGGCGTCGAGCGGGCCCCCGGGGGCCCGTACCGGATCGCCTCCCTCGCCGAACTCCCCGCGGTCCTCGGCGCGGATACCCGTTTTGGAGCGCCGTCCACCTTCAGGTAATGTTCTTCCTGCGCCGCCGGAAAAGCGGGCCGAAAGGCCAGGAACCGGAGGCGCCAGCTAGAACAAGAGCTCCACGAGGGCTTGCGTTCCAGTGGCCTATGGTGTAATTGGCAGCACGACGGTTTCTGGTTCCGTTAGTCTTGGTTCGAGTCCAGGTAGGCCAGCTCGCAGATTGCTTCAAATCTGCACCCGTGGAGATCATTTCCACACAGGCCCCCGTTGTGTAGCGGCCTAGCACGCTGCCCTCTCACGGCAGTAGCGCCGGTTCGAATCCGGTCGGGGGTACAGATCCTTCCCGGAGGGTCAGTTCGGGTCGCACCCTCTGACTCTCATGCAGGATCGCTAGGGCCCCCGTTGTGTAGCGGCCTAGCACGCTGCCCTCTCACGGCAGTAGCGCCGGTTCGAATCCGGTCGGGGGTACGCTTCAACTGAACAGCCTTGGTCTATGGTGTAATTGGCAACACTACGGTTTCTGGTACCGTCATTCTTGGTTCGAGTCCAGGTAGACCAGCTCGGATCTACGGCGTGTAGTCTTAACGCTCGCCAGATCCACGCCCCCGTTGTGTAGCGGCCTAGCACGCTGCCCTCTCACGGCAGTAGCGCCGGTTCGAATCCGGTCGGGGGTACGTCAGTACAGAGTGGCCTTCCGCTTCGGCGGAGGGCCATTTTGCATGTACGGCCGCCGGCCGTCCCCTCCCGGGGCGCCTACAGCCCGTAGCGCCGCGCCGACTCCTCCTCCTGGGCCAGCCGGTGCAGCGCCCTGAGTACCGGTTCGAAGAGCACGGCTGCCGCGACCGCTGTCTCGACCCGCTCCGCGTCCGACGCGTGAGTCTCCAGATAGTCCAGGTCCCGGCTCGCCACCTGGTACATCAACTCCGCGTACGGCGCCATCAGTTCGGCGTCCCAGGGATACCCGAGCCGGATCAGCGCGGCCACCGCCGCCACCAGTGAGCGGTGCACGGGGGAGCGGGTGCTCAGCTCGCGCGTGATCTCCCAACCGAGGCTCGCGAGCAGCCGGTCCACCTCGCGGCGGGCGGCGGCCACCGCCGGGTCCTCCTCGTCGGGCTCGGCGCCCTGCGGCAACGCCCACAGGGCCGAGCCCAGCCGGAGCGTGCGGCCCAGGGACTCGTCGTCGACATGGCCGAGCACCTCACGAGCGGTGGCGACCGGGATACGGCCCACCTGGATCATCGCGCGCACCAGGCGCAGCCGGCGCAGATGCCCCTCGTCGTAATCCGCGGTCGTCATGTTGACCTGCCGGCCGGGCGCCAACAGGCCCTCGCGCAGGTAGTACTTGATCGTCGCGGTGGAGACACCGCTCTGCTCACTCAACTCGGCCAGCCGCACGCCTTGCGCCTTTCCTCGGACAACGGCACTATCCAAGCATGCGCCGGTCGGATAGCGTCGCCACCCAACGAGTCGCGGTCCCAACAGGGGAGGTCCCATGTCCGTGAAACCCAACGCGGGCCGTATGACAGCCGCAAGCGAGGGGGATGTCGTCGTTCTGCTCATCGGGATGCGCATCAACCACTTCTGGGCCGTGCGCCACTGGTTCCCGGTGCTCATGGGCATGGGGCGGATGCTGCGGGAGCTGGGGAGCGATCCGTCGCGCGGGCTGCTCAGTCACGTACTGCTCACGGCGTCGCCCCGGACGTACTACGTCGTCCAGTACTGGGAGTCCAAGGAGAAGCTGTACGCCTACGCGACGGCGCCGGACATGTTCCATCACGCGGCGTGGGCGCGCTTCAACCGCATGGAGCGGGAGGGGAAGGTCCGGCAGCACGTGGGGCTGTGGCACGAGACGTATGTCGTGCCCGAGGGGTCCTACGAGTCGATCTACGTGGACATGCCGGCGTTCGGGCTGGCGGCGGCGCACGGGGTGTTGCCGGTGGAGCGGCGGGGGCGGTCCGCCAAGGAGCGGCTCGCTCATCGGTCGGCGCCGTAGGGGTTCTGCTTGTGTGTTGGGTGCGGGTGCGTTGTGGCTGGTCGCGCAGTTCCCCGCGCCCCTGGTGGGTGCCCTCGCCCCTGATTGAGAAGTGCCCCTGAGAAGAGTGTCCTCGGGAAAGCGACCTGCCGCGGCGTTGAGGCCGGTCTGCTTCCCGAGGGCGTGCGTCTTTCCGCTCAGCCCGTGCGGCGCAGGGCCTCCGAGAGGCGGGCCGCCGCGTCGATGACCGCCTGGGCGTGCATACGGCCCGGGTGGCGGGTCAGGCGCTCGATGGGGCCGGAGACCGACACGGCGGCCACCACGCGGTTCGACGGGCCCCGGACGGGGGCGGAGACCGAGGCGACGCCCGGTTCGCGCTCGCCGATGGACTGGGCCCAGCCCCGGCGGCGTACGCCCGACAGCGCCGTCGCCGTGAAGCGGGCCCCCTGGAGGCCGCGGTGCAGACGCTCCGGCTCCTCCCAGGCCATCAGGATCTGGGCCGACGAGCCCGCCTTCATCGTGAGCGTCGAGCCGACCGGGACCGTGTCCCTGAGGCCCGAGAGGCGCTCGGCCGCGGCGACGCAGATGCGCATGTCGCCCTGGCGGCGGTAGAGCTGCGCGCTCTCGCCCGTCAGATCGCGGACATGGGTGAGCACCGGGCCCGCCGTCGCGAGGAGGCGGTCCTCGCCCGCCGCGGCCGCCAGTTCCGCCAGGCGCGGGCCGAGAATGAAACGGCCCTGCATGTCGCGCGCCACCATGCGGTGGTGTTCCAAGGCCACGGCGAGACGATGTGCCGTGGGTCGTGCCAGTCCGGTCGCCGCGACCAGACCCGCGAGGGTGGCCGGACCGGACTCCAGAGCGCTCAGGACAAGGGCTGCCTTGTCCAGAACGCCGACGCCGCTACTGTTGTCCATGAAACGATACTCGCGTCTCACTCTGTGAAACGCAAGTTCATTTTCCGGTGGAACGCGCCACTCTGGAAGACACAGCGGCCCGCCGACCAACGGGCCCGGCGGTGGAAGCCCGGACAAGGGGTACGGGCGGACGCCACCACAGGATCTCTATCTAGATGGGCCGGCGCCCGCACCGGCCGGCCGGAGGGAAAGCGATGGGTAGGACACTCGCGGAGAAGGTCTGGGACGACCATGTCGTCCGGCGCGCCGAGGGCGAGCCCGACCTCCTCTTCATCGACTTGCACCTGCTGCACGAGGTGACCAGCCCGCAGGCCTTCGACGGTCTGCGCCAGGCCGGCCGCAAGGTGCGGCGCCTTGACCTCACCATCGCGACGGAGGACCACAACACTCCGACCCTCGACATCGACAAGCCCATCGCGGACCCGGTCTCCCGGGTCCAGCTGGAGACGCTGCGCAAGAACTGCGCGGACTTCGGTGTGCGGCTGCACCCGCTGGGTGACGTCGAGCAGGGTGTCGTCCATGTGGTCGGGCCGCAGCTGGGGCTGACCCAGCCGGGCACCACCGTCGTCTGCGGTGACTCCCACACCTCCACGCACGGCGCCTTCGGCGCGCTGGCGTTCGGTATCGGCACCTCGCAGGTCGAGCATGTGCTGGCCACCCAGACGCTGCCGCTGGCCCGCCCGAAGACCATGGCCATCACGGTCGAGGGCGAGCTGCCCGACGGTGTCACCGCCAAGGACCTGATCCTCGCCATCATCGCGAAGATCGGTACGGGCGGCGGCCAGGGCTACATCCTGGAGTACCGCGGCCCCGCCATCGAGAAGCTCTCGATGGAGGCCCGGATGACCATCTGCAACATGTCGATCGAGGCCGGCGCCCGCGCGGGCATGATCGCCCCCGACGAGACCACCTTCGAGTACCTCAAGGGCCGCCCGCACGCCCCCGCCGACGCGGACTGGGACGCGGCGGTGGAGTACTGGAAGACGCTGCGCACCGACGACGACGCCGTGTTCGACGCCGAGGTCGTCATCGACGGCGCCGCGCTGTCGCCGTTCGTCACCTGGGGCACCAACCCCGGCCAGGGCGCGCCGCTTTCGGCCGCCGTCCCCGACCCCGCTTCGTACGAGGACGCCTCGGAGCGTCTCGCCGCCGAAAAGGCCCTGGAGTACATGGGGTTGGAGGCCGGACAGGCGCTGCGTTCCATCAAGGTGGACACCGTCTTCGTAGGTTCGTGCACCAACGGCCGCATCGAGGACCTGCGCGCCGCCGCCGCCATCGTCGAGGGCCGCAAAGTCGCCGACGGCGTACGGATGCTGGTCGTCCCCGGTTCGGTGCGGGTCGGTCTCCAGGCCGTCTCCGAGGGCCTGGACGTGGTCTTCAAGGAGGCCGGCGCCGAATGGCGGCACGCGGGCTGCTCGATGTGCCTGGGCATGAACCCCGACCAGCTGGCCCCCGGTGAGCGCTCCGCGTCCACCTCCAACCGCAACTTCGAGGGCAGGCAGGGCAAGGGCGGCCGTACGCACCTGGTGTCGCCGCAGGTCGCCGCCGCGACGGCCGTACTGGGCCACCTGGCCTCCCCGGCCGACCTGTCCGACACCGACACCCGTACGCCCGCTGGAGTCTGATCAGCCATGGAAGCATTCACCACGCACACCGGCCGGGCCGTACCGCTGCGCCGCAGCAACGTCGACACCGACCAGATCATCCCCGCCCATTGGCTCAAGAAGGTCACGCGGGACGGGTTCGAGGACGGACTGTTCGAGGCCTGGCGCAAGGACGGGAACTTCGTCCTCAACCAGCCCGAGCGCGAGGGCGCGACGGTCCTGGTCGCCGGCCCCGACTTCGGCACCGGCTCCTCGCGCGAGCACGCCGTCTGGGCGCTGCAGAACTACGGCTTCAAGGCCGTGATCTCCTCCCGCTTCGCGGACATCTTCCGTGGCAACTCGCTCAAGAACGGCCTGCTCACGGTGGTTCTGGAGCAGGAGACCGTGGACGCGCTCCAGAAGCTCACGGAGAACGACCCCCAGGCCGAGATCACCGTCGACCTGGAGGCCCGCGAAGTACGCGCCGAGGGCATCACCGCCGCCTTCGAGCTCGACGAGAACGCCCGTTGGCGGCTGCTGAACGGCCTCGACGACATCTCCATCACCCTCCAGAACGAGGACGCGATCTCGGCGTACGAGGCGAAGCGCCCCTCGTACAAGCCGTGGACGCTGAAGGTCTGACCGGCAAGGCCCTTCGCACGCAGGGTTTCGGCCACCGCGACACCCCGTCTGTACCCCCGATCGCCACGATTGGGGGTACAGCCATTTCTGCCTCCGGACTCTCCCGCACAGCGCGCCGGAACCTCCCAACTTCCCACGTTAGAAAGGGTGTTGATGGGGTACCCGGGTCTTGACACGGCGGCGTCGAGGTGGACGTGGAAGGCCGTTCGAGGCGGCAGTTGCCCCCTGGGCAGGCGACAACTCGCCCCAGATGGCACAATCTGTGCATGGAACGCGACGGCCAACTCGAGCTCTACCTGGCGGTCGCGGCCCAACTCAAGGAAGCGCACACAAGAGTGCGCGCACTGCAAGTCCCGGAGGGCGTACGGATGGCGCTGACCCGGAAGCTGCTGGTCATTACGGCCGCGGCCAAGCACGATCTCGCCGACGCGACAAGACGGCTGGAGCGCTTCATGGCGGACCTCGACGAGGGCCGATTCCCCGGCGAGGACCGCTGAGGAACTCCATGACAGCCCTGGTTCGTTGCGGCACAAGGGTGATTAGCCCGTTTCGTGTTTGATTTGCGGTATATATCTGCCTAACGTGCGAAAAAGCTTGAACACTTTCGTTCTGGCAATGTCTCCGAAGGGGAAGACGTGAACAAGGCGCAGCTCGTAGAAGCCATTGCGGACAAGGTCGGTGGCCGTCAGCAGGCCGCCGACGCGGTCGACGCGGTCCTGGACGCCATCGTCCGCGCGACGGTCAGTGGGGACCGTGTCTCGGTCACCGGCTTCGGTTCCTTCGAGAAGGTCGACCGCCCGGCCCGTTACGCCCGCAACCCGCAGACGGGTGAGCGGGTTCGGGTCAAGAAGACCTCGGTCCCCCGCTTCCGCGCGGGCCAGGGCTTCAAGGACCTGGTGAGCGGCTCGAAGAAGCTCCCGCGTGGCGGCGAGGTCGCGGTCAAGAAGGCGCCCAAGGGCAGCCTGACCGGCGGCGGTGCTGCCGCAACGGTCAAGAAGGCCGCGGCGAAGAAGGCCACCACCGCCAAGCGGGCGACGGCCGTGAAGAAGACCGTGGCCAAGAAGACGGCGCCGGCGAAGAGGACCACGGCGACGGCGGCGAAGACCACGGCCAAGAAGACCACCGCGAAGACCGCGGCGGCCAAGAAGACGACGGCGACGGCGAAGAAGACGGCCGCCAAGAAGGCCCCGGCGGCCAAGAAGACGACCGCGGCGACAAAGGCCCCGGCCCGCAAGTCGACGGCTCGTACCACCACCGCCAAGAAGGCCACCGCCCGCACCAAGTAGGGGTGCAAGGGCACTCACGCGCCGGGCCGGACTCCTGAGGGAGCCCGGCCCGCGGCGTGTCCGGCCCCGTTCGTGGGGCGCCTGGAAGAAGCGTGCTCAGAAGGTCTGCAGGGTGATGAGCGTGATCCGGGGGATGTCCACGGTGCTCCCCGCCCCCTCGACCTCGATGCGCACCCGCTGCCCCGGCCGCAGCAGCCTCAGGCCGCCCGCGTCGAACGCCGGTGCGTCGAAGGGGACGGGGGTTCCGTCGTCGAGCAGCACACTGCCGCTGCGTGTCCCGGGGTCGTACGTGTACGCGGTCGCCTGCATGGCGGCAGCCTACTGGCCCGCGATCAGCAGCCCCTCGACGGCGGTCGCCGTCCGGGTCCCCACGCCAAGCGCGAGCGCCGCCCGCAGATCGTCGCCGGTGTCCACGTCCTGGCGTACGGAATTCACCGAGGTGAGTCCGAGTTCCACGGCGCCGGACTCCTGGTGGCGGATCCGGGAATGCGGGCCGAATTGCGGAAGCAATTCCTGACCGGGGCGGGCGGTCAGCAGCGTGGTGCCGACAGCGGCCGCGTCCGCGAGGAAAGCGCGCGGGAATCCGGCGGCGGCATCCAGGACACGGGCCAGCTCCAGCGGGCGCAACGCCGGCAGATCGGCGTTCAGGGCCGCCACAGGACCGTCGGGCAGTCGACGCCGTACGGCAGCCGCTCCGTGCGCCAGAGCGGCGTTCAGGCCGCCCAGAGGCTCGTCGGAGACGATCGCGGCCCCCAGGGCCGCCAGCTCACGGGCGGCCAGGGCGTCGTCCGTGACGACCGCCACATCGCGGACGGCCGGGCAGGCGAGCACCGCCGCCACCGTGTCCTGGGCGAAGGCCAGGGCGAGACCGGGGCGGAGGCCGTCGTGGGCGGTGTCCGCGAGCCTGCTCTTGGCCCGGTCCAGAGGTTTGACGGGTATGACCACTGACCACCGCACGAGTGTTCCGTTCCTCCCTCGTTCACCCCGGCCGCACTTGCGGCACTCTTCAGGCCGCGACCATTGTCACCTGGCTGTCATCAAAGCCCATCAGGCGGTGTCGGTGCCGGGGCGTACGGTGTTCTCGACAGACCGGAAGCCCGGGGCGACACTTGTGCGGCCTCCGGGTCCCACCGGCCGAGGTCCTGGTCCTGGCCTTAGAGGAAGGTGTCCCGCGTGCCCCGCCGCAGAATCGGCTTCTGGTACCGCCTCGCAGCGGTCATCTGCAAACCGCCGCTAGTGGTTCTGATCAACCGGGACTGGCGCGGAATGGAGAACATTCCGGCGGCGGGTGGATTTATCACCGCGGTGAACCACAATTCGCACGCGGATCCCTTCGCGTACGCGCACTACCAGTACAACAGCGGCCGTGTTCCGCGTTTTCTGGCGAAGAGCGGGCTTTTCAAGAAGGGATTCGTCGGCACCATGATGCGGGGCACCGGACAGATCCCCGTCTACCGCGAGACCACCGACGCGCTGAGCGCCTTCCGTGCCGCGATCGACGCCGTGGAGCGCGGCGAATGCGTCGTCTTCTATCCCGAGGGCACCATCACCCGCGACCCGGACCAGTGGCCCATGACCGGCAAGACCGGCGCCGCGCGGGTCGCCCTTCAGACCAGGTGCCCGGTGATCCCGGTGGCCCAGTGGGGCGCGAACGAACTGCTCCCGCCGTACGCCGGGAAGCTCAACGTCCTTCCGCGCAAGACCCACCACGTCCTCGCGGGCCCGCCCGTGGACCTGACGCGGTTCTACGGCAAGGAGATGAGCCCCGACCTCCTGAAGGAGGCGACGGAGGTCATCATGGCCGCCGTCACCCGCCAGCTTGAGGAGATCCGCGGCGAGAAGGCGCCCGCGACGCCGTACGACCCGCGCCAGGAGCGGATCGAGCAGCGCCGCCGCACCGCCGAGGAAGAGGCGCGCGACGCACTGGAGGCACGCGCGGCCAAAGCCGCCGAGACAGCCCGTGAGGTACGGCAGGCGCAATCGGCGGCACAGGAAGCGGTACAAGAAGCGGTAGCGGTGCGAGAAGCAGCGGAAGCACGCGAAGTCCGGGAAACACGGGAAGTTCAGGAAGAGGGGCAGGGCAAGTGAGTGAGCCGGTCAAGGCGGCGGTGTTCGCAGCGGGATCATGGGGGACCGCCTTCGGCATGGTGCTCGCCGACGCCGGCTGCGAGGTGACCCTGTGGGCGCGGCGCCCCGAACTCGCCGGGGCGATCAACTCCACGCGTACGAACCCGGACTACTTCCCGGGCGTCGAACTCCCGGAGAACCTCCGCGCCACCACGGACCCGGCCGAGGCCGCCCGCGGGGCCGACTTCACGATACTCAGCATCCCCTCGCAGACCCTGCGCGGGAATCTCGCCGAGTGGACGCCCCTGCTCGCCCCGGACACGGTCCTCGTCTCCCTCATGAAGGGCGTCGAACTCGGCTCCGCGATGCGGATGAGCGAGGTCATCGACGACGTCGCCAAGGTGGGCCAGGACCGTATCGCGGTCGTCACGGGCCCCAACCTCGCCCGGGAGATCGCCGCCCGGATGCCGGCTGCCGCCGTGGTCGCCTGCACGGACGACGCCGTGGCCCAGCGTCTCCAGGCCGTCTGCCACACCCCGTACTTCCGCCCGTACACCAACACCGACGTCGTCGGCTGCGAACTGGGCGGCGCCGTGAAGAACGTGATCGGGCTGGCCGTCGGTATCGCCGACGGCATGGGCCTCGGCGACAACGCGAAGGGCTCGCTCATCACGCGCGGCCTCGCCGAGACCACCCGCCTCGGCCTCGCGATGGGCGCCGACCCGCTCACCTTCGCCGGACTCGCGGGCCTGGGCGACCTGGTGGCGACCTGCTCCTCGCCCCTCTCCCGCAACCACACCTTCGGCACCAACCTCGGCAAGGGCATGACCCTCCAGGAGACCATCGCGGTCACCAAGCAGACCGCCGAGGGCGTCAAGTCCTGCGAGAGCGTGCTGGATCTGGCCCGCAGGCACGGCGTCGACATGCCGATCACGGAGACGGTCGTCGGCATCGTGCACGAGGGCAAGCCGCCCGTCGTGGCCCTCAAGGAACTGATGTCGCGCAGCGCCAAGGCGGAACGACGCTGAGCAACAGGCGGCTGCGGGCGCTGACTCGGGGCCCTGCCTCCGGGTACTCTCAACGCGATATGAGCACCGAGAACCTCCCCCAGAACCCCGAGCAGCCGTCCCGTAAGCCGCGCGTGGCGGTCGTCTTCGGCGGTCGCAGTTCCGAACACGGGATCTCCGTGGTCACCGCCGGCGCCGTGCTGCGTGCCATCGACCGGACGAAGTACGACGTCCTGCCGATCGGCATCACCCAGGACGGCCGCTGGGCGCTCACCGCGGACGAACCGGACCGCATGGCGATCGTCGACCGCACGGCGCCCAACGTCGACCAGCTCGCCGAGTCGGCCGAGGGCGGCGTGGTGCTCTCCGTCGACCCCGCCAACCGCGAAGTCGTCTACAGCGAACCGGGATCGGTGCCCAAGGCCCTCGGCGAGGTGGACGTCGTCTTCCCCGTCCTGCACGGCCCGTACGGCGAGGACGGCACCCTCCAGGGTCTGCTGGAGCTCTCCGGTGTCCCGTACGTCGGCGCCGGCGTGCTCGCCTCGGCCGTCGGCCAGGACAAGGAGTACATGAAGCGGGTGTTCACCTCGTTCGGCCTCAAGGTGGGCCCGTACGTGGTGATCCGGCCGCGTGAGTGGGAGCGCGACGAGCCGGGCGCCCGCAGGAAGATCATCGACTTCGCCGGTGAGCACGGCTGGCCGCTGTTCGTGAAGCCCGCGCGCGCGGGATCGTCGTTCGGCATCACCAAGGTCGACGACCTGGGCGGCCTCGACGAGGCGATCGCCGAGGCCCAGCGGCACGACCCGAAGATCATCGTGGAGGCCGCGCTGCGCGGGCGCGAGATCGAGTGCGGGGTGCTGGAGTTCGAGGACGGCCCGCGTGCCTCCGTACCCGCCGAGATCCCGCCCGTACAGGCGCACGCCTTCTACGACTTCGAGGCCAAGTACATCGACTCGGCCGACGGCATCGTGCCCGCCCCGCTCACCGACGAGCAGACGGCGGAGGTCCGCCGCCTCGCCGTCGAGGCCTTCGACGCGGCGTCCTGCGAGGGCCTGGTCCGCGCGGACTTCTTCCTCACCGAGGACGGCGAGTTCGTCATCAACGAGATCAACACGATGCCCGGCTTCACCCCGATCTCCATGTACCCGAGGATGTGGCAGGAGACGGGAGTGGACTACCAGGAACTGGTGGACCGCTTGGTGCAGGCGGCGCTGCGCAGGTCGACGGGCCTGAGGTAAGGCTTTTCAAGGGGCGTGGGCGCGGGGACAACGGGGCTGAGGCGAGGCTTCAGGGGCGCGGGGCTGTATCCGATCTGCGGCTCCGCCGCGTGGGCGCGACCAGCCACGACGGACCCGCACCCGACAACGCAACAGGTCCCACCACGGCGCTTAGTTGGCAAGCCCCTCAGGCACCGTCTTCTTGATGGCGGCAGCCAGATCGACAAGCACCCCCGAGGTGTCCCGACCCGAAGGGACCGTCACCTCGACATAGGCGAGCCGCGACGACGTGGTGAACCGGGAGGACCCGCCGTCCTCCCGCTCCATCAGCCAGCCGACCCCGTTCACCTCACCACCGACCGCCTTCGGATCGGACCCCAGGGCAACCTTGGGGTCGGTCATCTTGGGCGGCCGTTCGACACCGCAGCGCAGTATGATCGCCGGGCTGCCCCAGCCCGCGGTCAGCGCGGACCGGGGCCCGGGGTCGTCGCGGCCCAGGCCGTCCACCTTCGCCGGCAGCGCCTTGTGCAGGTTCCGGCACAGCTTCATGGCCGTCCCGTCCGGCTCGGGAACCGTGACCGAGGCGCTGTCGTCTGCTGAGGAGCAGCCCGTGGCGATGATCAACAGGGCGAGCGCGGGCAGAGCTAGCGGCCGGTGGCGGAAGAAGTTCACCGGCACAGGGTAGACGGGGGCTACAGGTGCACCACCGGGCAGGTCAGAGTGCGGGTGATGCCGTCCACTTGCTGGACCTTCGCGACCACCAGGCGGCCGAGGTCGTCCACGGTGTCGGCCTGGGCGCGCACAATCACGTCGTACGGTCCTGTCACGTCCTCGGCCTGGGTCACCCCCGGGATCTTGCCGATCGTCTCGGCGACGGTCGACGCCTTGCCGACCTCGGTCTGGATCAGGATGTACGCCTGTACCACGGAACCTCCAGGGCGGCCACGAGGATCATGTGGGGAAAAGGAACGCCACGGTATCGCGTCGCCGCGCGCCACGGGGAGACCTGCGGCGGCCGGGAACCCGTGCGGGGGCGCGCACGCGGCACAGGTTGACGGTCACCTCGACCGTACAGAGGTCCACGGGGCCTCGCGACCGGGCAGGGACAGCAACGGGGACAGCACCAGAAGGGGACGTACGACTATGAAGGGCACTGTGGGCGAACTGGGGGAGTTCGGGCTCATCAGGGAGCTCACCTCCCGGCTCACCACCACCCCGGCGGTCCGGGTCGGCCCCGGCGACGACGCCGCCGTGGTCGCCGCGCCCGACCGCAGGGTCGTGGCGAGCACCGACATCCTCCTGGAGGGGCGGCACTTCCGCCGCGACTGGTCCACCGCGTACGACGTGGGCCGCAAGGCCGCCGCCCAGAACCTCGCGGACATCGCGGCCATGGGCGCCGTACCGACCGCGCTGCTCCTCGGCCTGGTCGTGCCCGCCGAACTGCCGGTCACCTGGCCCGTCGAACTGATGGACGGTCTGCGTGACGAGTGCCAGGTCGCGGGCGCCGCAGTGGTCGGCGGTGACGTCGTACGAGGGGACACGATCATGGTCTCCATCACCGCGCTCGGCGATCTGCGCAACCACGAGCCGGTCGTCCGCAGCGGCGCCCGGCCCGGTGACGTCGTCGCCGTGACGGGCTGGCTGGGCTGGTCGGCGGCCGGGCACGCGGTCCTCGCGCGCGGCTTCCGCTCACCGCGCGCCTTCGTGGAGGCCCACCGCCGCCCCGAGCCGCCCTACCACGCGGGTCCGGCGGCGGCCGGCCTCGGCGCGACCGCCATGTGCGACGTGAGCGACGGACTGATCGCCGACCTCGGGCACATCGCGGAGGCCAGCAAGGTCCGGATCGACATCCGGTCCGGCGCGATCGACATCCCCTCCCAGATGAACGACATCGGGCAGGCCGTCGGCGTCGACGCCATGCAGTGGGTGCTCACCGGCGGCGAGGACCACGCGATCGTGGCGACCTTCCCGCCCGACGTGAAGCTGCCCGCCCGCTGGAAGGTGATCGGCGAGGTCCTCAACCCCTCCGCGCTGCCCCAGGTGACGGTCGACGGAGCGCCGTGGACCAGCAAGGGCGGCTGGGACCACTTCGCGGACGTCGAGTCGTGAGCGCGCTACCGCGCGTCCTGACGGTCGCGGGCTCCGACTCCGGCGGCGGCGCCGGGATCCAGGCCGACCTGAAGACGATGCTGGCGCTCGGCGTGCACGGCATGAGCGTGCTCACGGCGGTCACGGCGCAGAACTCACTCGGCGTACAGGGCGCCTGGGAACTGCCGGTGGAGGCGGTACGGGCCCAGTTCCGCAGCGTCGTCGACGACATCGGCGTCCAGGCGATCAAGACCGGGATGCTCGCCTCGGCCGAACTGGTCGAGGCGGTCGCCGGGTTGATCGCGGCGACGGACGTGCCGGTGGTCGTCGACCCGGTGGGCGTCTCCAAGCACGGGGACCCGCTGCTCGCCGAGTCCGCACTGGACTCCGTACGCACGCGACTGCTGCCGGTGGCGACCGTGGCGACCCCGAACCTCGACGAGGTGGCCCAGCTCACGGGCGTACGGGTCGAGTCGGAGGAACAGTTGCGCGAGGCCGCGGCGGCTGTCCTGGCGTACGGGCCGAAGTGGGCGCTGATCAAGGGCGGGCATCTGCCGGGCGAGGCCGTCGACCTGCTCACGGACGGAACCGAGGAGCACTGGCTGCGCGCCCCGCGCCACGACAACCGGCACACGCACGGCACGGGCTGCACACTGGCGTCGGCCGTCGCGTCGGGGCTGGCGAAGGGGCAGTCGGTACCGGAGGCGGTGGCGGCGGCGAAGGAGTACGTCACCGGGGCCATCGCGGCCGGGTTCGCGCTGGGCGGCGGGATCGGGCCGGTGGATCACGGGTGGCGGTTCCGCGAGTAGCGGGCTTCTGTGAGTGCAAGGCATCCGGACACGGCAAAAAGCCGGTCCACCGAGGTGGACCGGCTCTGTGCAGCGAACCAACAGTGGCCGCGCGCTAGCTGAGCGTCAGCGCGAGACCTTGCCGGCCTTGATGCACGAGGTGCAAGCGTTCACGCGCTTCGGCGTCCCACTGACCACGGTACGTACGCGCTGGATGTTCGGGTTCCAGCGACGGGGGGTACGGCGGTGCGAGTGGGAGATGCTGTTGCCGAAGCCCGGCCCCTTGCCGCAGACGTCGCAGTTGGCAGCCACGGGTCACTCCAAAGACTTCAGATGCTCTTACGGGTTGATCCCGGCACGCCGGGATCAGGATCGGAGGATCTGAGTGGCGGTACCGGGGAGAAGGCCCGATGTACGACGACCGTCTGGGACGGTCTTCTCGATCGGGCAACCGGAGCAGCATACAACGACTGCGCCAGTGCAACGAAACTACCATGGCTGATCAGGGCCTCACTCCCGGCCCCGGGCCACCCGGCATTCACCCGGGGTCTACGCTGCGTGCCACGTCCAGCAGCTCAAGGAGGCACAGGTGCCGCAGGTGCCGCAGACATTCTTCGATGCTCTCGCGGTCCGCACCTGGTGCGGACTCGCGCTGGCCGCGCTCGGGCGGGCGCGCGAGGAGATCGACGCGATAAATGTCTACCCGGTCGCCGACGGTGACACCGGCACCAACCTGTATCTGACGCTGGAATCGGCGCGCGCCGAGGTCGAGGCCGCCTTCGCCGGGGGGACCGGGACGGGGGCGGGACCTGCCGGTACCGGCGGGGTGCCGAGCCTGGCCGAGGTGACCCGGGCGATGGCCCACGGCGCGCTGATAGGGGCGCGCGGCAACTCCGGCACGATCCTGGCGCAGTTGCTGCGGGGCATCGCCCAGGGGCCGGCCGCCGAAGCGGACGGTGAGAGTGCCCACATCGACGGTCCCGGTCTGTGCCTGGCCCTGCGGCACGCCGCCGACTCCGCCCGGCAGGCCGTGGCCCACCCGGTGGAGGGCACGGTCCTCACGGTCGCCTCGGCCGCCGCCGACGCCGCGACG
>NZ_LIQQ01000005.1 GCF_001418565.1 Streptomyces graminilatus | reverse complement strand
CCGCCGACTTCGCCGCGCTGCGCGGACTCCCCGAACGCCCCCCGCAACACCGCCCCGCCGCCAGCACGGACCAGCCAGTCACCACCACCCGCACGACGCCCGGCGGAAAGGTCCACATCCCCGCCCACCACGCATGGGCCTGGTACCGCGAGTGCTCCGAACCGCCCCTGCTACCCGCCTACACACACGAGCTGACCGACGAACCGGTATCAGCACTCCCGGCGCCGACTCCTCCCACACCCGCACCTGAGCCGGAACAGATCCACGCACTCATCCATGACGCCGCGGCACAGGCACGGGCTCACCTACGCGACGCCACCCAACTGGAGTGCGCATTGCACGAAGACGCACTCCGCCTGGCCGCCGCAGTTCCCGGAGTCCTGCTTCCCGAGACGGCCGAGCGCCTGGCCATCGACATCGCCGATCTACGAGAACAGATCTCGGCGTACACACCGGCCCTGCGGCGTCACTGAACAGGAACATGTTGTACGACTGGCGTCACGCGCCCCAGTAGGGCTCATGTGTCTCAGCGCTGCAGTTGCCCGACGGTACGTTCGCCCCGGCGATCGTGGTGAACATGACCTTCTGGTCCTGCTGACCCCGCGGGTACCTGGACCAGCCCGCCGGATGATCACCCGGCGGGCTGGGACGCACTGCGAAGCCCGCGATGCCAGCGAGAGCGTGGGGTGCGCCCGCCCCACGTGCCGACGTCAGTCGTCGTTGAACATAAATAGGCCACCGAGTTCAGGGCAGACCTAGTTGATCGAAAGCTCAGTCATCGGCAGCGCCGTGGCAGTCGTAAATTCTCGCCCAGAGTGCTTGCCCCAGGGCCCGGACCTGGGGCGTGTATTCAATCCCGCACTCGCGTGCGGCTTCCCGTGCCCGGGCTTCCTTCTCCTCATCGGTGAGGGCAGGCAGGTCGACGAATGGTTCCAAGATGTCACTGAGCCGGCCGGAAGCCGCCTCTTCGGGGCGGCTGTTGTTGGCGAGTTCCCGGCGGAGCCGGCGCTTGAGATCGCCGGCTCGGGCCCGCCGAGTAGCGGCCTTGTGGATATAGGCATTGAGGGGAACCTGGAGCTCGGCCGCGTGCTCGGCGATGGCCTCCCGCTCTGCGGCGGAGAACGTCACCACAACGTCAAAGCCCGATTCTTCTGTGCCGGTCATAGCGTCCATGATGACCGGGTTCGAGGCCGGATACTCCGTCACCTGCACCCCTTCGCCGTGCTGACCGACTGAGCGGCCCGGCTAACGCTGCTCCAGGAATCGGCGCCGGGCACACCTCGGTCACCCACCCCGGCCGGTGATCCACAGAGGGCTCCGGTCAGACGGCTGTTGACCGAAGCCCCTAGTCACGGTGTTCTCAGGCGGTGTCCTTCTCCTCCTTGTCTGAAGGGCGCTTGGGGGGCTGCATCCTCGGCAGGGTGCGGGAGGGCTCGGGGGTCTGCTTGTCCGGGACTGCGCTGAGGTGGGGGCGTGAGCGCGGGACGAGTTGGACAACCTTCTCGGCGGCGTCGCGTGCGAGGCCGTCCAGGACCGCCTGGTAGATGTCGCGGGTGATGCGGGTGTCCGAGTGGCCGAGCGTTTCGCTGACGACCTTGATGTCCACCCCGGCCGCGAGCATGAGCGTGGCGGCGACGTGGCGAAGGTCGTGGAGCCGGATCGGAGGCAGGCCGGCGGCGGTGACCAGTCGCTCGAAGAGGTCGCTGACCTTGCCCGGGTGGAGCAGGGAGCCGTCCTCCTGGGTGAATATTCGTCCGGTGTCTTTCCAGCCCTCGCCCCACTGCTCGCGCTCGCGCTCCTGACGAAGTTTGTGGGCCTGGAGGACGTCGAAGGTCTCGTCGTCCAGGGCGATGAGACGGATGCCCGAGTCGGTCTTCGGGGCGCCCTCGTGAATCTCCCAGCCGTCCTGGACGAGCTGCGTGGCGATGGCCAGGGACCGCTCAGCGGCCGACAGGTCCTCCCACCGGGCACCGCACGACTCGCCGCGCCGGGTTCCTCGGAAGGAGATCAGCCGCCACAGCGGGTAGAGCCGGTCACCCGCGACGAAGTCGAGGAACTTCCCCGTCTGCTCCGGGGTCCAGACCATGACGGGCGAAGGCTTGACTCCAGTCGCCTGCCAGCGAGCAATTCGCTCGTCGGTCCAGATCAGGGCCTTCGGCTTCGTGCCAGGGAGGAGCTCGACGTGCTCGGCCGGATTGAAGGGGGACATCACCTGCTGGGCGATGGCCACGTTCAGGGCGGCCCTGAGCGTGGCTTTGATGTGCGGCTGGGTATTGAGGCTGGTGATACGACGGAACGGCGGCATCGCGTCGAGCTGGGCCCTGAACCACCCCCGACGGGCCCGGTTCTCAGCACCCTTGTTCGGGGTCGCCTTGAGTTCGGCCTGGACTGCCTTCCTCTGGGCGTTCTGCTCCTGGATCTCGATGTTGCGCTCGTTGATCGAGTCGAACATCGTATTCAGGTGGTGGACCCTGAGCTTGTCCAGCCGAATGTTGCCCAGGTGCGGCTTGAGGTGGACACGGACGTCGCACTCGTAACGCTTGTAGCCGGTCACGCGAAGGCGCTTGCGGCCCGCCAGCCAGGTGTCGAGCCACTCGCCAACGGTGATCTTCGAGTTGAGTGCCTGGCCGGTCTTGAAGCGTCGCAGGGTCTCGTCGTAGTCCGGCAGTGGCTCCTTCGCCGCCGCGCAGGCTTCGAGGAGATCGCTGATGGCGAGCTGACCGGCCGGGTCGTCCTCGTCCGGTATCGCCATGAGCGCCGCGACCTTGGAGAGCTCCGTCTTCGCGGCGGTGGCGGTTTCGAATCCGCCCCGACGGAACCGGCGGCGGGTGCCGTCCTGGCGGGGGACAAGTTCCTGGATGGCGTACCAGAGGCCATGCCGAGTGTTGGATGCCTTGGGGCATGCCGTCCCGTACGGCTTGCCTGTGGTCGGGTTCCGGCAGGCGCACCGACGGGAGGTCGTACCGTTCTTCACTCGCTGTCCTCGGGGTTGTTCTCGGGGTGGTCGACATGGGCCAGTTCTGAGGGGAGCGAGGGCGGCACCAGATCCCGATCGCGCATGCGCCCCCGGAAAGCCCGCAGCTCGGCACAGTCCTCGAAGGCGTGCTCCTCGTAGCTGCTGGCCCGCTCCAGGAGCGCGGTCCGGCGTGCCCGGTCCAAAGTGGTGCTGGCCTGGCGGCGTCTCTCCGTGGCCAGCGCGGTGGACATCAACGCGGCGGCCACCAGGTCGCCGTGGTTACGGAAGACGTCGAGTACGTCCCGGGCGGTGCCCTCGGGCGCCGGTTGGTCCATGGGAGTCTCGCCCGTGAACCACGCGAGAGCGTCCCAGGTGGACACCTCTTTGCCCGGGAGGACCTCCACGGTGGCGGAGGTACCGAGTGGGAAGAGGAGAGCCACGGGCGGGACGCCTAGGACATCGGCCAAGACGACGAAGTCGGCGACCGTGATGCTCGTCTTACGCCCGGACTCCAGGTTCTTCATGGAGTGCTCGGTGAACTCCGTCAAGCCGCGTTCAGCGCAGCCATGGGCGACTTCGCCCATGGTGAGGCCGGCGGCCTTGCGCGCCTCCCGCACCGCCTGGGCGATCCGAGCGGTGAACACTGTCGGCCATTGATCAGGTGTCATGGAGGCACTTTAGGTCGAGAAAAGGTGCTGCCGCAACTACGTGATACATCTTTGGCGGCACCACGACACCAATCACCTTCAGGAGGGCATCGTGACGGCATCTTCTTCGTCCCGTGAGACGCGAGGGCTGACGAGCGACGAGCTACTCGCTTTTCCGGCGGTCATCGACCTCGACACCGCGAACCGGGCGCTGATGATCGGCCGCTCCACCGGGTACGGGCTCGCCAAGCAAGGGGAGTACCCGGTCAAGGTGCTGCGTCTCGGCAATGCCTACCGGGTGGTCACCGCCGACCTGCTGAAGCTGCTCGGCCTGGAGCGCCAGCAGTCGGGGGACGGGAAGCCTGAAGCCAGAGCTGACGAACACCGCAGCCACCCACGCAACACGCTCGGAGGCGACCCCTCCGAGTGTCTGTCTGAACTGCTCGCTGCTTGAGCATGCCAACCATGGGGGGATTCTCAAGCGAAGAATCCGGCGAAGCCGGCAAGTAACAACGTGACGGGTACGCCGTTCCGAAGAATGGCTTCGTTGTGACTCTCGGCGTCGGGTGAAATCCGATTCGGCCGAGCCGGGTCGGTGCCGTAGAGTTCACCGTACCGACGCGGGGTGGAGCAGCTCGGTAGCTCGCTGGGCTCATAACCCAGAGGTCGCAGGTTCAAATCCTGTCCCCGCTACTCAAACGTGAAGGCCCGGTGGATACCGGGCCTTCACTGTGTCTGGCCCCGCTCGAACAGCTACGGACTACAGCCATCGCGCACCGAACCCTGGATTTGCGCATTCACTGCGCATCCTCAGCCGACATTGCGCATCGGACCGCGGACCCTACAGCCGGGGCGGGTACACGACCGGTGCGCTCGTTCTGCAGATCCCACAGTTCGCGGAACAAGCCGTCCTGCTGGGCCAGCAGCTCCTCGGGGGTGCCGTGCTGGACGACGCGGCCTTTGTCCAAAACGACGATTCGGTCGGCGATGGTCACGTTGGTGAGCCTGTGCGTGACCAGGACGACCGCGCGGTCCGCAGCAAGCCGGCGCAGCCCGGTGAAGATGCGGTGCTCGGCCCTTGGGTCCAGGGCTGCTGTCGGTTCGTCCAGGACGAGCAGTCCGGCCGGCCGGTGGAAGGCTCGGGCTAGTGCGATCCTCTGCCACTGCCCGCCGGACAGTTCCTGACCACCCCACCATTCCTTGGCCAGCAGAGTGTTCAAGCCGTTTCGCAGTCCGTCGATGACCTCGTCGGCGCCCGCGGCATGCGCTGCGGCGAGCACTGCGGCGTCCCCGTCCTCGGTGGCCTGGCCGAGCGTGATGTTCTCCCTCGCCGACAGGGGCCAGTTCGCATAGGACTGCGGTACGACGGCAACACGCGCCCAGGTGGCATGCGCGTCCAGATCCCTGGTGTCGGTGCCATCCCAGGTGACGGCTCCTTGGTCGGGCAGATACAGAGCAGACAGGATCTTGCTGAGGGTGGTCTTGCCGGAGCCGTTCTCACCCACCAGCGCGACGACTTCGCCGCGCCGAACCTCCAAGGAGACGTCGTCCAGGGCCGGGCGGTCTGCGCTCGGGTACTGGAATGTGATGTTCTCGGCGCATACGAGCGTGGGCACGGCCGGCGTCTGGGGGCCGCGGTCGATGCGGTGTCCGCCGGCTTCGTCGATGAAGTCCGCCCAGTCGTCCAAGTACATGCCGGTACGGAAGAGTTGGGCTCCGTAGCCGACGATCCCGTCCAGTCCCGCGCTGACGCGGCCCAATGCGAGGAACGCGGTGCCGAGGGCGGCGACCGAGATCTGCCCGGCGGACACCAGCAGCGCCAGGGCCACCCAGACCACGGCGTGGGCGAGACCTCCCGCGGCTCCGCCGACCAGGGAGATCCTGGCGGAGCGCCAGGTGGCCTGGTCGGTCGTCGTGTCGATCCGCACCCCGGCCGTGCGGTACTTGTCGAGCAGGAACGGCGCCATGGTGCCGGAGCGGACCTGGTCGGCGGTCTGCTTGTCGACCAGGTGCCAGCGGAGCATGCCCAGCAGCCGCCGGTCCTTCGTGGTGGCGAGCGAGGCGATGTAGCTGATGCGGGCCGCCCGCACGCTGGCCACGCCCTTCGGCAATGCCGCCAGGAGGAGCAGCGGCAGCAGCGTCCAGTGCACGGCGGTCAGGACGCACGCGGAGGCGATCAGAGAGGTGGAGGCGGCGAGAATGTACTGAGCTTGGGTAAGAAGGTCCCTGGAGACCTCCACTCCCCGGTCGGCCGCGTCCCAGCGGTCGTTGTATCCGGGGTTGTCGTATGCGGCCAGTTCCGCTTTGGTCGCCGCGTCGAGGAGTTCGAGTTCGGCCTCCCGGGCAATACGCGGCGCCAGCCGGGCCGACAGCGCGGTGGAGACGATACCCAGCAGGGCACGCAGACCGATGGCGACCGACAGGACGATAAGCGACGGTACGGCTGAGCGGAGCTGGTCGCTGCTGATGTGCTGAGAGGCGATCAGCGGCTTGATCACACCGGTGGTGGCCATCAGCCCGAACGCCTCCAGCACCCCCGACAGGAGCTGGACGCCGAGCAGGGCGATGACTGCGGTGCGGTCGACCTGCCAGCCCAGCGCGAGGGATCGGCGGATCAGCTGGGGCAGGCGCCGGGCCATCGCGCGGGTGGTGATCGCGTTGGCGGCCTCGATGCGGCGGTCGCCGGGGATGACGAACTTCAGCTCCTCATCCGATGCCTCCGCCTCGTCGGTCGCTGCGGTTGTGGCAGCGGGCTTCGGGATGGTGGTCATCAGCTCCAGCCCTCCACCGACACGCGGTGCCCGGCCGAGGTCGTGCGGAAGCCCAGCACGGGCTGGTTACGGATGAGAACCAGGTACAGGCCGATCACTCTTCGATACGCCATGGCGTCCCCCTGAATGCCGTGTGCGGTTGAGGCCGTTCCTCAACATCCTTGGAATGCCGTGCAGTTGCTAGCCGCCGGATGGTCATGAGGTGTCCTCGCTCGCCCCGAGGGCGGTGAGCTCGTCTTCGAGGCCCTCAAGGTCACCGAGCAGGCGCCGGATGGCGGTCTGACGCTCGCTCCAGTGCCGCTTCAGATCCAGCTCGGCGTCCCGAGGCAGGTCGTACTCGGCGGTGGTGGCGCCGTAGAAGCTGAACAGCATGTACAGCAAGGCGATCCGAGCGCAGGCCTGGACCTCTTGCATGGGGAGGCTGGGATGCTCCGAGCGGTAGGCACTCACCATGGCCAGGGCGCAGGCAGTCGACTCGGTGCTGGTCGCGACGGTGCGTGGGTCGAACGCCGCTCGCCCCAGTTCCCAGGCCGGCATCGCGCTTGCGCAGCGGAAGTCGATGATGCCGGTGACGGCATCGGAGAGGGTGATCAGGTTGGTGCGGGTGAGATCCGCGTGCAGTGCTTGTTCCACGAGTGTCTCGGGCAGCTGTTCCCGCAGCGCGGCAGCGTGGGTGCTTAAGTCCGTACGCCGCTGGTCGAGGTCGACTCGCAGTTGGTCGAGACGGTCGTGGCCTTGCCGTGTGGCTCTGGTCATCACGGTGTCGCACTTCGCTACCGCGTCCTCGACGGACTCTGTCCGCCAGCGGGTCTGCTGTAAGCGCTTGGGCAGCGGGTACGCGGCGAGCGCACGGTGCATGCGCCCCATGACGACGCCGATGTGTTCGGCGAGGGGGACCGTCATGGCCGACGACGTCACCTGGCCCGGGGCCTCGTCGACGACGGCCCATGCGCTGCCTTCCGCGATGGTGACCAGGTTGTCGTCGGCGTCGGGCCACACGCGTGGAACGGGGAGTTCCGCTGCCCGGCAGTATTCCGACATGTCCCACGCGTTGCGTGCCTCGTCCAGGTCGGCCATCGCCGGGTACTGCTTGACGAACAACCGCAGCCCGTCGTCGGTCAGGACTCGTCGGTTGATCGTGTCCGTGCCCATGTGCACCGGCTCGACGAGGTCGACGACGAGTCCGTACCGGTCCTCCAGCACGTCAGCGGTCAACGCCGCACCCCGCTCTGCTTCGTCCATAGGGATCACAGGCCTTCGTGTGTCGAGGGACGACGTGCCGTGAGGACGGTGAACGCGTTGTCCTCCGTGAGCACTCCTCTGTCGGCGAAGGGTGTGAGGACGTTGGCAACGGCCAGCTCGAAGTCGTCGCGGCGGTCGCCGAACAGATGCGGGGCCGCGAACGATGTTGAGTACAGGTAGCCCAGGACCTGCGAGATCTTCCAATGGCGGTGGACGGGAACGACCGTGGAGGTGACGTGTGAGAAGGCGGAAGCACGGAGTACCTCCTCGTACGGCGGCCCAGGCGTGCTGAAGGCGCAGTCGCCTGCTCTCCGTTGCCCACCGAGGAAGTGCTGGACGACCTCGCGGGCGGCCTGCTGCCACGGGCTGTCGGCGGTCCACAGACTCTGGTCGCTGAAGACCGCGACCACCCCCTCGGGGGCCACGTACTCACTGAGCCGGTCGAGGAAGCGCGGCTGGTTCAGCCAGTGGAAGACACGGCCGCAGGTGACGAGATGCGGTCGCCATCCCTCCGGTGGCAGGAAGTCCTCCGCGAGCGCGTGACGGAGTTGCAGCCGGTGGGCGGTGTCGAGCGTGGGACGGAGCATAGCTTCGGCCTCCGTGAGCATCCCCGGCTCGGCATCGACCACGAAAAGATCGTCGAAGTACGGCAAGAGCGCGTGAACAACGAGTCCCGGGCCGGTGCCGATGTCCAGAAGGCGCCGTGGGCTGTTTGTTGGCGCGGCCTGGTCGAGAAGGGCCGCGAGGGCGACGGGGATGCCTGGGCGGAAGCGTCGGTAGCAGGCGGAGAGTCCGGCGAAGGTATTCACGCGCGCCACCCGCTCCACACGCTCTTGCCAGTCTCCAGGCGCAGGTTCTCCAGCATGGTGTGGGCTTCGTCGACCAGACCGACGTCGTGATGCTGGATGCCCCAGGCCAGGGAGTCGACAGCGTCCAGGGCCCCGTACGCCCGGCATGCCGCCGCTTCCTCCTCGGTGAGGGTGCGGCCGTACCCGTGGTGGAACGCGGCGTTCAGGTCCGGGTTGTGGTGCAGGATCCGGTAGCGCAGGCGGCTGAGATCCCGGCGTGGCGCGGGCTGGAGCTCGGCGCGTTCGAAGTCGATGACCCTCAGCAGTTGCTCGGACTCGTCCCACATCCAGTTCTTCGGCATGTAGTCGCCGTGCCCGGCGACCTGGGGCAGCCGTGGGGGCGGCTCGCTCAGGAGGGCTCGTACCGTTGAGAGTTCGTGCTTGGGCACGTACGCGGTGGCAGGCACCAGGACCTTCGACACCGTCTCCTCCCACTCGACCTCGGCCGTATCCGCAGTGGGTTCGCCGCTGGCCGCCGCGTGATGGCGAGCGAGGAGTTCACCAGCCTGTTCGTAGGCCTTGCGCTTCTGCTCGGCCGGCAGCCGGAGCGAGTCGAGGCTGTGTCCGGGCACAGCGGTCACCAGGACGGTGTGTGAGACGGCCTCGGAGGCGACGAGGTCGGGCGTCCGGCCCTCGCCGAGGGAGGCCGTCCACTTGCGGTAGGCATCGACCTCGCGTCGGTGCAGCTTGGGGCCCACGTGCTGCTTGGCGAACCACCGTCGGCCCCCGGGCGCGTGGACTTCCCAGAGGGACGGCCTGATGGTGCCGGGGCGGGGGTGCTCGGCAACCACGGTGTACGTGTTGGTTACCGACTCCACCAGTTGGTGGAGTGCGCCGGGCATGTTCGTCACCTCGGTGCGCCCTTTCGTTCGCCGAGCCACCCAGCCATATGCGCGCACAGTATGTGACTGGGTGGATTCTCTAGGTATTCGCGTGTGAGTGCGTAGCCTGCCAATAGGCACTGACAACGGGCGCTGAACTGGGCGTTTCCCACTCGATAGAGCCGACCCTCTACGCGCCCGTATCCCCGGCTCAGCCGGGTCGGCGCATGGGCTGCAGCCGCACGGGCACCGTGCGGTGCCCGTTGACTAGGAGGCTCGCCACCGGTTCAAGCTCCTCGGGCGGCACGGCGAGAGCCATGTCCGGGAAACCGTCGAAGAGGGCGGGCAGCGCGGCTCGCGCTTCGGCGCGGGCCAGGGGAGCGCCGAGGCAGAAGTGAGCGCCGTGTCCGAAAGCGAGATGCTGCTTGTCCTCCCGTATGACGTCGAAGGCTCCCGCGGTGGCGCCGTGCAGGTTCGGATGGCGGCTGGCGGCGCCGTACGAGGCGAGGATCGCCTCGCCCTGGCTGATCACGATCCCGTCCGGGAGGGGGATGTCCTCGACGGCGTATCGAAGCGGCAGGTGGCTGATGGGGGCGGCGTAGCGGAGGGACTCCTCGATCACGTCGTCCCACGATGCGCGCCCCGCCCGGACGTGAGCGAGCTGCTCGGGGCGGGTGAGCAGCGCGGTGACGGCTTGATCGAGCAGGTTGACGGTCGTCTCGTAACCGGCGCTGATGATCAGGAGCAGCGTGTCCAGGAGTTCCTGCTCCGTGAGAACGGAGCCATCGCCCTCTTCGTCGCGTACGTCGATGAGCGTCGACGTGATGTCCTCGCCGGGGGTGACCCGCTTCAACGCGACCAGTTCGGTGAGGATGCCGTACAGGGCCATGGTGTTGGCGCGGGCCTCCTCGCTGCTGAGCGTGGTGTCGAAGACTCCGTCGACCACGGTCCGGAAGCGGGGCCACACGTCCTCGGTCAGACCCATGAGATCGCCGATGACCTGGATCGGCAGGGGGAAGGCGAGAGCCTCACGCAGTTCGACGACCTCGCCGGGCTGGGTCCGGGCTATCCGGTCGATGAGGCGGGCCGTGATCTGTTCGATGCGCGGCACCATCTCGGCGGTACGTCGGGCGGTGAACGCCTTGCTGACGAGACGCCTCAACCGCCGGTGGTTGTCTCCGTAGGCGGTGAACATGTTGTCCACGCCGACCCACAGGGCCAGCGGCCACTTCTCGGTGATCTCGCCGCTGATGAACGCCGGCCAGTGCCTGCTGGCGTCCTTGGACACCCGGGCGTCGTTCAGAAGGCCTTTGAGGACGGCCGCGTCGCTGACTGACCAGGCGGTCACGCCGAGGATGTCCACGAGCGTGGCGGGACCGGCGGCGTGAAGGGCGTCTTCTTCGGCCGCGCGCGCACGGCCGGTGGGGTCGAGGACGAGGGGCAGGGTGCGGTCCATGTCGGGTTCTCCCTAGCTCAGAGTGAGGCGCGGCGACGGGGGGAAGCGGACCGGCAGGCCGGTCAGGGAGCGGTGGAACGGGCCCGGGCGGTAGGTGAGGTGGTCGGCGGGGACGGCGAGTTCCATTTCGGGGAGGGCGTCGAGGATCTGCTCGATGGCCACCTGGGCGATGAGGTAGGCCAAGGGCTGGGCGGGGCAGCCATGGGGCCCGGCGCTCCACGTCAGGTGAGAGCGGTTGCCGGCCCGCTGGTCGGAGATGACCGCGGGGTCGTTGTTACAGGCGGCCATGCTGATGACGACCGGCTGGTGGGCGGGTAGGACAACGCCGTCGATCTCGACCGGACGTGGCGGATACGACACGCAGAAGTTGGCCAGCGGAGGGTCCACGAAGAGCAGCTCATCGAGAGCGTCGCGGACGCTCAGGCTCCCCCGGAGCACGTCGCCGGAGTACCGCTCGTCGCTGACGATCAGCAGAAGGGTGTTTGCGATGACGTTCTGCTCAGGCTCGATGCCGGCGCCGTAGAGGGTGACCAGCTGGTGTATCAGCTCCAGCTCGTTCAGCTGCGTCGGATGCATCAACAGGCCGGTGGTGACATCCATCCCCGGATGGCGGCGCTTGAGGTCGACAAGTTCGCTGAGAGCCTCGGAGAGCATGGCGTTGCCGGCCTCGGCGTTCACGCCTTCGAAGATCGCGGCCATCCCGCCGGCTACACGCTGGCCGATCTCCGGCGGGCAGCCGAGGATCGCGTTGAGGACCTGGAAGGCCAGAGGTTGCGCGTACTGCGTCAGCAGGTCCGCATGGCCCACCTCGCACATCTCGTTGATCAGGGGAATGGCGATCCGTTCCACCATGGCCTGCAGTTCGTGCTGGCGGACATGGTCGAGGGCGGACGTGTTCGCGGCACGGTAACGAGCGTGAGCAGGACCGGAGTTGCGCAGCGCGTTGGGGCGGTGCTCCAGCATCGGCAGGACCGGGCAGTGCGCGGGGACGCCTTGTTGCCAGACCCGCGGGTCGGCGGGGAACCGTACGGGGTCGTGAAGGATGCGGACGGCGGTCTGGTATGCGATCACCAGCGTGGCGGGCACGTCGGGGTCCAGGTAGACCGGGGCCAGTGTTCCGTGTTGCTCCCGCATCTGCGTGTAGAAGCGGGAGGGATCAGCTGCGAACTCCCGCGCGTACATCGCGAACCGCGTCTGACCGACGTGAGCGCGGTGGCCGGCTTGCGATGGTGGTGGCGGCATGGTCACGACAGGCACTCCAGTCGGCTGGATCGGTGGAGGTACTCGACGAACGCGATCAGCGCGTGGATGGAGGACACTTCGTCGCGGGCGTCGCAGGACGTGACCACCACGTCGTCGTCTAGGGCCAGGGCCCGGCGGACCTCGTCGAGGTCGAACCGTTGAGCGCCGTCCCATTCGTTTACGGCGACTCCGAACGGCAGGCCGCGTTCTTCGAAGAGCGCGAGAACCGCGTCGGAGTCCTGGAGCCGACGGGTGTCGACGAGGACCAGCGCGCCCAGCGCCCCGTGGAAGAGGTGCTCCCAAAAGGGGGTGAACCGGTTCTGTCCGGGGGTGCCGAACAGGTAGAGGGCCAGCCGGGGGCTGAGGGTGCGGCGGCCGAAGTCGAAGGCGACCGTCGTCTCCGTCTTGCTGGGCAGGCCGGCGAGGTCGTCGATGCCGGTGCTGGCTTCTGTGATCGGCTCCTCGGTCCTCAGCGGTTTGATCTCCGACACGCTGCCCACCAGCGTCGTCTTGCCTGCCCCGAAGTGGCCGGCGATCAGGATCTTCGCTGACCGGGTCACGGTGGTTGGGAGGTATTGGTGCTCAGACGAGAGCACGGAGTCCATTGAGCACTTCCTCAATAACGCTGATGTCCGGCTGCTCGGCCGGTGCCGGGGTGTTGAGGTGGCCGGTGTCGAGTAGTCCGGAGACGACGATGAGAGCGACGGTGGGAGGCAGATCGAGGAGCGAGGCGATCTCGGCGATCACGATCGGCCCGTTGCAGATCCGCAGGACCCGCCGAGCTTCGACGTCGAGGCCGTGGAGCGGGCGGTCTGCGGCGCGAACCAGGGTCGTCAGGGTCAGGCCGTCGCGGGACGGTGACGAGTGCCCTCGTGTCCGGACATACGCTCGGACCATGTCGGGATCGCGCCGCAGAGCGCTCATGGCCGAGCGCCGCCTTCGTCACCCTTGTCCCGTGCCGGGCTGGACAGTTCCGCACCGAGGCGCTCGGTCAGTCCGTTCATCCGGTAGGTGAGGATTTCGGCGTCCACCGTCTCGGTCGTCGAGACCGCCAACAACGCGTTGTGGCCGACCGTCTTGACGAACAGGAGTCCCTCGTCGAACTCGGCGACGACCTGGCGCAGGCCGTTCTTCTTGCCACCGGTGTACGGGGCCAACGCGACGCCAATGGAGTGAAAGCCGCTGGTGGACGCGGCGACCTTGTCTGCCGTGTCACGGTCCACCGATTCCGAGTAGCCCAGGGCGAGACCGTCCGTGGCCAGAAGGACGGCGTAGCTGACATCCGGCATGCTCGTGAGGTCCCCGAGCATCCAGCCGAGCCTGTTCACCTGCGTCGTCATGAGTCGAGGGGCCTTTCTTCCTGGTCCGGGTGTACGTCGGTGTCCCCGGCGCGATCCTGCGGGGGTGCGGCCGTGCCGCGAGCCTGTCTGTTTGCCTGCTGCCAGGCGCCGATGACCGCGGGCCGGGCCGGTTCGGTACTCGTACGGCGCCCGGCAGAAGCCTGTTGCTGCGCATGCACCGGTTGGCGAGACGTGCGCGTCGGCAGTCCGTTCTCCGTCAGGGCGGGGGAAGAAGGCGCAGGCGCCGCGACGCGGGCGGGCCGCGGAGCTGGTTCGAGCTCAGCCGCAGCGGTGGTGAGAAGGTCCTCGGGCAGGAAGACCGAGGCGCACATCCCGCCGTAGCGGTTGGAGTCCGTGAGCACCACCTTCATGCCGTACCGGCGAGCAAGGAGCGCGATCACCGGGAAGCCGACCCTCGGATGCGCCTCCATGGTGAGGATGTCGACCCCCTGACGGCCGTCCAGGATGCGCCGCGCGCGCTTCAACTCCTCCTCGCTCATGCGCTTGCCAGCGTCGTCGATGAGGAGAGTGATTCCGTGGTGGCCGTGCTGGGCGCTCACCTCCACGTGAGTCTGAGGCGGCGAATAGCGTGCGGCGTTGTCGAGGAGGTGGCTCAGGATGAGCTTCACCGGCCCGACCATGCGGGCGATCACTGCCCGGTCAGACGCGTACGGGTGGACCCGTGCGTAGTCGGGAATCGCTCCCTGGGCCGCCCCTACGACGTCCGTGAGCGTGCTGGCGGGCCACCGCTGCCCGAGGAGCCCTCCAGCGAGCACGACGTACGACTGTGCCTGGTGGAGCATCTGCTGGACGCCGTGATCGATCTTGGTCAGCGTCGCGAAGACGGCACTGCCGTGATGTCGCCGGAGCGCCTGGGCCACCTCGCTGCTCACGTTGATGCCGGTGCTCACCATCGCGGTGGCGAACGCCTTGACGGCTGCCTTCGCCGACTCGCGCGCCTCGGCTTCGACTTGCTGACGTGTCGAGACCGCCGTCGCGCCCTGCACTCGATGCAGGTCAGCGACATACTCCTCGCCGAGGATCCGGAGATTCTCCACGAAATCCGAACCGGCGAGACAATCAGGGACCTCGAACACCGCCGAGGCCGGCTCTGTCGACTGGAGCGAGGCCGCGACCGTTTCGAGGCCCTGCGAAAGCAGCGCGACCAGGGCCAAGTCCTGGGCAACAGCGGTCTCTTGCCAATGCACGGCCTGGGCACGGTGCTTGGCGGAGAGCCATGCGAAGTATGCGGCCAGCCCGAGCGCGACAACGAGCACCGCGGCCAGACCAACGGATGCCACGACGGCTGTTTCGTGTCTCATCGGATCTCTCACTGGGGTCGAAGTGGACTGCGACAAGGCAACAGGACCGGCAAGTTGATGGACCGCCGGGCTGGCGACAGTTCGATGGAGCCCAAGGAGGCCCGCTCATGTCGCCCAGGTCATCGGCTGGGGCCTAGAACTTGATCCCGCCGATCATGCGCGCCAGGCTCGTTGTGGCCTCTGAGATCGTTGGCGCGATCGAGGAACTGGCGAGGTAGAAGCCGAGGAGGGTGCAGACCACTGCGTGCCCGGCTTTCAGCCCGCCCTTCTTGATGAGCAGGAACGTGATGATCGCCAAGAGGACGACGGCCGAGACGCTAACCGCCATGCAGAGGCTCCCTTTTGCGCACGCCAGCCGACCGTGTCAGGGCGAGCCAGTGACGGAGCGCGGCGCTGTCGGTGCCTTCTGGATGTCCGTCAGGGGGAAGCAGCCATACCGTCGAGCAGCGCGAGTACCCGGCGACCTGTCTGTCGAGGGCGCATTCCCACAGGCGCCCCGCACGGCACACCGTCTGTGGAGCGTGCCACCGGTATGCCGTGTCCGCTTCGACCGGGATGTGGATACGCGAGTGCGCGTGGCAGCAGAGCACCGGCCCCACAGGGAGCCCCCGGCTTCGGGCACCCTCGACCGCACGCAAGCCGACGAGTAGTCCCGCCTGCACGACATCGACGGGCCCGAGTCGCGGCAGCGGGTGTGACGCGAGCTGGATCCTCCAGGGCAGTTCTGTCTGCGCGAACGGCAATGCCAACTCCGGTGAGGAGGAGTGGCGTTGCAACCGCTGCCGGCCGTCCAGCGGCACCACAGGTGCGACCGGCCGATGGGCAGCGGGCGGATCAGGGACGGCTTCAACTCGGCCTTGCGAGGCAATCACCGGGATCTCCTGTGCGTCCGGACACACTGACTGAGCCGCTTGACCAAGCAACTGCTGTCACAAGGACGTTGGCTGATCCCCAAGACTGTTTACCGAAAGGCGATTACGCACATTCCGAGGGTGATATCACTGAGGTGATGCCGGTTCCAGGAAGACCAGGAACCGGATGCGCTCGGCGAGCGTTAGGCCGCGCTCGAAAGAGCCGCTGGAAGACCACCGCCAACAGACTCTCCACAGTGGGAGCCGGCGTTGTCCTTGACAGCCTCGAAGACGTCCCACGGCTCCTGGACGCGATCGTCACAACAACCCTCGGCCGCGCCTGACGGCGGCGGCCCAGAAGTATGTCTCAACTGCCCGTATTACATGAGTGATACCGGCACGCGCGTACCCCCGCCTACGCTGTCGGGCGCAGACGAGAGACGGGGGTGCGATGCCAAGAAACCCTCGCGTATGCGCTGACTGCGGATGCCGCTTGAGCCAGTACAACGACGAAGACCGGTGTGCTACGTGCGCGCGCGTCAGGTTTCTCGACACCCGCCTTCAACGCCGGGTTCCAGACACCGTCTGGCAGCATCCGGAAGTCCACTCCGCCATCGCGGCATGGGACTTCGGGCGCGCGAGCCGCCTTATCCGCGAGCGGGCGAAGCTTCGCCAGGACGACATGGCCCGCATGACGGGGCTCAGCCAGGGTTTCCTTTCCATGCTCGAAGCAGGAACCCGCCGACTGACGAGCCTCGACAAGGTCGCGAGGTTCCTCAACGGCATGGAAACACCGGACGCCTTGCTCCCCCCACCGTTCCGTGAGCATCACGCAGCCCTCACGCCACGGCCGTTGCCGCACCCAGGACCATCCGCCGTTGATCTCCAGGTCGCGACCGGCGAGCAGGCAGTGGACCTCTATGAGCTCGCGACACAAGCCGCGGCCCAGTCGCTGCGGTTCGCGGAAGCGGTCACGAGGAGCAACGTGAGCGACATCGAGCTTGAGGGGCTGGAATCCAGGATCACCCGGATCGCGACGGACTACGTCCACGCTCCCCTGTACCCGCTCTTCCAAGACCTGCTGTCGACGAGAGATCAGCTCTTCGCGCTGCTGAGCGGCCACCAACCCCCCGGCCAAACCAGGGAGCTGTACCTCCTCGCCGGCACGAGTTGCCTGCTCCTTGCTCACGCGTCACAGAATCTCGGGGACCAGGACTCCGCTGTCGCCCAACTTCAGACGGCCGGGACCCTCGCCGAGCATGCCGACCACGACGATCTCCGGGCATGGGTCAAGGGCACAGCCGCACTGATCGCGGAGTGGTCAACTCACCGGCACGCAGCCTTCAAGTACACACAACAGGCGATCCGGTTCGCCCCCGTCGGCGAGACCCGGGTCAGAACCGCGGCGATCGGGGCCAGGGCTGCGGCACGCGTCGGAGACCGGAACACGGCCCTGGCAGCGCTCAAGGAACTTGAGCAGGCCCGCGAACAGCGAACAGACCCCAACGGGCTCACCAGATTCGGAGGCCTGCTCACTTTCCCGGAAGCCAAGCAGGAGTACTACATCGGCGGAACGTACGCCCTCCTCGGCGAACACGGGAGGGCCGAGCAGCACGCCGCCGCCGCGATCGATCTGTACGAGATGGGCCCGAAGGAGCAGCGGTCGTACGGCGACGAGGCGCTGGCGCGCCTCGACATCGTCACAGCGCGCATCGCCGCAGGAGAGATCGAGGGCGCCGGCGAGCAACTCCAGCCCATACTGGAGCTGCCGGTCGACCGCCGTATCCGACAGCTTGGCGACGCTGTGCAGGGAGTGGCTACGCTTCTTGAAGAACCACGGTTCGCCCGAAGCCAGGTTGCCCGCGAGCTCGCCGATGCCACTCGCGGCTATCAGGTGATCGACACGAGAGCGAAGGCCCTCACCTCATGACAATGACGGCCTCTCCCGAGTCCGCCGCCCGTAAGGCCTGCCAGGCGTCAGGTCTGACAGACCGCTCCCTTGTCCCGCTTCACCACCACGCCACTTCCGTGTTCCTTCTTGCTGCGGAAGGCGTTGTGGTGCGCGTCAGTCCCGCCTCGCAGCAGCAGCGCTTGGCGACCGCTGTCTCCCTCACGCGCTGGCTCGTCGCGAACGACTTCCCGGCGACAGAGCCAGTGGATGTACCCCAGCCGGTGGCATACGACCCATATGTCGTCACGTTCTGGCGGCACTACCCGCAACCTGAACACGGCGCACCTCCGCCCGGACGGTTGGGCGATCTGCTGAGAACTCTGCATTCCCTACCATCCCCGCCGGTGTCACTGCCGCAACACCAACCGCTTGCCTCACTCAAGACCGCCGTGGAGGCCAGTACCTACCTAGCGCCGAACGAACGGGCGTGGCTCATGGAGCGCAGGCAGGAACTTCTCCACGCATACGAACAGCTGGAATTCCCCTTGGGGCACGGGCACATTCACGGCGACGCATATCCGGGCAACACGCTCTGGGACGGCGAGGACGTCAGGCTCGGAGACTGGGACGAGGCGGCATTCGGCCCGCGAGAGATCGACTTGGCTAATACGTTCCAAGGAGTCCGCTTCGGGCGAAGCGTCGGACAACTGGATGATTTCAGCGAGCGGTACGGCTACGACATCCGGCAGTGGTCTGGTCAATCGGTTCTCTGTGGAATCCGAGACCTTCACACCCTCGGGTCCTTCATTCGGCGTGCGGATCAAGAAGACACTGCTGCTACCCAGCAGTTGTCGTATCGTATTGAGACGCTCAGAAACATGGATGCCCAAGCTCAATGGGGCGCCGCCTGAAAGAGCGCAGACCGGACCGGACGGGGTGGACCGAAGCTCAGGCCCGTTCGGCCTCTTCCGGTACGAGTCGGCTCGTGAAGCCGTCGCGACGCAACCGTTCGAAAGCCGCCGCCACATCGTCGGGAATCTCCTGCTCGATCATGAACCCTTGCCGTGGGTACACCATGAGCCGCTGCTGGGCCCCCACCAGCATGTCGATGACCAGCCGGGCGTCCTGGATCGAATCGACGTACTCGGAGAGCTCCATGGGCGTGGAGGCGCTCACCCACTCGACGTCCGGCCAGAGCTTTCGCGCCGTCGCGTACGCCCGTCGCTCCTCGTACGGCTTGCTGACCAGCAGGACCGACGATACGGGAACACGCTGCTCTTCGAGCAGAGCGCGGGAGAAGCGGATGTTCTGGCCCGTGTTCCGGGCCTTCGGCTCGACGATGATGGCGCTCTCAGGAACCCCTAGCGCCATGGCACGGTCCCGATAGTGTTCGGCCTCGCCTCGGGGCATCCGCTCACGCGTCGTCCGGCTGGTCGCTCCGGTGAAGACGATGAGGGGCGCCATGCTGCGGTGGTAGAGGTCCGCGGTGGTGTCGGCTACTCCCAGGTCATGGCTGCCGAGTCCGATCGCCACGGAGCAAGGGCGCAGCTCGTGACCCATCTGCTGGAAGTCCCACAGCCGCCGAGCATCCGCCCATGCCTGCGTTGAGATCACTTGCTCTCGCCCTCCGTCTTCGCCGAGGACCTACTCCCCGCCGTTGCCTCCGCTGGGGTCAGCCTACGTTCCAGATCACAGGCACCCTCAGATGACGGTTCGCCTGTTCCCGCACACTCACGCCGTGTGAAACTCAATCGAGCAGGCTGAGGGGAGCAGGCCAATGCGAGGAATGACCGACCATCTTCCGTTCGGCAAGCGAGTCCGGTTCTACCGGAAACGCCGAGGTCTGAGCCAGCGGCAGCTCGGCGAACTTCTGGGACGCTCCGAGGACTGGGTGTACCGGGTCGAGTCCGAACGCCTACCGGTGAACAACGTGAAGATGCTCGCGGACCTGGCACACGCACTGCGAGTGCACGTTGAGGACCTTCAGGGAACGCCGACGCTCTTGGACGACCACGGTCGTCACGCGGCCAGCATCCCGGCGATTCGCACCGCACTCATGCAGTCGCGGCGGCTGGCGGGCTCGCTGTACGACGGCCGCGAAACCGTGCGCCTCGAACGCCTCTCCTTCGCAGTCGACGAAGCCTGGCGGCTCTTTCAGGATTGCCGGTTCGCGCGCCTGGGAGAGTGCCTGCCCGGGCTACTCGCGGACGCCCGGCTGGCAACACAGGAGCGCACGGCCGGCGCCGAACACGCCGAAGCACTCCGGTTGTTCGCACTGACCTGCCACGTGGCAGCGGTACTTCTCCGAAAGTTGGGTGAGACCAACTTGGCCTGGACCGCTGTAGACCAGGGCGACATGGCGGCTGCGGAGTCCGAAGACCCCGCCACGATGCTGGCGTTGCGCCGAGGTGTCGCGCATGTTCAACTCGGCGCCGGCATGGCAGCGGAGGCAGTGAACGTCACCCTTGACGCGGCGGACGATCTCGAACCCGGTTGGTGGCGCTCCACGCCGGCTTCTCTTTCCCTGTACGGGACCCTGTTCCTCAACGGAGCCGTCGCAGCGGCCCGCATGCGGAACCGGGCGCTGGCAGACCACATGATGGGTAAGGCCCACGAGGCAGCGAACCTGCTCGGCGGCGACTCCAACGCGATGTGGACCTCCTTCGGCCCCGGCAACGTAGAGATCCACCGGCTGGCGCTCGCCCTGGAATTCGAGGACGTCCAACTGGCCGTGGACGTAGCCCCGAGAGTCAGAGCGGCAGGACTGCCGGTAGAACGACGTGGGCGGGCGCGACTGGATGTTGCCCGTGCCTATGCTGAGGCCGGGCGGACGGATGAGGCGATAGACCACCTCAAGCGCGCCTACCGAACCGCTCCCGAACAGATCAAGGCACATGAGTTCGCGCGGGACCTAGCTCGTCGGCTCCACAAACGATCCCGTCGTCAGGATGTCCAGGACCTGGCCATGCGGCTCGGCGCTATCAAGTAGCGCTTGTTGTAGAGAGGTTCGTTGGCGGACCCGGAGAAATCCTCCGGGTCCGCCTCCCCGTCGGCTTCTACGGTCGTTGCGACCAAGCCACTTGTACGGGGAGGCATCGCAGTGCCTGTGACCTACCAGCCGGATGATGGCGTCGGCCCCAAGAGCAGAAGCGCGGTGGTGCTCCGCTGGAGTCGCCATCCGCGCTGCGTCGGCCTTGCGCGTCGTGAACTCCGTAAGGCGCTGGACGGTTGGGGCCTCTCAAGTATTAAAGACCCAGCTGTCCTCGTTCTCTCGGAGCTCTTAACCGACGCAGTACGCCACGGTAATGCGCGGCCAGGCGCAGAGATCGAGACTCGGTATCTGCGAGTCGGAATTGGCCTGCGCATCGAGGTGTCTGACACAGTCCACGAATTCCTCCAGTTGGCGGTAGGTTCCTCGGAGCCGGATAGAAATACCCGGCTGAGGCTCGTAGACGCATTGGCCGACCGGTGGAAAATGAACGACCCTATCGGGCTTGGCGCATCGGCGTGGGCAGAGATCTGCTTCCCGCCGCAGACCGGTGCCCCCGATGTCGACTGATGCCCGCCATCGCTTTCCGCTCGCCTTAGCAGTAGGCGAGGAAACCCGCAGGACCCCGACACTCGCAGGCGCAACGATGGTTGAGACGGAGATTCGGGAAGGAAGCCCTTCGTCCTTGTCCGAGACGGATGCCACTGAACGGCATGGACGCCAGTGTCGATGGTGTCGACGCCCCCTGAGTCGATACAACAATGAGCCGTTCTGCAGCGCTTGTTCGCGACATGTACCAGCTACCTCTTCGCCACCGCCCCAGGTGGAGCCAGAGGTTTGGCAGCGAGCGGACGTCCGGGAAGCTCTCTGGGCCCGTGACTTTGGCCGAGTGTGCCACCTTGTGCGAATCGGAAGCTCACTACGCCAGAGTGATATGGCGGAGCTCACGGGTCTGAGCCAGGCCTTCCTGTCCATGCTGGAGTCAGGAGTACGAAGACTTACCAACATCGACAAGATCGTCGAACTGCTTGCGGGACTCAACACTCCGGCGGAACTCACCGGCCCCATGCTCCAACCGCCGACAGCGGAAGGCCGACCGTGCGGCCCGTCACTCACAGGGAAGAAGGGGGGATGGCCGGCGTGACGCTCGGCCCGGTAGACCACTCCAACGACATCGAGAGGGTGCTGTTCGCGTAGAAGGGAAGGAGGGCCTTTTGGCCACTTCCGTGGCCAGAACCGTCGGAAGACCCGAGCGGTTGGCTATTGCACCAGGCATCCGAGGATTCAAACGAGATCGACGAAGATAGCTGATAAGCCAGCCGGTCAGATCGCACTGTCTTACGGCTCGCCGAGTCAGGCATCGATACCTTGCAAGACCCGTATGGGGACGTGGTCAGGTGCCCCGGACGATTAGATCGACGTGCGGGCCAGTGTGTCAGCAGTCGACGGATTGCAACTTAGCGTACTCACGTGATCCCGCGAATATCACCTCCGTGATATCACCCCCGAGATGTGCTCGCCCCGTGAATCCGGAGCACCCTCATGAGGGGCCCGAACTCCAGGCCTGCACAGCACGACATCAGATCCGAAATACGCCGCGCCAGCGACAGGAGATGAGTGCCATGCCGACACCACGACGAAACAAGAACGATCACCTGCTCTACGCCGACGTCGTCGATTCCAAGCAGAAGGCCGGAGTCTGGATGGGCGAGCGTGACGCCTTCCAGGCCAAGCAGGCCGAGATCCTGGAAGCGGTGAAGGACCAGGCGGACTGGGTCCCGGTCGAGAACGCCATCCTGGTGGTCAGCACCGAGCCCGCCGGCATCACGGTCATCGCCCCGAACCCGACCCTCCCCGGCGTGATCGTCCTCGCCGACGGCGGCTCGCCGGAGGCCTCAGCACAGCTGCAGGCCGCCGGCGAGGAGCTCGTCCGCAAGGTCATGGCCGAGCGCGGCATCCTCGAAGAGGAAGCCGCGTAACACAGGTGGTCACCTCACAGCTCCTGTGGGGGAAGTACATCCAGTACGTCCGGGATGGCGAGGGCGCCCTCCTCGACCCGGTCACGCTGGACAGTGTGTACCTCAACCGCGGGGAGGTCACTGACCTCTCCGCGGTTCCCCCGACCGCGACCCACAAAGCTCTCGCCGAGCTCGGCTTCACACCTGACAGCCCTCGCGCTGATCAGCGTGAAGCACTCCATAACCGGCTCCACCAACTCGACCTGAATCCCGTCCCCGTACGGATCAGCGGCTTACGTGTCGTCCTCACCGACGCCTGCAACATGAAGTGCAGCTACTGCTTCGTCGAGACCAACACCGGTAGTCCGGACATGACCGAGCAGGAAATCGCCGACGGCCTGACCTACCTCTTCGAGACGAACGCCGGTCGCGACGAGGTAGCCATCCAGTGGTTCGGCGGCGAACCGACGACCCGGTTCGACCTGATGCAGCACGGGGACACCCTCGCGGACTCTCTCGCCGCGCGGTACAACGTCAAACGGGTCCGCCGAACAGTCGTCACCAACGGGGCCCGCATCACCGACGCCATGATCGAGCACTTCGCCCGGTACGAGTACGGCGTCGGGATCTCGATCGACGGACCGCCCGCCATCAACGCCGAACATCGGCGGCTCCTGGGCGGGCAACCGGCCGACGACCGGATTCGGCGCAACGTCCGCCGACTCCTCGACGCAGGCGGCATCCACGTGGGCTGCAACCTCACCCCCACACCCGCGAACATCGGCCGCCTGGCCGAAACCGTCACCTGGATCATCGACGATCTCGGGTTGAAGTTCATCTACGCCAACACCCCGATACCCACCAGCGGACGCTGGACGGTCAAGGGCAAGGATCTGGCCAGGGAGCTGTACCAAGCACGCCTCGTCGCTCTCGGGCGGGGCGGGATGATGTTCTCCGTCCTCGACCGGGCATTCCAGGCCCTCGACCGGCGCCGCCCCATGCTCTTCGACCACATTCAGAGCGACCGGACCCTGAACGTTGCCCTGCTGCCCGGCAACCGAGTCAGCCTCTGCGACATCAACTTCACCGCACCCTCCTTCCTGCACACCCTCGACGAACTGCGTGCGGACCCGAACCTGCTGGGCGGCATCGCCAAGAACGTCGCCCCCATCCCTGAATGTGGCCAGTGCCCGGCTCTGGCGATCTGCGGGGGGCCCTCGCGCAACGAACAGCTCCTGATTCGCGGAGACCGGCCGGACCCGCAGATGTGCGACTTCTACGAGAGCACCGTGGAGATCGCCGTATGGGACAGCACGGGGGTGCAGTGAACACCGTCACCCGCCCCGAGCACCCTCCCTCGCCGGCCCGGCAGCGGTTCCGCTCCGCACTCATCAGCACCGCCGGCCACTGCAGGATCGCCTGCGGATTCTGCTTCCGAGCAGACCGGGCCCACGGCTTCCTCGACATCCCCACGTACACCCGGGCACTTTCCCGGCTGAAGGAGACGGGTGTCGAAGCGATCTGCCTGACCGGCGGCGAACCCACGCACCACCCCCAACTCCGCCAGCTCATACGGCTCGCCCACCAGTTCGGGATTCCCGTGTCGATCGTCACCTCGGCCCGAGACCCCGAAGACGTGGACCGGTTAGCTGGCAGCGCGCGCCTGCTCGCGAACGTCACCGTGTCCGCCGACTCGGCCGGTGCCATGGAACTCGGACGCACGACCCGCTCCGTGGCGTCGGCGATCGCGACGCTCGATCACGTCCCCACGGCAGAGAGAGTTCTCCACCTCACGTACTGGAAGCTCACAGCCCAGGAGTGCCAGGACATCTACAAGCGCGTCGACAAGTCAGGAGTCCAGATCCAGCTCAGCCCTGTGGCGCTCGACGACACGGCACTACAGCGGGCCGGCTCCACCTTCTACGGCTACCTTGCCCAGCAGAGGGAGGACGCCGATCTCCTCGGCCGCTACTTTCAGCTCACCCCGCGGTTCCGGGAGCACCTCACCGCCCTGCGAGCCATGCAGTTGTACCCGTGGCGACGCCCCTTCTGCGCGTCCGCGACGCTGTACGTGTCTGCAAGCGGCGAGATCCGCCGCTGCCCGTACGGCAAAACGGGGGTGAGCGTCCGCGCGCCTCGCGCGGAGATCAGTCGCTTCCTCGACGCCGAACCACAGGACCGGACCACCCCAGAGTGCGCGGCCATCTGCCGCGCCGACGACACCCCGTGAGTGGACGATGACGACCCCAGTCACCACACCAGAAGAGTTCATCGAACGGTGGCGGACCCCTCCCAACAAGCGTGTCAACAACGCCCTCACCGCCACCGGCTTCAGCTTCCCGCCCGCCCTTGAGGTCCTCGACGCCGTCCGACAGGACGAGGAAGCGCGCTTCACCATCCTCGGAGACGAGGACTGGTCCGTACGCATGGAACGTACGTCGGCCTTCCGCACAGCCCCGGTCGAAGAAGTGGCCACCTGGACGTTCCGCCTCGTCCACTTCAACCTCACCCGCTTCTACGACGGACTCCTCAGCGGATTCCAGGAGCAGGTCATGGTCCCCTGGCGTACCCAGTTGTCGAGCTGGGGGTTCACGTGGCAACGGTGCGCGCCGCTGCTGTTCATCTCCACGGGCGGTGCCTCGTCGACGTACCACAACGACAACTCGCACGGGCTCGTGTGGCAGGTCGAGGGCACGAAGACCTTCCACAGCTACAGGGACCCCGACCAGCACCTCACGGCCGAGGCCGCTGTGGTGGGCGAGACCACCGCAGAAGAACCGCCCGAACACGACCCAGCCGACCGCGAGTCCGTACGGATGGGGCCCGGTGACCGGCTGTGGAGCCACGCTCTGACCCCGCACTGGGTGACCACCGAGTCCCCGCTCGCGATGAGCGTCACCCTCTCCCACGGCGGCCTATGCCGCGAAGGCCGCTTCGCGGAGCGCGAATTGGCACTCCGCGCTTACTGGGACCAGCACCCAGACGAGGCGTGGAAGCTCGATCTGCGTAACGTCCGCTACTGACCGGGCCGGGGCCGCTGCACCCTTCAGAGGGTGCAGCGGCCCCGGCCTTTGGCGGTGACTACGGGGTGAGCCGGTTAGGACCACGGAACAGGAAGGTGGCCTCCCGGATCGACTCAAGGCCGAGCATCACCATCAGGACCCGCCCGAGCCCCATGCCCAGACCGCCGTGCGGCGGGCACCCGTACCGGAACGCGTTCAGGTAGTCCTGCAACGACTCGGTGCCCATACCCTTCTCCGCAGCCTGCTTCAGGAGCACGTCGTAGCGGTGCTCGCGCTGCGCTCCGGTTGTGACCTCCAGGCCCTTCCACAGCAGGTCGAAGCTGAGCGTCACACCCGGGTCGTCCGCCGGCCGCATGTGGTAGAAGGGCCGGATGCTTGTCGGATAGTGGGTAATGAACACCCACTCGTGGCCGGTCTGTTCTTTGATGTGCGCTGCGATCCCGCGCTCGCCCTCCGGGTCCAGGTCCTCCTTCACTCCCGCCGGGTCCCAGCCTTTGGATCGAAGGATCTCCTGTGTCTCAGCCATCGTGATCCGCGGGAACGGCGTCGTCGGCACCGTGACCTCGACACCGAACGTCTCCTGGATCGCCTCACCGTGTGCGTCGGCGACCTTGGCGATGGCATGAGTAAGCATCTGCTCCTCGAACACCATCACGTCCTCGACCCCGTCGATCCACGCCAACTCCACGTCCACGCCAGTGAATTCGGTGGCGTGCCGGGAGGTGAACGACGGCTCGGCGCGGAAGACGGGCCCGATCTCGAAGACCTTGTCGATACCGGCCGAGATCGCCATCTGCTTGAAGAACTGAGGCGACTGAGCCAGGTAGGCGGAGCGGTCGAAGTAGCCGAGCTTGAACACCTCAGCGCCGGACTCCGAGGCGGTGCCCATCAGCTTCGGGGTGTGCATCTCGGTGCACCCCTGCCGATAGGCGTACTCGCGCATCCCCTGCTCGAACGTGGTCTGCACGGCGAACAGCAACTGTGCCTGGGGCCGACGTCGTACGTCCAGGAACCGCCAGTCCAGGCGATGTTCGAGTCCGGTCTGGTCGTCGATGGGTAGTGGTGTCTCTGCCCGGTTCAGAACTTCGACTGATTCCGGGAGGATCTCCAGGCCGGCGAGTTTCACGATCGGGTTGTCCACCACGCGACCGGTGATTCGGACCGCAGACTCAGGTGTCAGCCCCTCCAGCGCGGCCTCGACCTCGTCGCCTTCGCCGCCGCGTTTGTGGGTTACCTGAACCATGCCGGTGTGGTCGCGCACTACGACGAATTGCATTTTGCGCTGCAGGCGGAGCGTGTTCACCCAGCCCGATACGGAAACGGTCTGTCCGACATGTTCTCGCAGGTCGGACACCAGTACACGGTTAGTCGTGTGGATCATCGCAGCCCTCCAAGGGGCGTCGTCATGATCCCTTGGGGGCGCGGACGAGAAGGGTACTCGCGGTGCCACCGCGCCTTTACCGCAGCTCAAAGAGCTACAGCCTCATTCATGCCCGATGACGGGGGCCAGCCGGCGGGGCATTAGGCCTTCCATGGGCCGTTCCTCCCCGCGCTCAGGAGGGTCTTCACCTCGGGACGCAAGGCCGCCTTCCCAGCTACCGGCGGCTCTCTCTGCTTGCGTGATCCCGCAGCTACTTGTCTCCTTCAACGCATTGGTGTTGAGCATAGCCGGGCAGGCGGGGATACGACAGCAAGATCACGCGAACGAGGCAGCCTGACACTAATCGGCCACCTTCGAGGGCCCATCCCGCACCCTTTGCTACGCCAGGCCCGCAGGAGTGGCGTACAGCCGTGACAGGGGCCCGCTGCCTTCCAGGATCTTCACGAGCCGTCGCTCCACGCCATCGTCACGGATCGAGTCCGGGGGTTCCTGGCGAGCCGACCGGGCCCTGGACTGCATCCCTTGACCAGGACGCCCCGCCCCCAGGGCCGCGACATTCCAGTCATCCGGCAGGCCACGCACCATCCTTGCCGCAGGTCTCACCATGCCGGCAGATCCGCGGACCTTTTCGCCAAGGATTTCTTGGGAGATATCACGGGAGTGATTTTTGGCAGATGTAATCGAGCTCTACGCTGTGTTGGTCAGGTTCTCGCACGAATTCTCCTCCCCCAGGGAGAGGGCGATCTCGGATGTGACTGCGATCTGTGCGACTCGGCATACGTTATTGCCCAGGCTAATATCGATCTGCTCTCGCGATAACGATCCTACGCACTCATAAATGATCGGCGAATGTGAACACCGGGTGCGAACTGTCGTCCCGACTTTTCATCGCCGACCCTGCATGAGTGAATCAGCGAAAGGAGCCCTCACGATGGAAGGAATATCCGCGCCCGAGAATTCGGTTGAGGTAGTCTCAACCTTGAAATCGGAAGCGCCCGACCGCAGTATCAAGTACGTTTTCAAGACGTCGGATAGGGCTACCTTCGAAGCCGTGCAGCTCTGGGAGGGAGAGCACCAAGCCTATTCAGTATGCATGTCGGCCCAAGCAGGATGCAGGTATGGCTGCACGCACTGCGCCACTACCTTCGCCCGCACGCCCTTCGTTCGAAATCTACAGGCGGAAGAGATCACCTCTGCGGTGGAGCAGTTGGACGACGAGGTGCGGACTGAGCAAGGCCCCCTCGCATGGGTTGATTTCGCCGGGGTCGGGGATGCTGCCGCCAACTGGACTCACGTCACTGCCGCCGCGAGAACGATCGTCGGCCGCGAGTTGGCGCGGGAGGTGAAGGTGACCAGCATCGCGCCGCAGGCTTGGGTGCGTAATCTCCTGAAGCCCAACGCTTGGCTCCCGGAGCGCTTCATGTTCTCGCTGCACGGTGCCGATGCTGCTCAGCGCAGGATAGTCATCCCACGCGCGGACGACCCTTCCACCGTCTTGCCTCTGTGGGCGGCCGTGGCTGAGATGCGTCCGGTGCGGCTGAACTACGTTCTTTGCGAGCACAACACGCGACCCGAGGATGAGGCGGCGCTGATCGATCTACTCGCTCCCTACGCCGGACGCTTCCTCCTGTTGCGGCTCTCCAGTTTCAACCCGGTACACGGCAGCCCCCTGCGCCCAAGCCCGCGAGAAGAAGCATTCATCACCGCTCTCTCCCATGGTTTGACCGGCTGGACGGTCTCCCACCACTTGTCTGCCGGCCGGGAGTCGGCGGCTGCCTGTGGGCAGCTTCGTTCAGACATCCTGGAACTCGCTCCGCCAGCTAGGCGCCCAGAGCTGTAACTACGACGAACACCATGACCTCATGCGCGATCAGGCAGCAGGCGATCCTGGGTAGGCCTCTTGCCTGTTCAGAGCCGCCTCTCACCCGCACGTGAGCACGGTCGCCGTCGGCTCGCCCGCCCTGGCCATTCACATTCGCCCAGTTGAGGTCAGCATGCGCCGGTGACCACTCCCTGATCGTTGCCGTCGAGGATTGGTGATCAGTATGTTCTTCTCGCCGAAGGTTGGGACGGCAGGGCCTCAGGGGGTTTGATGCTGGACACGCTTGTGACTACGGCCGCTGGTGCGCTTTCCGCCACAGCGGGTGTGCTGGTCGGCGGTATCGTCACGCGCCGTGCTCAAGATCGTCAGTGGACACGGGATCACCAGCTTGCCGCCTACCAGGAACTGTTCAACCACTACGCCAAGTTCACGATGGAGCTCAGGCGAGCGCATGGTGACCGGCGCGGCTGGGATTACGACTGGGGCGAGTGGAGCGCGGCCTTGATACGCGTAAGCCTGGTCGCCCCCGCGGAAGTTGCGGCCGAAGTCGACAACTTCGGCCGCGCCATCAACTCCTTCCTGGACCAGGTGGAGCGAGGCGAACGCACTCCGCTGCGTAACCCGCTGAGTCTAGAGGAGTTCGAACAGGCCAGGCAGGCACCCGCCAAGGCACAGGCGAAGCTGGTCAACGTCATACGACGTTCACTGCGCAATGATCACAAAGGGCTGTCCTTCGGAATCGGTGGGTAATACAACGTCTGCAGCTTGGTTGGCGGATCGCAGGGCTTACGCAGACTCGAACTCGGACTCTGCAGTTCGCTGGCCAGGGGGCGCTGTCGGGGCCTTGGGGCCACGAAGGATTGGGCCCGTGAGTTCGATCGGCACATCGAGGCCGTCGAGGAGCAGGACGATCTTGTCGATGTTGGTGAGTCTACGCACTCCGGATTCCAGCATCGATAGGAAGGCCTGGCTCAGGCCGGTCAGTGTGGCCAGATCATCTTGCCGGAGCGAACCGAGTCTTCGGACAAGTAAGCAGACGGTCCCGAAGTCTCTCTCCTGGAGGGCTAATTGGATGTCACTTGACTCCCAGACGTGCTCCGGTACACACGGTTGAGCCCCCGGGGCTTCCCCCCACGCTAGCCGGAGGCATGCATTGCAGTGTGCGTCGTCGTTGTATCTACTCAGGTGGCACCCGCAACCGTGACAGCGACGCGGATGTCCCGTCATCCCGGGCGCCTGGGCAGTGCGGAGTGCCGACACGGAGATCTTCTCCTTGGTGAACCGAGATACCGATGGGGGCGATGGGCCGCGTTCGCGCTGTCCCCGGCCGACGTTGTCCGTGAACAGTGGGAGCGTCGCCTTACTGGGGCGTTGGGCGGCACCGGCGGCGAGGTTGTTCCTGATCCGAACGTGCGCGGTCTACGAGGCTGGGTCTTCCGCGGACCCACGGCGCTCTCTGCGCGCTTTACTCAGGGCTCGACGCAACGCGGCGGGTTGCGTCAGAGCCCTGGGTGAGCTGGGCAACCTGTGCCAGTGGAGACCGGGAGGCTCGGTCTTGCCCGCTGGCGGGACGATAACGTGGCACTTCAGGCCAAGGGCGACCGTCCCAGGCTCTTCCCAGTCCGCGGCGGCACCCGCGGGGACGAGGAAGTAGAGACGAGGCTCCGGGTCTTCAGGCGCGAGAACCACTGGGCCCATGGGTTCGCCGGCGTCGGTGAGGATGTCCATCGCTCGGAGGCCGATGGCCTCGACTGCGCGAATGGCGTCCCACCACTGCCCTGCGGCACACAGTTCGGGCTCCTCGCCGATGGGCATCCATCGAGGCGGAGGGGCGGATGCTCTCGGGTCAGCATCAGACATCATGCGAATGGTCTCCCCACAACTGGTTGTGAGAAGACCATTCCATTCTGCAAGCTCCGTGAGCGGACAGACTGTCCGGGGGATCCCTCCGCGAACCCCCTTGACGTACCGTCAGGCTGTGGTAAGTCCCGCCCAACTCCCGAAGGCAGAAAGTTCGTTGGAAGGATGCGTCTCCAAGCGCAGCAGGGCAGACGTCGTCTCGCGGACAGACGGGTGGAACCTGACGTGGTTCGGTGCCACCTTGCGCGCCCGCTGAAGGTCAGCGAACGCCCCTGCCCTGTCCCCTGTCGTGAGCTTCGCCGAAGCCACGTCGATGAAGTGGTGGCTTGACCGCTCGCCAACCGTCGTTGAGGGCGGCATCCACTCCCCGCCAGAGGTGGGGGCCCACTCTCCAAGCCGCGCCAGAGCCTGCTCCGTGTCACCCATGTCGATCATCGCGTGCACTTCATGGATGCGGATGTTCGTCGGCCCGAACGACATCTCGTACGCGAGGGAATCACGGTCGCCGGCCATCCTGGACACCTGCTCCGCCTCCCGCAGGTACTCGCTCGCACGATCGGGGTTGTTCTCCCGCGCTTCGAGCACAGCGAGCTTGAGCAGGAGAGCGCCGTCCACTGCGAGCGCGTCCTCCGTGTACGAGCGTTCCGGCTGAATTCGCTCAAGCTCGCGTCGCAGCGCCAGCAGCTTGCGGCGAGCGGAACTGTAGGCGCCCTGGCGAAGCATCGCGCCGGTAACCAGGTAGGCGGCAGTGACCTGCATCAACGGGTCACGGGACTGGTCCGCGGCCCAACGGACGCGCTCCAACGCGGTGGTGGAGAGATCGTGATGGCCCAACTTGTGCGCCAGAGAGTTGACCGCCCGGTAGGCGCGGGCGAGATGCCAGAAAGCAGATCGTTCCTCATCACCCTGGGCACTGAGCGCCACATGCGTCAGCTCGGTGATGATCGGTGCCAGGAGCGGCCCCATAGGGGCGTAACGCGCATCACGGCGCAGAGCCGCGATCTGGTCCACTTCCGAAGCGAGCACCGGCAATCCGCGGGGAGCGATATCCAGCTCATCGGGTGTGTCGTAGCACAGCATGATCCGCCGGAGCTCCGGGATCACCGCGTGAACGCCGTCCTCGGCCTCCGGCTCACCGTAGTACGGCTGCCCCGTGAGAACCTCGACGCCGAAGTGCAGGGCCTTCGCGAGCGCCAGAACCAACGAGAGCGGCGCCTTTCGCTTCCCGGATTCAAGCTTTTCGATGTAGCTCGGTGATACGGCGACTTTCTGGGCGAGTTGAGCGACAGACAGTCTCCGAACCTTGCGGGCTATCCGGAGCCGGTCGCCCAGCGTCACGTTCTCAGCCATGGGCGGATCAATCCCTTCTCGACGGAGCACTCAGTTCAGGGTACGGACAAGGCCCCTCCTGGCGAGCCGCGTCGCCAAGTGTTTACGAGGGGGCCGCCGGTTGCCGGTGATCTTGGGAGTGATGTGTGGGCAGTAGCCGTCGCCAACAGCCCAATCTGCCAACCGACTGGCGTACCAGGAACGGAACTAACCGGCCCATTTAAGGCATTTGGGCTGGATCCAGTCGGGATGAACTGGCCTCGCGTCAAGTGCTGGAGCGCAGAAACCCACGGACAGATTGTCCGGTCTCGCTCACTACTCAGTGGCATCGTAGCTTCGCGCTCAGTTGCTGATTGAGGTTGAGGGCGACGTCTCCTCCCCCCAGGTCACGAGCTCATCCAGCTGACCGGCGAATCGAAGACAGCATCTCTTCACGCTGGCCGGAAACGCCTACTTGGCAATGCCGCCCCCCACTTCCACACTGCCCACCAGATTCACCACCGGGGGAAGGGGATCCGATGCCCAAGCGGAAGGGACGCCGCACCAAGGCGCAGCGGCAGCGAGAACTACGCCAACGGGCAGGCATAGCGGCGGCCGGGCTCGCGGCAGTGCTCTTCGTCCTTTGGCAGTCGCCGTGGCTCCTGCTGGGCCTCGCCGGAACAGGGACCGCGGGTGTCGCCGCCTGGCTTCTGTGGAAGGCCCACAAACGAGAGCGTGCCGGCGACCGCACGTGGCGCGAACAGGACCGGCGCATGGAACTGGAACGCTCCATGACCACCATCGACGCCATGACCTGGCAGGACTTCGAACACTACGTGGCCGAGTTGTGCCGCCGAGACGGTTGCACCAACGTCGCCGTGGTCGGCGGCTCAGGGGACCTTGCCGCAGACATCCTCGGTAACATGCCCGACGGGCGGCGCTTGGTCGTACAGGTCAAGCATTACGCGCCCCACCGCACGGTTCCCAGTGGCGACATGCAGAAGTTCGTCGGCATGGCCTTCAACGAACACCACGCGGACGTCGCCCTGTTCGTTGCCACCTGCGAGTACGGCAAAGCTGCACGAGGCCTCGCGATCAAGCACCAAATCGTAGCTCTGAACCGCAACTTGTTCGGCTCCTGGAATAGCGGAGCGCCACTGGAATCGCTCCTGTCCTTGAGCGGGACCGGCGGCGGTGTGCCCCGCCGACGGTCGGCAAGAAGACGCCCGGAAGAGGCTTCCTGATCTCTCCACGAGTGTGTCTGCAGCCTCCGCTGTCTGCCGTGGAGATCGCTTGCGGGGTGGTGGCCCCCACTGGGTGGATCGGGAGGGACGGACACCGGAACTCGGTGGCGCCAGAGACCGCAATTCCCTCACGCTGAGGGAATGCCGAACACGATCACCCCGCGCCTCCAGTACAGCTCCACAGCCGTACGCCCGCGCTGGGCCGACCTGCCACGGGACGTCCGTCGGCTTGTCTCCCGACGCCTGGGCGGCACGGTGGATGCCGGGCCGAGCGCCGGAAGCGGGTTCACCAGCGGCTTCGCCGCCGTGCTCCATGGCGCCAACGGGTCCGAGTTCGTCAAGGCGGCCAACGCCCTGGACAACACCGTGATTGCCGACTGCTACCGGCAGGAGGCGCTGATCAACACGGCGCTCCCCGCAGAGGTTCCGGCGCCCCGCCTGCGGTGGATCGAGGAACAGGCAGACGGGTGGATCGTCCTGGGATTCGATGCGGTCAATGGAGGCCGCATGCCCAGCGCGCCGTGGAACGCTGACGAACTCGCAGCGACGCTTGACGCCTACACGGTCACGGCTGAAGCACTCTCCACGCCCTCCGAGACACTCCAGCAGGTCGGCCTCAAGTCGATCGGTGACGGCAACGACTTCGCCGACTGGCGCGGCCTCGTCAGCGGCACTTCCAGTGTGGAAGCCCTGCCGGCATGGGTGCCGACCAACCGGCTGGAAACCTTGGCTGCCTTGGAAACCCAATGGCGACAGGCTGTGGCTGGCGATGCAGTCCTCCACCACGACCTGCGCCAGGACAACGTCCTGCTCGACACGAACGGAGCTGCGTGGATCTGCGACTGGAACTGGCCGTGCCTCGGGGCGAGTTGGTTTGACCTCGTGCTCCTCCTGGCCACAGCGCACGCCGACGGACACGATGCCACGGCCCTCTTCACGAGCCACCCCACGGCCCGAGAAGTCGACGATCAGCAGCTCGATGCGGCCCTGGCCGCACTCTCAGGCTTCTTCCTGGTCTCCGGAGCACAACCCCCAGCGGACTGGTCCCCGTACATTCGCCAGCACCAGACCTGGTGCGGCGAGGTCACGCTGCGATGGCTGGCCAACCGTCGCAGCTGGACGTTCTGACCGGCAAAATTCGTCCAGGGGCCAGGATCAGTCACGCCGTTCCGCTGCGCCGATAGCCGACCCACAAACGCCCGCCTGCCTGTGCCAGGACCTCGTCCACCACATCGACAAGGTCCTCACACCGCCCATCCAATGCCTCACGGACTGCGTCATGCACGCGCGCGTCGAGCCCTGGCACAGTGATCTCAAGACGGCGGGCCAGCCACTTTCCGCCGCCACTCCACGCCCCGCCAAGTGCCAACGCCAGCTCGCCGGTCCGGCGCGCCAGTTCTGTGGCGATAAACAGCCGCTCGCCCTGATCGACGCCTCCAGCAAGATCGTCCAGGAGATCCGTGATCGCATAGCGGTAATCCTCAAGCTCCTCGACAGTCACAGCGGGTGGCCCTGCGGCGGCCAACATCCGTGCCTCGGAGGCGAGACGCTCGCCAACACCGTCCCTGTCGAAGAGCAGCAGTCCGTCCGCGCACATCCACAGCAGCGGCGACCGGCGCTTCCGTACCTCCCGCTCCACGAAGGCGTGCCACGTCTCCTCGGTATGCACGAACAACTCCACCGGCCATTCGCCATGCTGAAGGCTCTCCCGGTAAGGAGCCGGCGCTCCGTGCAACAAGACCACGATGTCGAGGTCAGACGTCGCCGTGCGGCGCTCCGTGACGACACTGCCCCCGAGGAACGCTGCCCGAGCGGCAGGATGACGTTCCTCTACAACAGCGCGTGCTGCGGCAACCGGATCCATGCAGCCACTATCCGTACTTCCTGCGTAGGGTGCACGCGGATTCTTCGACGGGACCGGAACACTGTCCATCGACAGGGGGCCGTCCGGGTGAGCGGTCATTTCAGGTGGCTATGCCAGAGCGGCCTGGTCGTAAGCCGCTCAGGCCGCTTGATGCTCAACTCGCGGACGTACATCGGCTATTGGTACGGCTTCCGCTACAGCCAGGTGGGCGCTGCCGGCACAGGTGACGATCGCCCTCTCTGCAGGCACGTCGCCCTGCGAGGACGTCAAGGTTGCGGCCTGCTTCGTAGAGGTGGGGATCGCCAGTTCGAACCAAGTGATCTTCCCCGCTGTGCATGGGTTCGACCCCCACTCCGTTGCCAATGCGGCGACGAGGAATAGGCCGCGGCCATGCTCGTCCGTGGACAGTGCCTGTGCCGGAGTCACCGGAGTGGGATCGGCGTCAGTGACTTCCACGCGGAGCCGCTCTCCTGCCCACCGTACGCACACCACGCACGCGGCTTTCGTGTGCGTGACCGAGTTCGCGACCAGTTCCCCGGTGAGCAGCTTCAAGTCGTGGATCAGTTCCTCGCCCAGACTCAGCCCAAGCCGCCGAGCGCGGTCCGCAACACGGTCCCGTGCTGCTGGCACCGCTTCGACCAGAGGCGGGACGGTGAACGCGTAGGGCGATTCTTCGAGCGGGCGAGACATAGCTGGAACCTCTCGATGGGCAGGGGCTAGGGCGCCAACGCGATCTCCTATAAGTGAACGGATCGCTCGCCGACCTCACCGGGCAGCCCCGAAGGGCAACCGGGAGATCCGGAAAGAGCCCGGCAAGTGGCGGATGACCACCATCGGGCACAGGCAGCCCGACTCCCTATTCCTCTGGTGATATCACCAGAGGAATGTCAACGAGACTGCGCCAGCCGCTCACCTAAGGGCTGGCCCGTGACCAGCAGTTACGGGTCAGCCCTAGGTAAGGATGGGAAGCGCGGTCTACCGACAGCCTCGAACTGGTCGACATCCACGCCCTGGCCACCACCGTCACCCGGATCGCAGATGTCCTCATCGACGGCATCGCCCTCCAGGGACACGCCGACCTGGTGCGCGACTTCGCGGCCCAACTGCCCATGCAGGTGCTGTTCGAGATGTTCGGCAGCCCACCTGACATCGGTCGGCGCATCGTGCAGGCCCTGGTCCAGCTGTTCGACACCGCGCAGGACGCCGTCCAGGCCAATGCCGAGCTGTGGGGGCCGCCTGCCTGGAACTGGCGCACCTCAAGCGCCGTCAGCCCGGGGCGGACGTCACCTCCTGGCTGCTGGCCCACCCGGCCCGGCTGACCGACGCCGAGATGATCCAGCAAATCCTGCTCGTCATCGGCGCTGGCACCGAACCGAGCACCAACCTGCTGTCGAACGCCCTGCTGTAGACCGCTGGGCAACGCCGCGTCCTATCGCCCTACTTGCCGGGATCCGGACCGCCGGCAGCCCGCACCAATACGACGTTCGACTTGGTGCGGTGATGGCCGACGCCGGAGATCCGTACAGCGCGCTCGGGTGCGGGATCTGAAGAACGAAGTCAGGGTTCGCTAATTAGCTGTTGTCGTTCCGATCTTGAGGGGTGTGTGTCGAACGGGAGTCTCGATCGGGTGGTTGCCGCCGGCTGCGGGCATGAAGGCAGGGCCTCTTGGTAGCTCGGGGTTGCGAAGCCAACCGAGATCCAGGAGACCCTGTTGCCGCAGTTCTACGTGCTCACGCCGGTGGAGTTCAACTCGGCTGCACTGACGTGTGATTGTGTCGCTCACCGGTTCGGAAACGCGGCCGATCACCCGGAACGTGTTCGGCGGTATCCCTCGGACATGACGGACGCGGAGTGGGCCGTGGTCCGACCGCTGCTGCCGGTGCCGGGCTGGCTGCGGGGCCGGGGAGGGCAGCCGGAGGCGTACTGCCACCGGGCAATACTCGATGCAATCCGCTACCTCGCCGACAACGGCATCAAGTGGCGGGCGATGCCCGCCGACTTCCCGCCGTGGGACCGCGTCTACGCGTTCTTCCGCCGCTGGCGCGATCACCTGCTGGTCAAGGAGTTCCACGACCGGCTGCGCGCCAAGGTCCGCGAGAGGGTGGGCCGAGACGTGGAGCCGACGGCCGGGGTGATCGACTCGCAGTCCGTCAAGGCGGACGCCGTCGTCGGCTCCGACAGCCGCGGCTTCGACGGCGGAAAGCTGGTCAACGGGCGCAAGCGGCACGTCGTGGTCGACACGCTCGGCCTGCTGCTGGGCGTGATGGTCACCGCCGCGGACACCGGCGACCGCGCCGCCGCACAGGTCCTGCTGCGGCAAGTCGCCGACGCGCACCACCGGTTGGAACTGATCTGGGCCGACGGCGGCTACACCGGCAGCCTCGTCGCCCACTGCCTCACCGTGCTCGCCCTGGTCCTGGCGATCGTCAAACGCAGCGACGACATGCGCGGCTTCGTGGTCCTGCCCAAGCGGTGGATCGTCGAGCGCCTCTTCGCCCACCTGATGCGCACCCGCCGCCTGGCGCGCGACTACGAGCGCCGCACCACCAGTGCCGAAGCGATGATCTACTGGTCGATGATCCTGCTCATGACCCGCCGCCTGGCCCGGCCACACCCGCAGTGAGCGTGAACCGGCCCGGCTCCCGCTCGGCCAGCCAGCCCCGCGCGACCAGGCGTTTCGCCTTCGACCGCAATGCCTCCACCCGCGCCGGCACCACGTCCATGCCGAACACCGCGGCCATCTCCTGGCAGGTCAGCGGACCTTGATGGAGCCGGTCCCGGTCTGCGAGCGCGGTGAGGATGCGCTGATAGTCCACCGACAGCACCGCCCAGGCCAGCCCCTCACACCACACCGGCACCTGCGACTTCGACTTCGCCGCGGTCGGCGCTGACGATGTCTCCTCGGCCTGTCCCATGGCCGGCGCTGTCCCATCGGTCTGGGCGTGGCTTTGCCCGGGCTCGTCCACGGGGGCCAGTACCTCGCCGACCCGCGAGCGGGCGATGGCCCACTCCTGCCATTCCCGCTCGGCCACAGCCAGTTCGGCCTGGATGCGGTCGGCCTCCTCCCTCAGCCCATCCACGCGACGGCGGGCGGCGACCTCGCGCTGTTCCAGCAACCCCACGACCGACGGCATCCACGACCTCCACCGCAGCGACGACACGACATGCCACCACTCCCACGGGAACGCCCGCCCTATGCCCGACCAGCGAAAACGCAGTCCTCAAGCCCGGAAAGACAACAGCTACTAAGGCTCTCTTCCTTCCGCGCCTTTAGAGGTGCCCCCGCAGCGACCGAAATGGACCTGACAAGGCAGGCTGGCCCCGCCTCCCCTCAGAGGCATTCAAAGATCAATTAAGGGCCGTCGCTCAATTTCGATCTTGGTGCCCAGTTTGTGGTCTATCGCATGGGTGACCTTCGCTACATGTCCCTCCCGTGTGGATCACGGTTTCGTCCTTGTAGAGTCAGGCGCAGACAGGCGTGCTGGCCGACCGCCACGCACCCCAAGGCGCAAGTTCCTGGCTACCAGCGCCTCGCGTACGAGTATCGGGATTGAGCTGGCGGCAAATATCGGTGGTATTTCTAGGGAGCGACTATGCGTTGGCGTCGAGGCCCTTCACAGCGTGCCTTCATGAAGGAATGCGAAAGACTGCTCGTGGGCCTCCCTATCCCCACGCCTTTCAGCGTTGAGGCCCTGGTGCGGAATATGGAAGTCCTGCTGGGTCGCCAGATTCGGCTAGTGCCACTGGGTGACCCCGACGAAGGTCTGGGCGCAGCGTGCGGTCTTCGGGTCAAAGCGCCGGAGTTCACGATCATTCTCTATCGTCGCCGCTCAAGTCGAAATCAAACCGAGCACATAATTCTCCATGAGCTCGTACACGAATGGCTGGATCACGGGACTTGCCTGACGGCTGTCGAGATCGAGCGATACGTCCCTGAACGAATTCGCCAGGAAGTCCTTCGACGTTTTCCGTCGACCCTGGTCCAAGGGCGCGTCGATTTCGATAGCCCCGAAGAGAAGCAAGCCGAGCTTTCGGCCTCGTTGATAAAGCGATTGGCGCGCCGACAGTCGGTCACAGGAGATGACATGGTAAGCCTTCTAGAGAATTCGCTTGCTCACCCAGTCGCTCCTCCACGGCGTCGAATCTAGCCGCGAGCACTTGGCGAGGACCTAGGCATATTTCCGGCCTCGCGACCTCCGCCGCGCCCCCGCAGTCCGCTTACTGGCAATCACGTCTGCACTCAACCGACCTTGCGGGTCGACAAAATGCAGCCCGCGTAGAGATCCACTGGTTCCGTGTACGAATACTTTCAATATCTGACTGCGGCAGTCATGACCGTTATCGCCATCTGGCGATTTCCTGCAGTTCGGTACGGTGACTCTCACCGCAGGGCGCTCTGGGGCGGCTATGCGGGATTCGCCATAGCCCTGTGCCTCTACACGCCAGCAGCAATGAATGCGGTGGACCGCATTCCCGTGGTGGACCTGAGCGCCCTCCTCAGGCACTTTGCCAGTACGGCTGCGATCATGGCAGCCCTGACTTACGTCGCCACCAGCTACGGAAAGAGCACGGAGGCAGTCGTGCCTCGGCATGTCGCGGTCTCCCGCTGGATTGCCCGCGCATCGTATAAGGCGGGGGCGATAGGCGTCATTCTGCTCACGGTCCTGTTCTTCACCGTGGTGGATCGCGACACGCCAAGCAAAAATTTCCTCATCGACCATGCGGGAGAATGGGGAGCTGCGGTCTACATGACCGTCTTCTACTTCTTCCCGCTTATCACGACCGCGGTTTGCGGTTACCAGTGGACGAGAGCTGCGCGACAGGCCGAGAGCACGAGCATGCGCGTCGGGCTGGGTTTGATGGGAATTTCGATGTGGATGGGGCTGGTCCATACAGCGGCCCGTATCACCATCCTTTGGGTTGAGGTGGCCTTCCCCCTAAGCCTCTCCACAGTTCAGTTCCTTGTGGATGCCACATCGATATGGATGGACCTGCTCTTCCTGATCGTTGCCGCAGGGGCGAGCATTCCCACCACCCGCGCGGCAGTAGCCCGGTGGAAGACATGGAAAACTCTCTACAGGACTTATCCGCTCTGGTTTGACCTGGTGCAGGCTTTTCCTGGGACGAGCCTGTATCCACCTGGGCGGCGCATTGCGGAACTCGTGCATATACACGTCCCCATCGACGTCCGCCTGGACCGATGGACTCAGGATATTGCCGACGCTTGCGAGAAGCTGCGCCATTATGCTCCACGAAACCTGATGTTCGCCGCAGAGGACATTACCGCCTCAAACTCTGACCCTGAGCCGACCGCAGAAGCGTATTGGATTAAGGCGGCACTCCTGGCCGCTGACATCACACCAATCCGTCAGCATGCTGCTGCGCCTCTGAGAGATAAGCCGTTCGTTGACACCGACAGTGAAGCAGCGTGGCTCGTGCGGGTCAGCACGGCGTACTCGCACATCACCACGGATCAGGCGCAGAGGCTTCTCCTGCGCTCCGAAAGAGTGGAATCCGAAGTGGATCAATAGCTTGCAATAGACCAACTGCCCGGAACTCGGGGTCAATCGGGATATTGATCTTGAGTGGCAGGCTTGTGAGTGAGATTCGGCACCCTCGACTGCACGAACTGGACTGGTACCGTGGGTTGAACGGACTGATAGGCCCTGTTCCGCCCAGTAAGTGATGAATGGACTCTGGCCTCGTGACGCACAGTGTTGTCGTCGCCATATACAGCCGAGTCTGTGACGCTGTCCGCAGTCTGGATGGACGTCCGAAATCCCAGCAATGGAGTTCCCGCATGTCCAACCGCTGCACTGGCCTCATCCTCGATTTCGGAGGCGTGCTCACCACCCCCCTGTTGCCTGCAGTGCTTGCCTTCGAGCAGCGCGAGGGACTTCCGCAGGGCGCCTGCCTAAGGGCCCTGTACAGGGACGACGAAGGCGTCCGGATCACCAGCGACCTTGAGCGCGGAGCCGTCTCCCAGACGGAGTGGAACGCGTTCGCCGGCAAGATGCTTGGTGTGGACCCCGATGGTCTGATGGGTCGCATCTTCGGTGACCTTCGCCCTGAGCCGCTGCTGATCAACGCGGCTGCCGCGGCGAGGCGAGCCGGGATCAAGGTGGCCATCCTGTCCAACAGCGTGGGGCTGGCTCCGTGGGACCTGTACGAGGGCTACGAGCTTGAGCGGCTGTACGACGTCGTGGTGATCTCCGAGCAGCACCTGATGCGCAAGCCTGACCCGAGCCTCTTCGAGATCACGCTCAAGCTCATGGATCTGCCGGCCGAGCAGTGCATCTTCGTCGATGACACCGAAGCGTACGTTCAGGCAGCAGAGCAGCTCGGCCTCGCAGGGGTGCACAACCAGGACCCCAAGCAGACGGTAGCCACTCTCTCCGAGCTGCTCGGCGTGGACCTCGCCGGGTCGTAGCTAGACGGGCGTCCTGTGCCCAGAGGTCATAGCCACAGCTAAGGGACTACGGCGTCGCCCATCCTGGGGCGACGCCGTAGTCCCTTAGCTGTGTCGGCACCAGTCCGGCTGTGACGTAGCTCGTGCCGACTTGCTCCACGCTCGGACGACGGCCCGCAGCAGACGCGCAGCCTGCAGAGCGGAACGTCTCGGATGCGCAAGCTCGCGGGTGCCGTCACTCCCCGTCCTGCACCTCTGGCAGCTTGTGCTTCAGCTCTCCGACGAGTTCGTTGATGTTGGCCATCATCCCGGCCGACAGGCCCCCGCTGTTGCCGCGGGCAGCCAGGCCGAGGATCTGCCCTCGGTGAATCGAGCTAAGGAAGCGGATCGCCTCCAGGAGTTCGCGGGCCGCAGGGTCGACCTCGGCGTCGTCCTGGAAGAGAGCGGCGTCGACCTGGAGCGCCTCGGCTAGGCCGGCACGCACTGCGTCGGAAGCCTCGGTTGTGGCACCCGTGCGAAGGGCGACGATGTCGTCGGTTGTGACAGCTGTCACGCCTGCGTGATCATTGACGACCCGCGCGATTTCCTCGTCAGAGGGCGCTTCCTGGCCCACGTACCCGTACTGCAGGAGATAGTTGATCTTTTCTCCGATCGTGCGGAGGGGTGCGGGTGCCTGGTCGTCGCGCGAGGTCCTGGAGCGAAGGTCGAACGAGCAGTCCTGGGCGGCCAGCAAATCCGCTTCGGTCACCCCGTACGCCTCTGCGAGCGGCTGCACGTAAGCATCGCTCAGCCTGCGTCGGCCGGATTCGGCATTGTTCACTGGGACGCGGCTTGTACCGATGATCGCAGCGGCTTGCGCCACGCTGAGACCGGCGTCGCACCTTAGGAGCTGGAGGTCCGGCGGGCCGTCGTGGGGGAAGAGAACATCGAGCGGCTGACTGAGCGCCGCTGCAATCGCTGGGAGCTTCTCGCCCTTGGGGAAGTCCTGGCCGCTCTCCCACCGCGCGACAGTCGGGCCGCTGACACCTACCTTGGCCGCCAACTCCTTCTGGCCAAGGTCCTTGCCCCGCCGGACGGCACGCACGCGACTGCCGTCGAACTGACGTGGGGTCACATGAACTCCTGCAGCGTGGCGGTCAGGCTGGTCGGGGCGGCGTTTGTGGCAACTGTAATCCAGGCTTGATACATTCGCGCAACTAACGTACGTTCCTGTATCGCACCTGTTGATCGGGCCCCGAGCATCAAGTGTGCCAGCCCCTGGAGGACCTCTATGCATGTTGCGTTGTCGTGGCTACTTGCGCAACGCGCCGTCGCATTCGGTACCCAGTCGTTGTCGACCGATCGCGGGAGCACCTTCCCCGATACCCGCTGTCGCCAGCCCTGTGCGACGGGTTAGGGCCAGGGATGGACTTGTTCGCGGGTGTCTACATATGTTCGTCGTCCCCCGCCGGGCAGCGACCCGGGGAGGGGCGGAACGAGCAGATGGAAGGCAGGGAGGAAGGGGGTGGTGCGAATGCGAGCGCACGGTCCGTGACGTAGCGCACCAAAGAAAACCGGCGCCCGGGAGCTACCAACTCCCAAGCGCCGGGCCGGTACCCCCCCAAGGGCACCGATTCACATCTCGCGGGCGGCGGGGCTTTTGCACGAGAACCGCCGCACCGCACTCCTACGAACAACGGAGTATCGCATGCTCGCCACGCCGAGCGGAACTCTGGCATGCCCGGACAAGGCCCGCCAGCACCGCCTCGCGGCACAGCTCGCCGACATGATCCCCGGGGCGGCGACCATCCGCGTCAGCCTCACCGACCCGAAGCAGACGTGGCCCCACCCGCACGCCATCGCCAAGGACGCGGACGGGGAGACGATCGAGCTGAGCCGGACGACCGCAAGGATCACGGCCCGATGGGTCCTGCGGGTCTGGCCGGACGCGGACTGGACCCGGCCCCACACCTTCGACCTCGCCGCCGCGACCCTCACCCGCAGCGACCTCGCCGCTGTCAGTCGGGGCCTCTGACATGGCGCGGATCCGAACCATCAAGCCGGAGGCGTTCGTCTCCGAGTCGCTCGCCGAGGTGAACGTCGAGGCCGAGCGGACCTTCTTCGGCCTCCTCACCCAGGCCGACGACCACGGCCGCCACCGCGACAACGCCGCGATCATCGCGGGGCTGCTCTGGCCCCTGCGGGCCGAGCACACCTCAGTCCACGTCGAGGACGACCTCCAGCAACTCGCCAACGCGGGCCTGATCTGCCGGTACACCGGCTGCGACGGCCGCCGGTACCTCCACATCGTGACCTGGTCCGAGCACCAGAAGATCGACAAACCCAGCCAGTCCCGACTGCCCTCCTGCCCGCAGCACCACGCCACTGACCGGTGCGGCCCCTGCAAGGGGACCTGCACGAGGCGTACCGAGGCGTCGCCCACCCCTACCCGAGGGCTCGCCGAGGCTTCGCCGAACGCTCCCCGAGCCCTCGATCTGCCCGCGCGGCCCGCTCCGATGCCTTCCGCCGCCCGACGCGAGGGCCCGACCGCACAACAGGACGCCCTCGTCGGCCTCGCTGGCACCCCTGACCGTCCCGGCGCGAAACCCGCAGGTCAGACGGCATTCCCCGAGGACTCTCCGAAGCCTCCCCGAAACCTCGGAGAGGGCTCGGCGCCTGGATCTAGGATCTTGGATCCTGGATCTTCATTCCCTACGGGGCGCACAGCGCCCGACGCCACCGTCTCGGCCAACGACCTGATCGGCGAGTACGTCGCAGCGTGCGACGAGCGACCGCCCAGCGACGTGATCGGACACCTCGGGCGCATCGCCAAGAAGCTCCTCGGCGAGGGCATCGCCCCGGAGCACGTCCGCGCCGGACTGCGGCGCTTCGCGGAGATCCAGGGCCACCCCAGCCGCCTGCCGAGCCTCGTGAACGACGCCATGAACGCACGGTCCGCCGGTTTGGCGCGGCCGGGAATCCGGCCTACCGTGCCCGCTCACCAGGCGTGGACCAACCCGGTCGACGCTGCCGCCGCCTACGCCGAGGAGCTGTGATGCGCACCCACACCCGCGACCCGCAGACCCTCGGCGGCGCAGGCACCCTGGACCGGATGGCCCGGATCCTGGCCGCCCGCAACATCGACCCCGTAGCCGTCGCCGCCCTGGCCGACGAGCCCGAGCCCTACTCCCCGCTGGACGCCCTGTTGGCCGCGATGCCCCCGCGCTACCAAGGCGCGGTCGCCGACCACCCGCAGGTCCTGGACTGGGCCCGGGACGTCGCCCAGCAGGCCGTTGCCCCGAGCATCGGAGCCCGCCGGCAGGTCACCACCGGCCCGAGCCTGCTGATGGCCGGGGTAGTCGGCGCGGGCAAGACCCACCAGGCGTACGGCGCGGTCCGACAGCTGGTGAAGACCGGAGTGGGCGTGCGCTGGCGCGCGACCACCGCCGCCGACCTGTACGCCGACCTCCGCCCCCGGCCAGGAGCCGACAGCGAGCGGGAGCTGGCGGCCGTCAGCCGGTGCCCGCTGCTGATCATCGACGACCTCGGCGCTGCCAAGGCGTCCGAGTGGGTCGAGGAAGTGACGTACCGGCTGATCAACCGCCGGTACAACCACATGCTCCCGACCCTGATCACCACCAACCTGGCGATCAAGGACCTCCGGGCCTACCTCGGCGACCGCGTCACCTCCCGACTCGCGCAGATGACCACCCGGGTCGAGTTCGAGCCGGTCGACCGCAGACGCCACCACCCCGCCGCCTGATCCACCGCAGGCCGCCACGCCGGGCCGCGCCTTCAGCGCGCCGCCCCATGCACCTCCCGACCCAGCGCACTCCTCCGCCGACGCCACTGCACGCGGAGAGCGATCGGAGCAACCCGCATGACCACCACGACGATCAGCCCTGCCCGCCACCGGTCGCTCGGTGACCACACCTGGCAGGACCAGGCCGTCTGCCAGAGCACCGAGCACAACCCGGTGGACCCCGAAATCTTCTTCCCGGAGCCCGACGAGACCGACAGGATCACCGCCGCGAAGTCGCTGTGCGGCCAGTGCCCGGTCCGCCGCACCTGCCTGGACGCCGCCCTGGAGAGCGGCGACACCAACGGCATCCGGGGCGGACTGACCGAGGAGGAGCGCGGGCCGCTGCACGCGAAGCTCTCCCACCGCCTCGACTACAGCCGCGTCAACGCCACCGTCGCCGGGCGCGACGTCCACCTCACCAAGGACGAGCGCCGCGCGGTCGTCCACGCCGCATACCACCACGGCCTCACCGAACAGCGCCTCGCCTGGCTCCTGAAGATCACCGAGGAACACGCCCAGAAGCTGTACCGCGAAACCCGCCGAGCCATCCGCAACCGAGACCTGGAGCAGACCACGAAGACCACCCCGCCGCCCGAGACCGATGGCGAGCGCCTGGGCCGCGATGACTTCGGGACGGCGGCGTGAGCATCGTGAGCGCGCCGAGCACGGCGCACGTCACCGGGTGGGACCGCGCGGTCGTCATCGCCCTCGGCGGTGCGGGATGCGCCCTGTCGTACGACGCCCTGCAGCAGATGGCCGTCGCCATCCACGTCCGGGGCCTGCTGACCTACCTCTTCCCCTTGGTGATCGACGGGTTCATCGCCTACGGCATCCGCGCCTTGCTGGTCCTGCGCGAAGCACCGCTGCGAGCCCGGCTCTACGTCTGGACCCTCTTTGGCACGGCCACCGCCGCCAGCATCTGGGCCAACGCGCTGCACGCGGTCAGGCTCAACGAAGAGAACGCCTCGGCCAACGGGCTGCGTCTCGGCGACACGGTGGTCGCCGTCCTGTCCACCATCGCTCCGCTCGCACTGGCCGGAGCGGTCCACCTGTACATCCTCATCGCCCGGGGGCCGGTCAAGGACAGTGACCGAAGTGACCGCGACGACCTCGGTCAGGCCGGTCACCCCGGTCAGCCCGAGCGCATTGCGGTCACTCGGGCTGACCGGGCTGGCCAGCCGCAGCCACATCCCGGTCAGGTCGACGCCGGACAGCCGGTCACTGCCCTGACGGACCGGCCCCGCCTGTCCCTGGACAAGCAGACCCCGGACGCCCCCCGGACACTGACCGGGGACAGCGCCCCGGAGGACAGCAACGACCCGGACACCGGTCACCGCGACCGGGAGCTCAACACCACTGACCTGGGCGGACAGCCGGACACCGCCCCGGCGGTCACTGACCGACAGCCCGTCAACGAGCCGGTCACCGGTCGCCCGGACAACCTCCCGCCGGTCACTGGTCGGCCGGTCGCTCCGCCACCGGTCACTGACTCGGACACCCGGCCAACCGGTGACCGGCGACCTGACCCGGACACCGAGGAGCTCCTGGAGATAGCCCGGTCAGCGGTCAGGGCCGAGGACAAGCTGACCCGCAAGGTGGTCGCCCAGGCGATCCGCGGTCAGCAGATCCCGCTGTCCAGCGACACGCTGACCGCCCTGATGGTCCAGCTTCGCCAGCAGCACGGACAGTCGGTCACCACCTCCCGGAACTGACCGCACACCACATGGGGCGCGTGACCAGCCGGACACCTCGGCCGGTCACCCGCCCCTGGACACGCGCCCCACGACCTCCTGAAGGAACCGGAGAGCACCGCCATGCGTACGAACCCCGCCACACCGTCAGAGGTGGACTCCTGGCTAACCGTCCTGCACCAGCGTGGCCACCTCCACCGTGCCGAATCCGGTCCCGACAGCACCTGGACCGTGCAACGACACCGACACAGCCGCCCCTGGACCCTGCACCACCCGGTCCTGGCCATGGACTGGATCGAGGAAGTCGTCCGCGGCATCCACCAGCAGGACGCGGAGACGGGCCGGTGACCGCCAACGACCCGGTGGCCACCACGTCCGGACCGCAGCGTGACCCCAACACGGCTCCTGGCGGAGCAAGTTGTCGCATACGACGGTCCTACGGCCCGTCGTATGCACTTGCCCCCGCCCAGGGGGGCGGGGGAAGTCCGGCTGGTCCCCGAGCGAGGGCGCACGGGGACCAGCCGGACTCCCGGCACCAGGGGGCGCCGGCCGTGGGAGGAGAAGCAGACGACCGCCCCCCGCGCGAGCAACAGAGCACGAGCCAACCCGCGTTCCCCGACCGCAAGCCGCGCCGACGCACCCGCAACCCGAGCCAGCGCACCCACAAGACGACCACCCGCCTGTCACACACCGAGAAGACCGAGATCACCGCCGCCGCCAAGCAGCGCGCCGTCACCGTCGCCCGTTTCCTCGCCGTCGCCGGCCTCGCCGTCGCCCGCGGTTCGACCACCGCGCACACCAACGAACAGGTCGACGCCGCCATCGACGAGCTCGCCGCCCTGCGCACCGCCATCTCCCGTGTCGGCAACAACATCAACCAGATCGCCTTCGTCTACAACGCCGGAGGACAGCCCCGCCCCGGCGAACTCGACCACGCCCTCACGACCTTGACCCGCATCCTGGCCCACGTAGACGACGCAGCCGACACCCTGGTGAAGAAGCGCCTCTGATGGTCCCCAAGATCCGACGCGGCTCGCGCACCCACGGCCTGCTCGTCTACCTGTATGGCCCCGGCAAACGCGACGAGCACACCGACCCCCACCTCGTCGGCAGTTGGGACGGCTTCGCCCCCGACCCCGGCCGCGACACCAGCCCCGAC
>NZ_LIQQ01000499.1 GCF_001418565.1 Streptomyces graminilatus | reverse complement strand
CCCCCGGAGGTGGGCCGGTCCCCCTTTCGGAGGATTTCACGACGCCAGGGGGGACCCGCGCGATGGCGGACCGGGGTGACGGCGGACCGGCGCGCAGGGGGGTGTCCCCACTGGTCCCCGCCCTCACACCGTCGATTACGAGAAAGTGAACCAACCCGAACAAGCGGACCAACAGCACGTTCCCGGCTACCCCAGGCGTCTACAAATGACACGTCTGGCAGGGATATAATCCACAGATCACCAGAAGCCGGTCGGTGGCCCCATTTGCTCGTTGCCGCAACCCAGTTCGACAGCGAGAATTGAAGTCCGCTCCCCGCACGGCGTGTCCGTGGTCCGGCAGGGCTCCGCCGCGGTGTGCGCTCCCCCAAGTCCGATCTCCCGCCCGCAGTGCGGGCGCGTAGCCGAAGGGAGGACCGTGACCTTCGGATTCGCTCCGTCCCCCGCGGCATCCATGTCGACGTCTGCCGACCTGTCCGCCGCTTCCACCAACTCAGCAGCCCGCATGCTCGAACCCGCGGAGTGGGCCGCGGCCGGGATCCCCCTGCTGCGCAATCCCCGCGAGGTCGTCAGCGGACTGCACGCGCGGCACCTTCCCCGCCCCGCGACCGCGATCGTGGCCGTCCTCGATCCGGACGAACGTCTGCGTGCGAGCGCCTCGTTCACCCGAAGATCGGCACCGGCCGACGGCTGGATGTTCCGCAACTCGCTGCTCGCGCAACTGCGTCGAGTCGTCCCGCACGATCTGCGTCGCCGCACCCCGGTGCGCACCGCGGTCCTGCTCTACTGCCGTGACGGCGACTCCCGCTGGACGGAGGAGGACGGCGCGTGGATGTGGGGTCTGCGCGACGCCTGCACCCTGCACGGGCTGCGCTGCGGCGCGTACATCACACTGACCCGGGACGGCTGGCAGGTGCTCGGTGAGGGGCGCGGCGGGCGCCGCCCGAACGCGGACTCACCACCGGAGCCCTTCGCCATGTCGGAGACACCGCCGGCCCTGCCTATGCCCCGCACCGGAGGCGCCGCCTCGGACATCCTGCGCCGCGCGGCGGCCCGCTGACCCGGACGCCCAGCGGACAACGCGCTTGCCCGACGCCCCTCCAGGGGTTGGCCACGGCGTACGGCCGCACCTGCCGGCCAGGGACGAAGTCCACGTCGTACAAAGGCTCGCGCAAAGGCCCACCCACACACAGGACCGCGCGAAGAGGCGACCACCGCGGACAACGGCGTCCGCCGGTACGACGTACGACGGCGGACATCCCGCACATGGCCCGCATGTGGACGTACAAGGGCGGCACGAATCGTCCGGACCGCAGCCAGCCGCAGCACACATGACGGACGCACAGATGACGGGTGCACGCGTGCGCGTGCACCCGTCGCCCATGTCACCCATGCGATTCGCTTGGGCTGTTCATCCCGTCGGTCCCGTTCGCACCACCTGGACCGGGACATGACGAAGCGCCGCACGGCAGCCACCGGCAGCCCGGCGCGTCCGCGTCGGGGTATGCCGGATCGCCCGCCGTACGGTCGCCGCTTCAGCGACCCTCCGTCAGCCGGTCCGATGCCGCTGGACCGGCCGACCCGGGACGGTTCCCGAAGCCGCTCGGGTGAACCGGAACCGGCTCAGACCCCCGCGCCCAGCACCGACTTGATCTGCTGCGGGTCTCCGCAGCAGATCAGCAGGGCACCGGCGCGGCCGAGCGCCAGGGGAAGCGCCTCGGCGACCGCCGTACCGGCGCCGCCGTTGACGGCGACCACGACCACGGGACGGGAGGCGGCACGGCTCAGAGCGGCGGCGTCGGCGTAGAAGACGTCGTCGCCCGCGTCGTGCTGCGCCCAGTACGGGCCCTCACCGAAGGACAACTCGTGCGCGGCCCACGGGTGCGGATCGCCGGTGGTGATCACCAGCACCTCTCCGGGGGCCCGGCCCGACTCCAGGAGCAGGTCGACGGCTTCCTCGGCAGCGTCCAGCGCGCCCTCGGCCGAGGCCGGGATCAACTGGATCTGCGGGACCGCCGGGACCCCGGAGGCAGACGCGGAAGGGTTGGAAGGGACAGGAGCGGCCGGAGCCGCGGACGGCCCGGGCTTGACCGCGCCCGCGGTCGAAGCCACGGCCGCGGGCGCGTCGTGCGGTGCGCGCTGCGCCGGCGCGGTGGGCCGGAAGGGACCCGGACGGCCGGGACGCGGCGAAGCCACGGGGCGCGGGCCGGGTACGGGACGGGGGGTCGGCGCGCTGCGGCCACTGGCCGGAGCGACGCGGGGACCCTGGGCACTCTCGTGAATCTGAGGCTCCTCGGGACTGAGAGGCATGACTTGATATTTATCAAACGCCGGTGCGACTCGCGTCGGCGGGTGGCACATGAGCGCGAACGGAACTGTCAGAAGTCGAAGCCGAGCTGGCCCTCGATCTCCGGCGCGTTCCCGTCCGCCCAACTGCGGGCCTTCTTGAGGTGCCGCCACTGGGGCAGCGCATCAAGATACGCCCATGACAGCCGGTGGTACGGGGTGGGACCCTGCTCCTCCAGCGCGGCCTTGTGCACGGGCGACGGATACCCGGCATTGGCCGCAAACCCGAAGTCTGCATGGTCGATACCCAGTTCGGCCATCATTTTGTCGCGGTGAACCTTGGCGATCACGGACGCCGCCGCGACCGCCACACATGACTGGTCACCCTTGATCACCGTACGGACCTGCCACGGCGATCCCAGGTAGTCGTGCTTACCGTCGAGGATGACCGCGTCGGGGCGGACCGGCAAGGCCTCAAGGGCCCGCTCCGCGGCGAGCCGCAGCGCTGCCGTCATCCCCAGTTCGTCGATCTCCTCCGCGGAGGCGTGCCCCAGCGCGTACGACGTGACCCATTCCCGCAGTACGTCCGCGAGTTGGGTACGCCGCTTGACCGCGATGAGCTTGGAGTCGGTGAGCCCCTCGGGGGGCCGCCGGAGACCGGTGACCGCCGCGCAGACGGTGACGGGACCGGCCCACGCGCCCCGCCCGACCTCGTCGACGCCGGCGATGACCTTCGCTCCGGTCGTGGCGCGCAGGGAGCGCTCGACGGTGTGGGTGGGTGCTTCGTACGGCATGGCGGTCTTAGCCTACGCCGCCCGGAACCCCGCCCGACACCCCGGTCGCCCCGGGCGACTTGACGGGCAACTCGACGATCGCCGCAGGACACGCCCTGGCGATCTTCGGAACGAACCTCAGATGCCGTCCGCCCGCAGCAGCGGAACCATCAACTGGTCGATCATCTCCTCGATGTCCCGCTCCCCCCATTCGCTCCCGCACATCTTGGAGCGGTACATCATCATCGCCGGAATGGCATCGAAAACGTAGCCATTGGCAGCGTCGATACGCACTTCCCCCCTTGCGATCCCTCGGTCGACGATCTCCCGCAGGAGCCTCACCATGGGCTCGACGAGCCCTCCGAAGATCACCCCCTGGAAGCGCTCCGCCTGCGGGCTGTCGCATTCGTGAATCACCGCGCGCAGCGCGAATCCGGGGCGCGAGAACAGCGCCTCACGCACCTGCCGGCACAGTTCGAGGAGGTCGTCCCGGACGCCCCCGAGATCGGGCGCCCGGCCGAAGCGCGGCAGGCCGGCCTGGAGCGCGTCCGCGACGAGGTCCTCCTTGGAGGGCCAGCGCCGGTAGACCGCGGCCTTGCCGGTCTGGGCACCGGCGGCGACGCCCTCCATCGTGAGCCCGTTCCAGCCGACCGTACCGAGCTGCTCCAGCGCGGCGTCGAGGATCGCGCGTTCGAGCACGGCGCCGCGCCGGCGGGAGGAGGCCGCCCGGACGGGAGCGGCCGTCCAGCGCGAAGTAGCCATCTGAGTGTCTCCAGCGGGCACGAGGGAGCAGAGAGTGCAAGTATTTATGGCGATTGTCGGTATTGAGGGGATCGCCCGTGGGGTGAATCGCCGAGATTACCCGGGCAACCGGTGCACAGCATCGCGGCGACTTCAGTGAACGCTTGCGTTCACTGNNGTGAACGCAAGCGTTCACTAGTGCTCTCATGGGGGCCCAACAGTGACTACCTCTTCGTTGTTGAAGGACCGGAAACCAGGTGCGGCCCGCCGGGAAGGGCATCCCGGCATCGCGCTCACCGTCATCGCGGCCTGCCAGCTCATGGTGGTACTGGACGCGACGATTGTGAACATCGCCCTCCCCCACATTCAAGGCGCCCTCAAGTTCAGCACGACCGATCTCACCTGGGTGGTCAGCGCCTACACGCTCACTTTCGGCGGACTGTTGCTGCTCGGCGGCCGGGCCGGTGACATCCTCGGCCGCCGCCGGGTCTTCCTGACCGGCATCCTGTTGTTCATCACCGCGTCCCTGCTGGGCGGGCTCGCCCAGGAACCCTGGCAGTTGCTGGCCGCGCGGGCCCTCCAGGGTGTGGGTGGCGCGATCGCCTCGCCCACCTGCCTCGCGCTCATCACCACGACGTTCGCCGAAGGCCCGGAGCGCAACCGGGCGTTCGGGGTCTTCGCCGCCGTCTCGGCGGGCGGCGGCGCCGTCGGCCTGCTCGCCGGCGGCATGCTCACGGAGTGGCTCAACTGGCGCTGGGTGCTCTTCGTCAACGTACCGATCGGTCTCGTGATCGCGCTTCTCACGCCGCTGTACATCGCCGAGTCCGAACGCCACCCGGGCCGCTTCGACTTCTTGGGCGCGCTGACCTCGACCCTGGGCATGGCCTCCCTCGTCTACGGCTTCATCCGCGCGGCGGAGAAGGGCTGGCGGGACGGCCTGACCATCGCGTCCTTCGGCCTGGCGGTGGCCCTGCTGGCGGTCTTCATCCTGGTCGAGACACGCGCCAAGGAACCGATCACCCCGCTGCGGATGTTCGACGACCGCAACCGCTCGGGCACGTACGTGATCATGCTGAGCCTGGCCGCGGCGATGTTCGGCATGTTCTTCTTCATCGTTCTCTTCGTGCAGAACGTGCTGCTGTACACGCCGATCGAGGCGGGCCTCGCCTTCCTGCCGGTGACCTTCGCGATCGCCACGGGCGCGGGCCTGGCGCAGCGGTTCCTGCCGGTCCTGGGGCCCAAACCGTTCATGGTGACCGGCTCCGCGCTGGCCGCGCTGGGCCTCGGCTGGCAGGCCCTCATCACTCCCGACAGTTCGTACGTCAGCGGGGTGCTCGGGCCGATGCTGGTGTTCGGCTTCGGTATGGGCCTGAACTTCGTGACGCTGACCCTGACGGCGGTCTCCGGGGTCGCCGCGCACGAGGCGGGCGCCGCGTCCGGGCTGCTCAACGTCACGCAGCAGATCGGCGGCGCGCTCGGCCTGTCCATCCTGACGACCGTGTTCGGCGCGGCGAGCCGCGACGAGGCGGCGAAACAGGTGCCCAAGTTCCTCGCCGAGGCCACACCGGGACAGAAGGCGGAGTTCGCCAGGACCAAGCAGCTCCCCGCTCCCTGGAGCCACGAGGTACTCGCCCACGGCATCTCCACGGCCTTCATCCCCGCCGCCGCGATGGCCGTGCTGGCCCTCGCCGTCGCCTGTTTCGTCATCCGCGTCCGCAAGAGCGACCTGGAGGCCCTGGCGGGCACGGCCGGCACCACGTGATCCCCCGGCAGCGGGCCCGAGAGCACCGCTGCCGGGGCCGGCGGCCGACAACGCCGGCCGTGCCCGCTCCGGACTCCAAAACGACGTACGGCCAGGACGGGACCAGGCGTCAGGGCGGGGCATACGGCGAGAACGGACCAAGCGCCTGCTTGCCGTACGGCAGGCACAGGACCCCCGCGAGGATGCGGCACCGCACGGACGGCGTCCGGCGCCCATGCCCGCCGACGGCGGGGACGGACCGAGCGGACGGCGCGCACGGCGGCATCGCGAGCAGGGCGAGCAGGGCGAGCAGGGCGAGCAGGGCGAGCAGGGCGAGCAGGGCGAGCAGGGCGAGCAGGATGGCCCTGCCCGCGCCCAAAGGTCCGCTAAGCCGATCCTGGGGGCGCCCAGTCCGGCAGTGTTTCCGTGCGTTCCAGCCACAGCCGTGGCGGCGCCCCCGCCCTCCCCGCCGCGAGTACGCCGCCCACGATGGCGCAGTTCGTGTCCACGTCGCCGCCCACCTGGGCCGTCGCCCAGAACGCCTCCTCGTAGTCACCGAGGGCGCGCGCGGCGGACCAGAGAGCGAAGGGCACGGTGTCGTGCGCCGACGTACGGCGGCCACAGCCCAGTACGGCCGCGACCGTGCCCGCGTCGGCATAGTCGAGCATGTCCCGGGCCCGCCGCAGCCCGGCGGCGACGGCGCTTCTCGGGACGAGCGCGATGACACCGTCGAGCAGCGCGCCGGGGCTCGGCGGGCCTGCCGGACCGGCCACCAGGGCGGCGGCAGCGGCGACGGCCATGGCACCCACCACGGCCTCACGGTGCTGGTGCGTGGGGTACGCGGAGATCTCCGCCTGATGGGTCGCCTGCTCCGGGTCGTCCGCGTACCAGGCACCCAGAGGAGCGATGCGCATGGCCGCGCCGTTGCCCCAGGACCCCTGCCCGTTGAACAGGGTGGACGCCAGCTCGCGCCAGTCGCCGCCCTCCCGGACCAGCCGCAGGAGCCGGTTCACGGCCGGGCCGTACCCTCGGTCGAAGTCGTGGTGCCACGCGAAGGAATGGGCCAGCGCGTCCTGGTCGACGCGCTGGTGGGCGGCCAGCACGGCAACGACGGAGCACGCCATCTCCGTGTCGTCGGTCCACTGCCAGAGGCCGGGCGGCAGCTCGCGGTGCCCCAGCAGCGGGTGGTTCCCGGGTACGAAGAACTGCGACCCGAGCGCGTCCCCGACCGCGAGCCCGCGCAGACTGGCGAGGGCGCGCTCCAGTCGCTCGCTAGGCTCCGGGCGCTCGTGGGGCTCGTGGGGCTCGTGGGGCTCCCGAGGAGAGGGGTCAACGGTCATCGCTTCGCCACCCTAACCGGTGATTTCATACGGTTCCGGATCACGCCAGCGTTCGAAGGGCCGATCGAGGGTGTACCTGCCGTCGTCCCCGAGAACGAGCATCCGCATCTCCGCGTTCCCGGGATTCGACAGCGACTCGAACTCCGCGACGGTCCAGTGGAACCAGCGCATGCAGAACAGCCGCATGGCAAGCCCGTGGGTCACCAGCAGCACGTTGGGCGGATGGTCCGGGGCCTCGAAACTGCGATAGAGACTCTCCAGGAAGCCGCCGACCCTGTCGTACACGTCGGCGCCGGACTCCCCCTGGGCGAAGCGGTAGAAGAAGTGCCCGTACGCGTCCCGGTACGCCTTCTGCAGTTGTACGTCCTCCCGGTCCTGCCAGTTGCCCCAGTCCTGCTCACGCAGCCGGGGCTCCTCGCGCACCCGTACGAGGTCGGCGTTCAGGTTGAACGCGCGCAGGGTCTCGTGTGTTCGACGGTAGGGGGAGACGTAGACGCTCACCGGCTCCTGCCCGAACACCTCCCGCAGCCGTTTGCCGGTCTCCTCCGCCTGTCGCCAGCCGCGTTCGGTGAGGGCGAGGGCATGATCCGGCTCGCGCTCGTAGACGGTGTCATCGGCATTGCCCATTGACTCGCCGTGCCGGACAAGGACGATGCGCCGTGGTCTTACCATGCCAAAACCCTAGATCGGGTCGGCGCCGACCNNGTCCCCGGCGAGAGCGGCGACATCCGCCTCCAGTTGGGCCCGCAGCGCCAACCGCTCGATCCGCTCGGCGCGGTACTTGCCGTGCTCGGCGGCCGACCGCCACATCGACAGGATCAGGAACTCGTGCCCCGGCGCCTCGCCGAACAGCCCGCGCACCATGCCGGGCGAGCCGGCCATCGCGGGGTTCCAGACCTTCTCCTGCATCAGCGCGAAGTGCTCGGCGCGCTCCTCGTGGACGCGGCAGTGCGCCACCCTGACCAGGTCGGAGTCCGTGAAGCGCGGCTCGAAGCCGGTCTTCACGTCGAAACGGTGGTCGAACAGTTTGACCTGCTGGTCCTTGAAGGTGCCCGACTGCGCGGTGGCGAGCCGGTCATGGGATCGGGCCATGAAGGAGTCGTAGAAGGCGCGGCTCTCCCAGAAGGCGAAGACGTGTGCCACACCGGGACGCCCCCGGCTCCAGCCCCCGCCC
>NZ_LIQQ01000498.1 GCF_001418565.1 Streptomyces graminilatus | reverse complement strand
CCTCGGGCGCGCCCGAGGTAGTCCGACAGCGCCGTCCGCAGCTCGGTCCGCCCGCGCGGATCGCCGTAGTCGTACGCCAGGGAGGGCGCCGAGGCGACGGCCCGGCGCAGCGCCCGCGACCAGGCGTCCGCCGGGAACGTCCCGACGTCCGGACTCCCGGGCCGCAGATCGAACCGGGGCACACGCGCGCGTGCGTGTGCCTCCGGCGGTTCGGCGTCCAAGACGGGCAGCGGGGCAACCTGCGTGCCCGCCCCCTGCCGAGCGGTCAGATACCCCTCGGCGACCAACTGGTCGTAGGCCGCCTTCACGGTCCCCCGCGAAACCCCGAGCTGCTCGGCAAGCCGCCGAGTGGCGGGCAGCGGGGCCCCGGGCGCGAGCCGCCCGTCCCGAACGGCATCCCGAAGGGCCCGCTCAAGCCCCGCACGGCGCCCGTCGGAAAGGTCGGCTTCCAGATAGAGGTCCACACCAACCCCCTAGGGGCGCGGGGCTGTGTTGAATTTGCGGCTACCGCCGCGTGGGCGCGACCAGCCACGACTCACCCGCAGTCGAAACTCAACCCGTAAGCCGCGCCATCCACGCCTCGACTTCATCGGAGCGACGAGGAAGCCCAGCGGAAAGGTTCCGGTTCCCGTCCTCCGTAACCAGGATGTCGTCCTCGATCCGAACCCCGATCCCCCGATACTCCACAGGCACGGTCAGATCATCGGCCTGGAAGTACAGCCCGGGCTCAACGGTAAGCACCATGCCAGGCTCCAGAACCCCATCCACATACGACTCGACGCGCGCAGCCGCACAGTCGTGAACGTCCATGCCGAGCATGTGCCCGGTGCCGTGCAGCGTCCACCGCCGCTGCAACCCCAGCTCCAGCACCCGCTCCACGGGTCCCTCGACAAGTCCCCACTCCACGATCCGCTCGGCCAGCACCCGCTGCGCCGCGTCGTGGAAGTCCCGGTACTTGCCACCGGGCTGGACCGCGGCGATCCCGGCCTCCTGGGCGTCGTACACCGCGTCGTAGATCTTCTTCTGGATCTCGGTGTACGTGCCGTTGATCGGCAGCGTCCGCGTGACGTCGGCCGTGTAGTACGTGTGCGTCTCGACGCCCGCGTCCAGCAGCAGCAGTTCACCGGAGCGCACGGCCCCGTCGTTGCGCACCCAGTGCAGCGTGGTGGCGTGCGGACCGGCCGCGCAGATGGAGCCGTAGCCGACGTCGTTGCCCTCGACCCGCGCGCGGAGGAAGAACGTCCCTTCGATGTACCGCTCGCTGGTCGCCTCGGCCTTGTCGAGGACGCGGACCACGTCCTCGAACCCGCGCACCGTCGAGTCGACGGCCTTCTGCAGCTCGCCGATCTCGAACTCGTCCTTGACCAGTCGCGCCTCGGAGAGGAAGACCCGCAGTTCCTCGTCGCGCTCGGCGGTGACCTTGTCGGTGAGCGCCGCCTCGATACCGGCGTCGTACCCGCGTACGACCCGCACCGGACCGGTCGCCTCGCGCAACGCATCCGCCAGCTCACGGACGTCCGAGGCCGGAATGCCGTACACCTGTTCGGCCTCGGTGAGCGAGTGCCTGCGGCCGACCCACAGCTCACCGTGGCCCGAGAGCCAGAACTCACCGTTCTCGCGGTCGGAGCGCGGAAGGAGATGGATCGTCGCCTTGTGACCGTCGGCGACCGGCTCCAGGACGAGGACGCCGTCCTCCGTCTGGTTGCCGGTCAGATAGGCGTACTCGACCGAGGCACGGAAGGGGTACTCCGTGTCGTTCGAACGGGTCTTCAGACCGCCCGAGGGGATCACCAGCCGCTCGCCAGGGAAGCGCGCGGAGAGCGCGGCACGGCGGGCGGCGGTGTGACCGGCCTGCGCGACGGGCTCCAGATCAGTCAGCTCGGTGTCGGCCCAGCCGGACTTCATGTTCTCGGCAAGCTCGTCGGAGACGCCCGGGTACAGGCCGTTCTTCCGCGGCTTGATCGGCTCTTCGGGCTCGGGCTCGGTCTCGGTCTCCGGGGTCACCGGAATGAGCTCGTCCGCCACGGTCATCCTCCTCGATACGGCACTGGACCCCGTCCATCGTACGGTCGTACGGAACGGGGCCCAGGGGCGCGAAGCGCGAAGAAGGACCGGCCGGTCACTCGAACCGCGCCGACAGCAGTACGACGTCCTCCTGACCGTCCGACGCGTCCAGCTCGTCCGGCAGCATGCTCCGCAGGACGTGGTCCGCGATCGCGCCCGGATCGTCCCGGAGCTGCCTCGGCACGCCCGCCGCCGCCGCGTGCAGCCGGGAGAAGGCCCGGTCCACGGGGTCGCCGGTACGGTGCAGCAGCCCGTCGGTGTAGAGCAGAACCGTCTCTCCGGGTTCGGTACGGAACTCCACGCTGGGCGCCTCCCAGCAGGCGAGCATCCCGAGCGGCGCCGACACGGTGGTCTCCACGAACTCCGTGCGCCGCTCGCCGATCACCAGGGGCGGACAGTGCCCGGCACCGGCCAGCGTGACCTTGCGCAGCGCGGGCTCGCAGTAGGCGAACAGGGCGGTGGCGCAGCGGGCGGGCTCGGTGAGCCGCAGCAGCAGCTCCAGGTCGGAGAGGACCGCCACCGGGTCCTCGCCCTCCATCACGGCGTACGCGCGCAGGGAGGCCCGCAGGCGGCCCATGGCGGCGATCGCGCTGGGCCCGGAGCCGGTCACCGCGCCCACGGCCAGGCCCAGGGCCGCGTCCGGGAGCGGCAGCGCGTCGTACCAGTCGCCGCCGCCGCGCGGGCCGGTGCGGTGCCGGGCGGCGAGCTGGACGCCGGCCGTCCGGGGCAGCCGGGCGGGCAGCAGCTCCTCGGAGATCGTGCGCACGCACGCGCGCGTGCGCTCCACCTCGACCAGCCGCGCCAGGTGCTCGGCCGCGAACCGCGTGTACAGGCCGGCGAGGTGCCGCTGCCGCTCGACCGGCTCCGCGGGTTCGTCGTACAGCCAGACGGCCGCGCCCAGGCGGTCCGCGGACTCGGTGGTCAGGGGGAGCGCGTAGCTCGCCGCGTAGCCGAGGCGGGCGGCCACCTCACGGTGGCGGGGGTCGAGACCGTCCTCGGCGAGGAGGTCCGGGTGTGTGATCTCGCTCTCACGGCCGGGCTGATCGGCGGCGGTGTCGAGAAACCGCCCGTACGGCATCGCGCCGCGCGGGATCGTCTCGATGTGCCCGAGGTCGGCGCGGGCCAGCCCGAGGCCGATGGTGGTGTCGGGACCCAGACCGTCACCGGGTTCCAGGACGACGAGACCGCGCCGGGCGCCCACGAGGGCGGCTCCGGCGCTCAGCAGCTCCTGGAGCGCTTCGGCGAGTACCGACGTGCGCGCCAGCCGTTCGGTGAGCTCGTGCAGCGTTGTGAGGTCGGACACCCAGCCGGCGAGGCGGTCCTGAAGGAGGATGCCGGGGCCGTTCGGGCAGGCCGGGGCGGGTGTGTCCGCCGGGGTGTCCGTGGTGTCAGGGGTTACGGGCGCGGGCGCGACAGTCTGTGCGGGCGAGGGGACCGTGGCATCGATTCCAGCCACTTTCGGGAGGTGAGGGGCGTTCATGGCGTCCGGCCTTTCGACCGGTGCTTATTGCTCAATAGCATCGCAAACCCCCATGTGATTCTGCGCCGCTAGCAGTGTCTCCACATGTACACGCACTCGTGAGGGGATGTCCAGCATTGTCCTGCCGGTATTCCTGGTGTCCATGAGTTCGCCGGGGTCCCCTTGCGGAAAAGCAAAGTTGGCCTAAAACTGACTCGGGTAGCGGGTTATTGAGGTCGACTGGCCTGGTTCGACGGAGCGTCACAGCGGTCTCGATGGGTACGTTCTCGGTGAAGACCAGGGGTGGTTGTGGAACCGCCCGGAACCTGGCGACGGACCCGGGCGTCCTATCCACCGACGACCGTGCCCCATCCTCCCTTGGCGGAGGCGGAGAGAACACGCGGGACGGCAAAACGCCAGACTCCGCCACCCCGCGCCATGCCCATGCTTTTGAAAATCGCAGTATGGACGCGGACGTAGCCAACGCTCGGCGCTCGGCGCACAACAAGGGGGCTGCCCCTTGCCTCCCACCGGTTGGGATGCGCCAGAAGATACGCACAGTGAAGTGATCTGCACATGGTGTGATGTGGCCCACGGTGTTGCCAGGCGTGCAACGGAAAGGAACGAGCGCTCATGCGCGAGATCCTCGGAAGGCTCGGAAGGCGACGCAGGCTCCTGTCCCGGCGTGACGGCGGGAAGCCTGAGATGCTCGGCGCGGCGCTGACGTTCGCGACGGAATGGCAGTGGCCCGTACTCCCGGGCGTGGCACCGGATCCACAGGGGCGCGCCCGCTGCGGCTGCCCGGATCCGGAGTGCACGGTCCCCGGCGCTCACCCGTTCGACCCCGGTCTGCTCGCGGCCACCACCGACGAGCGCATGGTGCGCTGGTGGTGGACGAACCGGCCGACGGCTCCCGTCATCCTCGCCACCGGCGGCGAGGCTCCGTGCGCGGTGAGCCTGCCGGCCCCGGCCGCGGCCCGCGCCCTCAAGGCGCTGGACCGCAAGGGCATGCGCCTGGGTCCGGTCGTCGCGGCGCCCACCCGCTGGTCGCTGCTCGTGAAGCCGTACACGATGGAACAGCTGGGCGAACTGCTGTACGCGAAGGACTTCGTCCCCGGCTCCCTCCGCTTCCACAGCGAGGGCGGCTACATCGCACTGCCCCCGTCCGAGACGGGCCAGGGCGGGATCCGCTGGGAGCGCGCACCGCTGCCCGGCTCGGCCTCCCCCTGGGTACCCGATGTCGAGGCCGTGGTGGACGCCGTGGTCGAGGCCCTCACTCGTACGGGTGTGAGCGCGCCCGAGTTGTAGGGGTGTCGGGCGCGCGGGCAGCCGGGCGCCCGTCCCCTGTCGTTATCTTCACCTCCATGAACCTCCGTCTGCTCGCGCTCTCGGGCATCGTGGCGCTCACGGTCGCGCTGCCGCTGGCCGTGGCCTCCGCGGGGCCCGTGGGCGACGCGGACCGCGCCGCCCTCCTTTCCCTGACACCGCAGGACAGCCCCCGGGAGGGCCCCGGCGACGGCAAGGCGCGAGAGGCCGCCGACGCCCCCGCCGACTCCATGGATTCCACCGGTCCCACCGATCCGACGGATTCCACTGATCCCACCGGCTCCCCGCTGCTGCTGGGCCTGGGGCTCGCCACGGCCGCCCGCTGCGGTCCCGAACTCACCTCCCCCGACGGCATCGAGGCGCAGACCTGTGTCCTCTCGCAGGGGGAGGAGACCTGGGCGCGCACCTACTACCGCAACGCGACCGGCCACGCGCTCACGTCCGTACTGAGCCTCATGGGGCCCGGTGCCCGCACCGTGCAACTGCGGTGCGCGGTGGGCGCGGAGGACGAGCCGGGGGTGTGCGAGACGCCCAGGGAGCGCACGGCGGGCGAGCCGGCGGCTTACACAGCGGTCGCGGAGTTCGCGGCTGCGGGGAATTCGGCGGGAAATTCGACCGGGGAAGAGACGGCGGCCGGACAAGGTCCGCTGCTGCTGCGCTCGGGGAGCAACTCCGGGGCACCCGAGGGGAGTTGACGCGCGGGGCGGTTTCGTAAAGAACGCCGTGCACAACGCGTGGGAAATCCGGGCAGAGAAAGACCCGGTTGCTGGCGACGGGGGATGCACCAGCAACCGGGCTACCGCAACGCTAACAAGAGATCGGCGGTTCGCAAATTCGATCTCGGCTATTCGGACACCGATTCCGCTGTTCTCAGGGGGAGTTGTGACCGGAGTCACCCCCCGCGAAGCGGACGGATCCGACTGTGCGTCAGCTGAGTGTGACCTGCCGGTTGGTGAGGCCGCCGCGGGCGCGGCGCTCCTCCGGGGTGAGCGGGGTGTCGGCGGCCAGCGCGGTGGCGAGACGGTCGGCGAACTCGGCGGCGGGCTTCTCGACGTCGTCCGCGGTGACGCCGGTCGGCAGGTCCCACACCGGGACGGTGAGGCCGTGCGCCCGGAAGGATCCCACCAGGCGGGTGCCCTCGCCCAGGCTGGACTGCCCGGCCGCGTGCAACCGCGCGAGGGCGTCGAGCAACTGCTCCTCGCCGTGCGGCATCACCCAGCGCAGGTGGTTCTTGTCCGGGGTCTCGCACCAGTACGCGGCGTCGACGCCCGTCAGCTTCACGGTCGGGATGGCCGCGTCGTTCGCCCGCTCCAGGGACGCGGTGACGTCCGCGGTGGCGTTCTCCGCGTCCGGAACCCAGAACTCGAAGCCCGTGTGCACAACTGGCTCGAAGGCGCCCTCGGGGTCGAGCAGGTCCTGCAGCCGCGGGCCCTCGGCCGGGGCGCGGCGGCCCTGGACGGGCGTACCGGGTTCCGCGGTGAGCGCTCGCTGGAGGGTGTCGGCGAGGTCGCGGCTGATGTCGCCGGACGCCGTGTCGTTCTGCAGACCGAGCAGCACCGAGCCGTCGTCGCGGCGCAGCGCGGGCCAGGCCATCGGCAGGACCGTCGCGAGCGTGACCGAGGGAACGCCCTCGGGCAGGCCGTCCTTCAGGGTCAGCTCGACGGTGGCGGCGGGGACCAGCTCGCGCAGGGCCACCCAGTCGCCCTCGCCGGCCAGGCCCTCGAAGGGCCTGTGCACCAGTTCGGTCACCGCGTGCGCGGCGGCCCGGCCGTGGCAGGCCTTGTACCGCCGGCCGCTGTTGCAGGGGCAGGGTTCGCGGGCGCCGACAACCGGGATCTCCCGGTCGGACGGCTGAGGCCGCGAGGCCTTCGTCTGGGGTCGCTTCTTGGCCATCGTGGGTGTCTCCCGGTTACGGCTCGTCTCGTACTGGCGCGAGCCTAGCCGCTCGTACGACGGCCGACGGGACCCTGTGGACAACGAACCGTATGCCGTGGGCCGGACCTGTGGACAACGGACCGTACGCCGACGGAGGACCTGTGGACACGGACCGTACGCCGACGGAGGACCTGTGGACCCGGACCGTACGCCGGCGTCCGGGCCCGGGGACATGTCCGGCCGCCGGAGTACGCCGTCGGAACATGGGGTCAGGGCATGGGGGTCAGTCCATGGGATCAGCCCATTGGGTCAGCCCATTGGGTCAGCCCATTGGGTCAGCCCATTGGGTCAGCCCATGTGCTCAGCCCATGTGTTCAGTCCATGCCGCCCGTTCAGTCCATGTCGTCGAACGCGTCCGCGAAGTCCAGCTCGGGTATCGCGGACATCGAGCGGGCCGTGATGCGGGTGGCGAAGTCGGTGCGCCGGTGGCCGGCGTCCCGGTCGTGGACGTCGTCGTTGACGACGACCCAGACCGTGACCTCGCCGTAGGTGTCGTCGCGGACGCCCCAGTCGTCGGCCAGCGCCGTGATGATGTTCAGCCCGCGACCGCCGTGCGCCGTCACCGAGGGGGTCGCCGGAACCGGGCGGGTCGGACCGCCGCCGTCCGTCACCTCGACGATGAGTCTGCCGCCGCCGTCCACGCGCCAGGCGGCCCGGACGTCGCCGTCGCCGGCCAGGGCCTCGCCCAGTGGCCGACCGTGTCTGCATGCGTTGCTCAAGAGCTCGGACAGGATCAGTACCGCGTCGTCGATGACCGATTCCGGCACACCGCCCACACGCAACTGATCGCGCATCCGATGTCTTGCTTTCCCCACGCCCGCAGGGCCATGGGGAACGGCCATGCTCGACGACGTGGGCACCTCCTGTGCCACCACCAACGCCACCCCCGAGACCTCCTTTGCCCCACGCCACGGTGTGAATGCCCCATTGGCCTGTACCGGAAACCGCCGCTTCCGCCTTCGGTGACGCACTCGTGATGATCGAACACGTATCGAACGCGCCGGTGCACTCCCTGTAACCGGGTGGCTGGATTTCGACGATATGGCCGAAGGTGGAGGTTTGCGCACCGGAGGCCGCCAGGTCAAGAGTCCCGGCGGCAACCGGCGGTCGGAGTCCGGTCGGAGTCGGGTAAGAGCCCGCCCGCGACCGGGATTTCCGGGGTTTTTGGAGTTTGTCGTGGGAGCGCGGCCGGTCAGCGGCCCAGTTGCCGCAGGACCGGACCCGGGCGGTTGGTGATGATGGCGTCGATGCCGAGGCCGACACAGAGGTCGACGTCCTCGGGCTCGTTCACGGTCCAGACGTGCACCTGGTGTCCGGCGCGTTTCAGCCGCTCGATGTACGCCGGGTGACTGCGCACGATCCGGATCGAGGGGCCGGCGATCCGGACCCCGGCGGGCAGCCGGCCGTCGCGCAGCCGCGGCGAGAGGAACTGGTTCAGATAGACCGTCGGCAGCGTCGGCGACTGGGCCCGGACCCGGTGCAGCGAGCGCGCCGAGAAGCTCATGACCCGTACCCGTGAATCGTCCGGGGACTCCGGGGCGTCCAGCCCGAACCGCTTGAGCAGGAACAGGAGCCGCTCCTCGACCTGGCCGGCCCAGCGCGTGGGGTGCTTGGTCTCGATGGCCAGCTCCACCGGCCTCCCGGCGTCGGCGACGAGTTCGAGCAGCCGCTCCAGGGTGAGTACGGAGGTGTCCTCGCGGTCCTCCGGGCGGTGCTCCCAGTCGGGGGCCTCGTCGCGGTTGCGCCAGGAACCGAAGTCCAGGGCGGCGAGATCGGCGAGCTCCAGGGCGGAGACCGCGCCGCGGCCGTTGGACGTACGGTTGACGCGCCGGTCGTGGACGCAGACGAGATGGCCGTCCGCGGTCAGCCGGATGTCGCACTCCAGGGCGTCGGCGCCGGCTTCGATCGCCTTCTTGTAGGCGGCCAGTGTGTGCTCGGGTGCCTCCTCCGAGGCTCCTCTGTGGGCGACGACCTGGATCGGGTGCTGTCGTGCGTGGGTCACGGCGTCATGGTGCCACCGTCGGATGGCGGTTGTGGTGCGGTGGGCATCCCGCGCGCGTAACAGCTACACATGCTTATGTGAATTGTCGGATATAAAGAAAGACCCCGGACCCACAGGCACCGCTTATGGTGCCCTGACGGCCCGTGGGAAAAGCTGACGGCATACAAAAGGACACGCACAGCTGAATCACGCACCGACCGCGGCCGTACGAACAGGTACGCGCACGTGTCATCGGATGTGACCGAGTGCGACCGAGAAGGACAGCCGTGGATCGAGGAGACAGAGCTGTGAGCACCGAGAACGAGGGCACTGCGGTACCCCCGGCCCCGTCCGCACCTCCCGTGCCGGTGGAATCTCCTGCTGCCTCCCCGCAGGCCACCGCGCCCGAGGCCCCGACGACTCCGTTCCCGCCGGTGCCCCCGGGCGCACCGGAGCCGGCACCGGCGTACGCGGGCCAGGCACCGGCGTACGCGTCGGCGGGAGCGCCGGAGGCGGGACGACCGGGTGCCGGGCCGGGCCCCGAGGCGGGCGCCTGGCCGCCGCCCCAGCCGCCGGCGACACCGGCGTACATGTACGGCGCAGGCGCAGGCGCGGGCGGCGCAGGCACAGGTACCCCCTGGGGCGCCGCGTACGACCAGCAGCCGAAGCCGAAGTCCGGGCGCGGCGGGCTGTTCGCCGCGGTGCTGGTGGCCGCGCTGGTCGCGGGCGGCCTGGGCGGCGGCGTCGGCTACACCCTCGCCAAGGACCACGACGACTCCACCACGTCGACGACGGTCTCCGCCGCGCAGCAGGCCGGCGGCGACCTGAAGCGGGACGCGAGCACGGTCGCGGGCGTCGCCGCCAGGGCCCTGCCGAGCACGGTCACCATCGAGGCCGAGAGCACCAGCGGCGAGGGCGGTACGGGCACGGGCTTCGTCTTCGACACCCAGGGCCACATCGTCACCAACAACCACGTCGTCGCGGACGCGGTCGACGGCGGCAAGCTGACGGCCACCTTCCCCAACGGCAAGAAGTACGACGCCGAGATCGTCGGCCACGCGCAGGGCTACGACGTGGCGGTCATCAAGCTCAAGAACGCCCCGTCGGACCTCCAGCCGCTCACCCTCGGTGACTCCGACAGGGTGGCCGTGGGCGACTCGACGATCGCGATCGGCGCCCCCTTCGGCCTGTCCAACACGGTGACCACGGGCATCATCAGCGCCAAGAACCGCCCGGTGGCCTCCAGCGACGGCAGCGCCAGCAGCAAGGCCTCCTACATGAGCGCCCTGCAGACGGACGCGTCGATCAACCCGGGCAACTCCGGTGGCCCGCTGCTCGACGCGGCGGGGAATGTCATCGGCATCAACTCGGCGATCCAGTCCTCCAACAGCGGGGGCCTGGGCACCGGCCAGTCCGGCTCGATCGGCCTGGGCTTCGCCATCCCGATCAACCAGGCCAAGTACGTCGCGCAGCAACTGATCAAGACGGGCAAGCCGGTCTACGCGAGGATCGGCGCGTCGGTCGGCACCGGGCCCGACAGCACGGGCGGCGCGCAGATCAGCGACAAGAGCACGCAGACCCCGGAGCCCGTCGAGGCGGGTGGTCCGGCGGCCGCGGCGGGCCTGAAGCCCGGTGACGTCATCACCAGGCTCGACGACCACGTGATCGACAGCGGCCCGACCCTGATCGGCGAGATCTGGACCCACAAGCCCGGCGACAAGGTCCAGCTCACCTACGAACGCGACGGCAAGTCAAAGACGGTCGAACTGACCCTGGGCTCCCGAGTGGGCGACAACTGACCCACACGCGCGCGTGGGGACCCGTTACTCTTGTTCCGCGCCGAGCCGATCAAGCCCGGCGCGGGGAAGCGTGCCCGAGCGGCCTAAGGGAACGGTCTTGAAAACCGTCGTGGCAGCGATGTCACCGTGAGTTCGAATCTCACCGCTTCCGCGCAGGTCATATGCGTTGCAGGTCAGAAGGGGTGCCACCCTCCGATGTGGCACCCCTTCTGTGTTCACCCTGTCTCACCCTGTCTCGCCTGTGTCCCACCTTTGACCAGTGCGTACGGGCCATATGCGGGCCAGGAACCGGGCTACTCGTCGTCGGCCAGACCCTTGGCGATCAGTTGGTTTGAGCGGCCCTGATCGCCCTTGAGGATCTTGGCGTAGAAGCGGTAGAGCACCGCGATGCTGTGTCCTGCCCGCGCCGCGACCTCTGCGGGGTCCACCCCCGATTTGATCCACAGCGAGACACCGGCGTGCCGCAGCGAGTACGGCACGTCGGCGAGCGGCGACTCCGCCTCCTGCTCGGTGAGCGCCTTGACCCGGGCGGCGCTCCACAGATCGCAGTACTCGGTGGACCGCACGCGACTGCCTCTCGCCGCTCGGAAGAGTCGACCGTCCGGCGCGGTGCCGTACGTGGCGATGTGGTCACGGAGCATCTTCACCAGGGCCGGCGGGATCGGCACGGATCGCGTCGCCTTGCGGGCCCGACGCTTGAGCCCCCTCGACTCGTACGACAGTCCGTCATCCGTCCAGCCGCCGCCAACTTCGGGGCGACTCTCCCCGAACAGCAACTCTCCCCACTGGTCGGCGGTTTCCTCGGTGTCCGGGGGCAATGTGCAATTCGAGCGCTTCAACGACGCGATCTCCCCGGGGCGCATCGCGGCGTAGTACAGGCACCCGAAGAACGCTGCCATGTGCTCGCCACGGGGTCCGGCGGTACGTACGGCGTCGATCAGCGCGCGAGCCTGCGCGGGCCCGGGGACGTACCGGAAGTCGATCTCGTCGTCGGTCTCGGGGGGCGACCAGTCCACGCGTTGGAGGGGGTTGGTGGACAGGAGTCCCTTCTCCTCCACGGTGTACCTCAGGAAGTTGCTCAGGACCATGAGCTTGCGCCGCAGGGTGTTCTCAGCCGCCTTGCGGCCGTCCATACGCCGTGAGAGTGCGTCCAGGGCGGGACGGAGCAACTCCGGGTTCTCCAGGGCGTTCACCTTCATGGAGTGCTCGGAGAGCCACGACAGAGCGGCGCGGATGTCCTCCGGGGGTTCCTCGGCGACATGGCGAGCGATCAGCTCACCATCAGCGCCCGGTACCGCGCGGAACGTCCACTGGTAGAGGGCCGCCCGCAACGTCTTGGCCTTCGGAGCACCCCGGTTCGTCGTGACGAGAGCGGGGACCACGACGGCGAGCGATTCGGCGATGCCGGCCCGATGCTTGGCGGCGGCGCGCGGCCATTTCATGAGCGCGTACACGGTTGCGTGCTCGTACCAGGTGGGCGAGTTGAGGGCTGCCAACTCACGTGCCGGCAGACCGGTTTCCTGGTCGAACTGGTCGCGTTCCCGCAGCGCGGTCATGAGTTCGGAGAGGCGGCCTTCGGCCTGCGTCTTGAGCTTGAAGCTCTTTGAGTGGGAGCGACCACCGACAAACCACCGCACCTCAAAGGGCTTCGGGCGTCCGGATCGCTTGCGGATGGACCAGAAATCTACGTCGTACGTGAGCATGCGACTCCCACGGAGAAGGGCCCGCCGTTCGGCGGGCCCTTGGCTGATGTGCGGGGTTGGGTCAGGCTGCGGTGCGGTCTCCGCATTTCTCCCACCAGGCGTCCAGGTCTGTGCGCTTGACGCGGAGTTGGCCGTTGGGGAGCGTGTGGGTGCGGGGGGCTTGGCCACGGGCGCGCATGCGGTAGAACGCCGCGCGGCTCATCTTGATCTCTTTGAGGACTTCAGCGAGCTTGAGCTTTTCGGGGCGGGCCACGGTGGGGACTCCTTCTCACGTCCTGTGGGAACCGGGAATCCGCTGACAGAACTGACAGAACCTCGCCGCTAGGCCTCTGACCTGCGGTTTCGGCGGGTTCGTGATCTTTGACAGAACCGAATTAAAACCTGACAGAACCTCGGTGGGCGCGGTTCTGTCACAGAACCTGCAACCCGTGGGTGGGAGGTTCTGTCGAGTTTTAACTCGGTTCTGTCGAAACCGTGATCATGGTCATTCGTGCAGGTCAGCGGCTTGCTCGGGGGGTTCTGGCAGTTCTGTCAGCGCTCAGCGGGTTGTGTCAGATGCCCCGGGCGATGCGGGGGTGGGTCTCGTAGCGCGGGGACGGTGGCCGGCCACCGCGTCC
>NZ_LIQQ01000497.1 GCF_001418565.1 Streptomyces graminilatus | reverse complement strand
GCCCGGGGGCGCATCCCGGTGAGTGCTTCCACCGATTGCCGCGGACCGGCGTACGCACTGGTGCTCGACGCCGGGGGCGGGCAGACTGCTCGGCACGGGGGCGCACACTGGATCACGTGCCACGCGGGATCACCACGCATCTCGGCGGAAGCCGACAAGGGGGCGGAGCATCATGGCGGAGCCGGAGTTCACAGCCACGGGCGTGCGGATCGGGAAGAGGCTGCGGTCGCTCACCCGGGCCGGACAGGTCCGGATCAGCGACGGCAGGCTGGAGCTGCTCACCAGTTACGGGAGCGAGATCGACAGCGCTCCCGTGCAGGCGGTACGAGCGTCGAAGCCCTGGTTCGCACCCGACGACCGGGCGCTCGCGGACCTCAACGGCCAGCGCTACCTGCTGACCCTGGGAGAACACGACCCCGCGCCGGGCCGCCCCGGACCACCCGCGGCGCGTCGGTTCATCGAGGCCGTACGCAGGGCGTCCGGGCACGGGCGCTGACCGGAGCGAGCAAGGTGAGCAGGGCGGGGGCGGTGTCGCCAGTAGGGCCGCACCTCGCGCGGGCACCGGGCGATCGGGAGACGCGGACACCGGCAGCGCCGGGCGAACCGTGCCGCGAGTTGCGGGTTTCCCTCACCTGAGCCACGCTTGTCACACATCACTCTGGGTTTACCGGCGATGACGCTGCGAACCAGCCCGCCGGCCATAGACAGCAGGCGGCCACTGCACGCGGGCACTCTGCTGGATCCGATCTCGTGTCTTCTTCCGGACCTCAATTCGGGGAGTCGCAAGCCGTGATCAGTCACCCAAGCAGACACTGCACCGTCGAACTCCAAGCCCTCCCGTCGCGGATCGGCCAGGTCCGCAGAATCCTCTCCGCGCAATTGCGCTACTGGCATCTGGATCCCTTGATAGACCGGGCCTCGCTCGGTGTGACCGAGCTGCTGACCAACGTCCACCGGCACGCCCAGCCGGACAAGATGTGCACCGTCGACATCGAGGTCCTGCTCGACCGGCTCACGGTCTCGGTGCACGACCACGACCCGCGCATTCCCGAGCTGCGGGACGCGGATCCCTCGGCCACCTGCGGCCGGGGCCTCGCGATGGTCGCCGCGGTCAGCGAGAGCTGGGGTGTGCGGCCCGACGGCGAGTCCGGGAAGGTCGTGTGGTTCACCCTGCCGACGCTCACCCCGGTGGTGGCGTCCCCGGAGACCAGACCCGCTGCCGTGACACCCGCCGTTCAGCCGTTCAGCGAACTGCTGTGCGACAGCCCTGGGTACGACGAGCCGTCGTACGACAAGGGACACAAGCCGGGGGTTCTCCGGCGCAGGCCGGAACACGCTCCCGCCCGGTCGGCCGTTGTCGGCTGACCGGGCGGTGACCAGCGGTATCCCCTCCCCACCGCTGTCCGTACGTCAGCAGTTCAGCGGAAGTCGTTCATCGGACTCAGGGGATTCAGCGATTCAGTGTTCAGCGGGCTCACTCGGTGGCGATGGCGCGCAGTACGTCCAGACGGGCCGCCCGCCGGGCCGGGCGCAGGCCCGCGAGTGCGCCGGCCGCGATGCCCACCAGGGCCACGATCGCGAGCCGTGCGGGCGGCAGCGCGAAGGCGAAGGCGCTGTCACTGGCGCCGTCCGAGGCCTTCACCAGCACCCAGCCGAGGAAGCCGCCGAGGGCGAGCCCGCCCACCGTGCCGAAGGCGGCGACGAGGATCGACTCCCAGCGGACCATGGCGCGCAGTTGGGCGCGGGTCTGGCCGACGGCCCTCAACAGGCCGAGTTCACGCGTGCGTTCATGGATCGCGAGGGTCAGCGTGTTGGCGATGCCGAGGAGTGCGATGAGCACCGCGAGGGCGAGCAGCGCGTAGACGAGGGTGAGCATCATGTCGATGCCCGCCGCCGAGGACTCGGCGTACTCGCCGCGGGTCTGCACCTCGGGGTCGCCGTACCGTGCGGCGACCTGTTCGACGGCCGCCTTGCCCGTGTCCGTGCCGACGCCCTTCCTGAAGGCGACGGCGATCAGCGAGTCGGAGTCCTGGGTGCGGTGCGGGGCCCAAGCGGCGCGGGTGATGACGTAGTCGCCCGCGAGTTCGGATCGGCCGTAGACCGCGCGTACGGTGAAGGTCTTCTTCTGGCCGTCGGTGAAGGTGACTCGGGCCGTGTCGCCGGTCTTCAGGCCCTGGTGGTCGGCCTCCGTCCCGGCGACGGCGATGCCGTCGGTGCCGAGGTCGTCGAGCGAGCCGCGGATGTCGCCGAGGTCGAAGACCCTGGCGAGGGCGGCGGGGTCGGTGACGGTCAACGCCCGTCCCTCGCCGTCGACTTCGGCGACTCCCCGGCCGAGACCGACGGCATCCGCCACTTCGGGGCGCCGGGCGATCGCGGGTGCGAGACCGGGGCTGAGTCCGCTGCCGCCCGCCCCGAACGACGGGGTGCTCACGGCCACGTCGCCCGCGAAGGACCGGGACACGGTCTGGTCCATGGTGGCCTTCAGCGAGGCGCCGAACACCGTGAACAGGGAGACGACGGCCACTCCGATCATCAGCGCGCTCGCGGTGGCGGCGGTCCGCTTCGGGCTGCGCAGGGCGTTGCGCCGGGCGAGGCCGCCGGTGACTCCGCGCAGCCGGTCGAGGGGGCCGCCGAGGATCCGTACCACCGTGGTGGACGCGACCGGGCCCAGGACCACGAAGGCCGAGAGGGCCAGTACTGCGCCAAGTCCCGCCAGCCACAAGGAGGGTTGGACCAGGACGCCGGTCAGGGTCAGGGCGAGCGCGAGGGCGGCGAGGCCCGCGCCGGTGACCGCCCGGACGGACGACGCGCCCGACCTGTCGACGGCTGTCTCACGGAGCGCGGCCAGCGGTGCGGTACGGCCGGCGCGTACGGCGGGCAGCAGGGCGGACCCCAGGCAGACCACGACGCCGACCGCGAGCGGCAGCAGCATGGACAGCGCGCTGATCACCAAGTCGCCCTCGGGGAAGGGGAATCCGATGGCCGGGAACAGTGCCTGGAGGCCCGCCGCGATGCCGATGCCGCCCGCCAGGCCGGCCAGCGACGCGGTGAGGGCGACCGCGGTCGCCTCGACGAGTGTGGCCGCGGCGACCTGTCGGCGGGAGGCACCCAGTGCGCGCAACAGGGCGTTCTCCCGGGTGCGTTGGGCGACGACGATCGCGAAGGTGTTGTGGATGGAGAAGGTCGCGACCAGGATCGCCACGCCCGAGAAGACGAGGAGCAGAAGGGTGAAGACGGTCAGGAAGCGGCTGGAGATCATCTCGGTGTTCTCCTCGGCCGACTCATGACCGGTGATCGCCTCAACACCCTTGGGCAGTACGGGAGTCAGCCTGTCGACAAGTTCCCGCTGGCCCACCCCGGGGCCGGCCCGCACCTGGATGCCCGCCGCCGTTCCGGGCTTCGCGGTCAGGTACTTCTCGGCGTCGGGCCGGGTCATCCCGGTGAAGGTGACCTGTGCCATGCCGTCCTCGCCGGCGAAGGTCGCGAGGCCGACGATCGTCACCCTGACCGGGTCGGGCGTACGCAGGACCGTGGTGTCGCCGATGCTCAGCCTGCCCTTCTCGGCGGTGCCCCGGTTGACGACGACCTCGCCGGACTTCGACGGGGCGCGTCCTTCGGCGAGCCGGTACGGGTTCAGCTTCGCGTCGGTGATCCAGTTGCCGGCGACGGTGGGCGGGCCCTGGCCGCCGATCGGTTTGCCGTCGGAGCCGATGAGCTGGCCCGCGCCCTGGATGTCGGGCGCGGCGGCGGCGACCCCGGGGACCCGCTCGACGGTCTTCACCAGCGCGGTGGGGACCGGCCGGCGTACGCCCTGGCTGTTGCCGGGGGTCGTGATGGCGTCGGCGCCACGGACGACGGCGTCGGTGCCGCTCGTCGCGTCGCCGAACATGGTGTCGAAGCTCGCCCGCAGGGTGTCGCCCATGACCAGGGTCCCGGCCAGGAAGGCCACGCCGAGGAACACCGCCAGGAACGTGCCGGCGAAACGTCTCCGGTGGGCGCGCAGCGAGGAGAGGCTGAGACGGACGGTGGCCCGCAGGGTGTGCGCGGGGAGGGCCCTGCTGGTCATGACGGCACCTCGAAGGCTTTCAGCCGGTCCAGGACCCGGTCGGCGGTCGGGGACTCCATCCGGTCCACCAGCCGGCCGTCGGCCAGGAAGAGGACCTGGTCCGCGTGGGCGGCGGCGACCGGGTCGTGGGTGACCATGACGACCGTACGGTCCATGTCCCGCACCGCGCGGCCGAGCAGGCCGAGGACCTCCTCGCCGGAGCGCGAGTCGAGGTTGCCGGTCGGTTCGTCGGCGAAGACGAGATCGGGCCGGCCGGCGAACGCCCGTGCCACAGCGACGCGTTGCTGCTGGCCGCCGGAGAGTTCGGCGGGCCGGTGGTGGAGCCGGTCGCGCAGGCCGACCACGTCGACCAGCGCGTCGATCCACTCCCGGTCGCCGTGTCCGCCCGCCAGATCGATCGGGAGCGTGATGTTCTCGGCGACGGTCAGCGTCGGGACCAGGTTGAACGCCTGGAAGACGAACCCGATCCGGTCGCGGCGCAGCAGGGTGAGGCGGCGGTCGTCGAGCGCGCCCAGTTCGGTGTCGCCGATGAAGGCGGCTCCGGAGCCGAGGGTGTCCAGGCCCGCCGCGCAGTGCATCAGGGTGGACTTGCCGGAGCCCGACGGCCCCATGATCGCGGTGAAGCGGCCGGCCGGGAAGCCGACGCTCACTCCGTCGAGGGCCCGTACGGCGGTGTCGCCCGCGCCGTACACCTTCACGGCGTCGACGACCCGGGCCGCCGTACGGGTCGTGGTGGTTGCGGTGGCGGTGTCCGTGCTCATGCGGCACCACCCTTGCCCGCACGGCCGCCGGCCGCGCCACCGAACTGCTCGTCCAGGACGGACAGGCGGCGCCAGTACTCGTCCTCGTCGATCTCACCGGAGGCGAAGCGCCGGCCCAGTACGGCGAGGGGCGCGTCGCCGGAGAGGCGGTCCTGGGCGCCGTGGCGGCCGTCCATGGCACGCCACGGGCCGCGGCGCCCGCGCCAGGCCGTGCGGCGCAGGACGGTGACGACGCCGATCACGACGGCCGCCCAGATCAGCGGGAAGAACAGGATCCACGGCCCGGGGCCGCCGTCCCAGTTCGCGAGGGTCTGCATGTCGAGTCATCTCCCGGATGGGGTGTGGACTGATGACTCAAAGGCTCGCGCCGGAAGGGGGTCCGGGTCGTCGTACGGCCGGGGGCAGTGCGCGTACCTCCCCGGGAGTACGCGGGGCGCTGCCGGCTGCTTCCCGCCTGTACGAGGTCTGCCGTGGCCGGGGGCCTTTGTACGACTGTCCGGCTACGCCATTGCCGTCAGCGGGTTGTCGAGCACCGGCTGCCATGCCAGCTCGGCCGCTCCGACGAGGCTGTTGTGGTCCAGTGTGCAGGCGAGGATGGGGACGCTGCCGCTGCGGCCCCACAGGCTGCGGTCGGCGACCACCGCGCGCAGGCGGTCGGGGTCGGCGTCGAGGAGAGCGCGATGCAGGCCGCCGAGGATGACGCGGTCCGGGTTGAGGATGTTCACGAGGCCCGCCAGGCCCAGGCCCAGGCGGTCGATGAGGGTCTCGGCGGCCGTACGGATCGCCGGGTCCTGGTACTGGCCACGGATCAGCTCGTTGGCCTGCTTGAGCAGCGACACCTCGGGGCCGGGGTCACGGCCCGCCGCGACGAGGAAGGCGAGCGGGTCGGCCTCGACGTCCAGGCAGCCCCGGCCGCCGCAGTGGCAGGGGCGTCCCTCGGGGTTGACCATCAGGTGGCCGACTTCGAGGGCGAGGCCCGAACTGCCCGTGTGCAGGCGCCCGTCGAGGACCAGCGCCCCGCCGACACCCCGGTGCCCGGTGGCCACGCACAGCAGGTCACGGGCGCCGCGACCGGCGCCGTGCCGGTGTTCGGCGAGCGCGGCGAGGTTGACGTCGTTGCCCGCGAAGGCCGGTCCGGCGATGCCCGCGGCCCGGACCTGCTCGGCGAAGATCTCCCGTACCGGTGCGCCGGCCGGCCAGGCGAGGTGCAGCGGGTTCAGGGCCAGGCCCTCGGGTTCGGCGACGGCCGACGGTACAGCGAGACCGGCGCCCACGCAGCGGCGCCCGGTGTAGCGCAGCAGTTGGGCGCCGGCGTCGACGACCGAGCCGAGCACCTTCGCCGGATCGGCGTCGACGGTCTCGCAGCCGGGCGCGGTGGCGACGATCCGCCCGCCGAGCCCGACCAGCGCGGCCCGGAATCCGTCCGCGTGCACCTGCGCGGCCAGGACGACCGGCCCGTCCTCGGCGATGTCGAGCCGGTGCGAGGGGCGCCCCTGCGAACCGGCCGCCGCCCCGGGCCGCGCGTCCACGGTGATCAGCCCGAGCGCCTCCAGTTCGGCGGCCACCGCACCGGCCGTCGCCCGGGTGACCCCCAGCTCGACGGTGAGCACGGCCCGGGTGGGTGCCCGGCCGGTGTGCACGAGCTCCAAGGCGGGCCCGAGCGCACCGCGCCCCCGGTCCAACCGCGTCCTTGAAGTCGTGCCCTCGACCTTGCCGCTCATGGGAGCGAGTCTCCCATGATCCGTACCAGCGCTGACAGCAGCGTCGGCCTAGAAACCGCTGACCCGGAGCGTGATGTTCAGCCGCCCTCGGGTCAGCCCCGACTCCGGCGGCGCGGTGCCCTCGTACACCCGTGGCACCCCGTGGTACGCGAGCCGGGACGCGCCGCCGAACACGAACAGGTCGCCACCGCGCAGTTCGACGTCGGTGTACGGCCGGGTCCGTGTCTCGGTGTTCCCGAAGCGGAAGAGGCAGGTGTCGCCGAGGCTGAGGGACACCACGGGTGCGTCCGATCTCTCGTCGCTGTCGCGGTGCATGCCCATCCGGGCTGCGGCGTCGTAGAAATTGATCAGCGCGATGTCGTATGCGAGTTCGAGCCCGCACTCCTCGTACCCGGCCGCGGCGGTGGCCTCCCTCGCCAGGTCGCCCAGCCAGCCGGGGAACGGTTTCACGGGCGCGCCGTCGCCGTCGACGGCCGTGTTCGCATAGCCGTACGGATACCAGTGACGGCCCAGACAGACCTGCCGGGCGGTCATCGTGCCGCCACCGGGCGTCCGGACCGTGCGCAGCCCGGCGGGCGGGCGTGCCCAGTCGCGGCAGGCGTCCAGCAGCTCGCGCTGACGCCCCGCGTCCAGCCAGTCCGGTACGTGGACCGCGCCCGGCGCGATCTCCGTTCGGGTCCTGGGAAACAGCTCGGCGTCCATGGTTCCCATCCTGCCCGACCGGGCCTGCGGGGTGTGAGCTGCGGATCGGTAGGGTGGGACCACGATGACCGACCGTATGGTGACCCCCTGGTCCGAGCTGGCCCTGACCCGTTTCCCCGCCGACCCGCGTGAGCGGTTGCGTGCCTGGGACGCCTCCGACGACTACCTCCTCGGGCATCTCGCGGAGTCCGGGACCGATCTGTCCGGCACGGTCGTGATCGTCGGCGACCGCTGGGGCGCGCTCACCACGGCGCTCACCACGGCACCCGGGTCGCACGGGCCGACACAGATCACCGACTCGTTCCTGGCCCAGGAGGCGACCCGGGCGAACCTGCGGCGGGCCGGTGCGGACGAGGATTCCGTACGGCTGCTCACCACCCAGGATCCGCCGCCGGAGCGGGTCGACGTGCTGCTCGTGCGGGTGCCGAAGAGTCTGGCGCTCCTTGAGGACCAACTGCTGAGGCTGGCGCCCACGCTGCACGAGGGCACGGTCGTGGTGGGCACCGGCATGGTGAAGGAGATCCACACCTCGACGCTGAAGCTGTTCGAGCGGATCGTCGGCCCGACCCGGACCTCCCTCGCGGAGCGGAAGGCCCGGCTCATCCACGCCACGGTCGACCCTTCGCCGGACCGGGGTGCCAGTCCCTGGCCGTACCGGTACGAGCTGCCCGACGGCATCGGCCGCGCGTCCGGGCGGCCTGTCGTCAACCACGCGGGGGTCTTCTGCGCCGAGCGCCTCGACATCGGCACCCGGTTCCTCCTCCGGCATCTGCCGGAGCCGTCGGGCACCGCCCGGGTGGTGGACCTGGGCTGCGGGAACGGTGTGGTGGGTACGGCGGTGGCGCTGTCCGCGCCGGAGGCCGAGCTGCTGTTCGTCGACGAGTCGTTCCAGGCGGTGGCCTCGGCGGAGGCCACCTACCGGGGCAACGGGCTGCCAGCCGGGCGGGCCGAGTTCCGGGTCGGGGACGGGCTGGCCGGGATCGCGGACGAGAGCGTCGACCTCGTGCTCAACAATCCGCCGTTCCACACCCACCAGGCCACGACGGACGCGACGGCCTGGCGGATGTTCACGGGCGCGCGGCGGGCACTGCGGCCTGGCGGTGAGCTGTATGTGATCGGCAACCGGCATCTCGGCTATCACATCAAGCTGCGGAAGCTCTTCGGGAACAGCCAACTTGTCGCGAGCGACGCCAAGTTCGTGGTCCTGAAGGCCGTGAAGCAGTGAGGTATCAAAGCGGCGAGGTGGTGAATTTTTACCACCTCACCACCTCACGTATCGGTCATGGTCGTCTCTCCCCGTAGGGCGCGTGGTGACGCGCCGAGTTCGCGGCGGCAGGCCTTGTTGAAGGCCTGGAGGTCGGGGATGCCGACGGAGGCGGCGACGGCCGGGATGGACAGGGTCGAGGCGCGCAGCAGGTGGTGGGCGCGGTCAAGTCTGCGGCGGCGGACGTAGCCGACCACCGTGTCGCCGGTCGCGGCCTTGAACAGCCTGGTCAGATGGTTGTGCGAGACGCCGGCCGCCTGGGCGACGGCGGGCACGGTGAGCGGGGCGGCCAGTCGGCTCTCGATGTACGCGATGGCGGCGCCGACCGCCGGGTGCGGGCCGGGGCCGGGGCGTTCGGTGTCCGGGGTGAGGTGGGCGATGCGCCACAGCGCGGTCCAGATCTCGGCTCTGGTGCGCTCGGGTGTACGCGGCACGGCGGCGATCCCGGCGAGGAACAGGCCGGTGAGGGTGGGGAGTTCGAGGCCGGCGTCCTGGACGACGGGCACCGTGCGCGAGGGGCCGACGGCCGGGATGCGCAGGTGCGCGTAGAGGTGCTCGGAGCGGCCCTGGTAGCGGAAGCGGACCGTGCTGCCGGGCGGGACGAGGCTGACCCGGCCCGGACGGACCGCGTGCGCTGTGCCGTCGACGGTGAGTTCGGCCTCGTACTGGTAGAGGTGCAACTGCCACAGCTCGGGCAGCCGGAAGACGTCGGTGCGGCTGGCGACACCGTGCACGCCGACGCCGGCGTTCGCCACGTGGGGCGGCTCACCGAGATACAGCTCCGTTTCACGCATGGTGAAAAACTACCAGCCGTGGTTCGAGGGAGCCGGGCCTTGGTTCACCCGGCGCCCCGCGCGCTGTCGAGCCGTTCGACCCGGGTCACGTTCTCCCGGTCCTCGGCGTCCCGGCTCGGCTCGGCGGCGAACCAGGCGTCGAGGATCTCCCTGAGCAGTGGTTCCGAGGTCAGGCGCAGGCTGAGCGCGAGCACGTTGGCGTCGTTCCAGCGGCGCGCGCCGTCCGCCGTGTAGGCGTCCGCGCACAGGGCCGCGCGTACACCGGGCACCTTGTTCGCGGCGATGGACGCGCCCGTGCCGGTCCAGCAGCACACGACGGCCTGGTCGGCGCGCCCGGCGGCGACCTCGCGGGCCGCCACCTCCGAGCAGACGGCCCACTGCGGATCGTCGCCGGGTCTCAGCGCCCCGTACGTCACCACTTCGTGGCCGCGGTCGCGCAGTTGACCGACGAGGGCGCGCGCCACGGGTTCGTCCATGTCCGAGGAAACGGAAATCCGCATGTCCCGAGAGTAACCGGCCGTGGACCGGAGGCCCGTCGCGAGTTGTCGAAGCCGGTGCCCCACCCCTCGGGGAGCATGGACGACGGCGGACCGGCGGTCCGGTTCGGCCCAGAGGGGCTCGAACTCCGGGTCGCCGAGGCAGCGGCCCTGGGCGTTGGACAGAACCATCACGCCGTCGGCGTTCAGCTCATCCAGGGCGTGGACGGCCTCGGCGAGCGCGCCGTCGATGTCAGGGAGGGCAGCACGGTGAAGAGGCCGAAGCGGTCGGGTCGGTTCTTGACCAGTTCGGCGGCGTACTCGTTGACGCTCCGGACCCCGGTCCGGGCGCCGTCCGGGTCGCCGGGGGCGGCGAGCGGGCGCGGCGTACGACAGCACGCCGGTGGCGATGTACCGGCGGACCATCATCGAGAGCGCGCTCGCCTCGTCCGGAGAGATCCCGTCCCCGGCGGTCAGCCCCCGCTGCCGGGGTCGCAGCATCCCTCGCGTCTCATCTGGTGACCGACTTCCAGCCAGTCCTCGGCCGACATGGACCGCCCCGGGCCCGCGAGCCGCGTCGAGGCGGGCCCGAAGGCGTCGACCAGGTCCGCCTGCTCGAAGGGGATGCCGCCGCGCAGGACCGCCACGGTGCGGATCAGGGTGGCGAAGTCGGTGAAGGGGTCACCGTCCACGACCGTCAGGTCGGCGAGTTTGCCCTCCTCCAGCGTGCCGAGGTCGGCGTCGGCGCCGAAGACCCGCGCGGGCAGCACGGTGGCGGTGCGCAGCGCCTGTGCCGGTGACAGGCCTGCGCGGTGCAGTGCGCGCAGGGCGAGGTGGAGGTGCAGGCCCACCGGGACGAGCGGCTGGTCCGTGCCGAGCGCGACCAGGCCGCCCACCGCGAGGATCCGCCGGTAGATGTTCAACTCACGGTCGAGTGTCGCCAGTTGAGACGCGGTGGGTGGCAGCGCGGCCTGTTGCCGGACGAACGCGGTGTCCCACGGCGGCATGAGGGTCGTGACGCGCGGGTCGTCCGCGAGCGCGGGGTCGGCGCCGAGCAGGGGAAGGGAGGTGAACGGGGTGGCGACGAGGTGGAAGTCGGTACGGGTGTAGATCTCCTCCAGGTCCTGGTAAGCGCGGCCCGTGGCGGTGGTCGCGTGCCCGAACTCCAGCCGCTGTGTGGCCTGCAGATGGGTCGTCAGATCCTGCCCGAGCTGTACGCCGGGGCTGCACAGATGGCTGCCGCTGCGTACGCCGAGCCGGTCGTGTGCGTACTCGGCGGCCTCCTTCATCACCCAGCCGGGGGCTCGTACGTACGTCTTCACGAAGTCCCACTCCAGCGCCCGCGCCCGTGCCAGTGAGCGGCGCAGGCCCTCGGGGGTGCGGTGGGCGCGGGCCATGCTGTAGGCGACGCGGTCCCCGTCGAGCAGTTCGCCGGTGGACAGCAGCCGGGGTCCGGCGAGCGCCCCGGCGGCGACCGCCTCGCGGATCCGGGCCTGCTCGTAGGCGAAGCCGCCGAGGGATACGGCCGTCGTGATGCCGTACGCGACCTGGAGAGCGGTCTGCCTGCCGCCGTAGGTGGACTGCCAGGGATGGGTGTGCGCGTCCCACAGGCCCGGGATCACCGTACGGTCGCTCGCGTCGACCCGGCGCACCGCCGGGCGGCCGGCCCGGTGCGGGGCGACCTCCGCGATACGGCCGCCCCGGACGACGACATCGATGTCGTCGCGGACGTCCGGCCCGGTGCCGTCCCAGAAGCGGCCCGCGTGCACGACCGTGTCGGCCGGGCGGGGTCTGCGGTAGTCCAGCGGGAAGCGGACGGTACGGGTACTGCCGTCGGCGATGTCGATCAGGCGCAGGGTGCCCGAGGCGAGGTGGAGGAGGGTGCGGGCGTCGGCCGACCAGGACGGGTGGTCGGCGGCCTCGTTGGTGAGCCTGCGTGGTTCGCCGTCGGGGGTGCCGTCGGCGCGGACCGGCAGCAGCCACAGCGCGGACTCGGCGACGACGGCCATCCAGCGGCCGTCCGGGGACCACACGGGTCCGGAGTCGTAGCGGTCGGCGATCGAGGTGTGCGGGGCGACGGCGTGCAGGGCGGTGCTGCCGGTGGTGGTGTCGACGACGCGGATGAGGTTGTAGCCCTCGCGGAAACGCTGGTTGACCCGGTTCCGGTCGCACAGGGCGATGTACCGGCCGTCGGGCGACCAACTGGGCCGGCCGGGCAGCCCACCGACGCCGAGGGCCGCGGCGAGGACCCGTTCGGCGCCGTCGGGCAGGTCACGCACCACGAGGTTGCCCGACATGTCCAGGCAGGCCAGCCGGGTCCCGTCGGGCGAGAGGGCGGGGAAGACCCGGCCTCCCCCGGCCAGGACGGTCTCCGCGCCGGAGCCGAGGTCGCGGCGCCGTACGGTGAACAGGCCGTCGCGGTCGTCGGCGTACACCAGCGCTGTGCCGTCGGACGTCCAGGTGGGCGCCAACACATAGCGCGTGGCGGGGACTTGGAGCACCTTGCGAGGTGGCCGCCCGCCCTCGACGCCGGCCGTCCACAGCGCGTTGAGGGCGGCGAAGGCGACGGACCGGCCGTCCGGGGAGAGGGCCGGCAGGTGCAGCGCGCGGACGGGGCGGACGCCGGCGCCCTCGAAGTCGTACGCCTTGACACGGTAGTCGGGCCGGTTCACCGGGAGGGTGGCCGTGAACGGGATCTCCTCGCCGTCGTCCGGCGCGGCCGGGTCGACCAGGCGGAAGTGGCCGTCGATGTTCAGCAGCAGCCGTTCCCCGTCGGGCGTCCAGCGGGGCGGTGCCGGGAGAAGGTCGCCCTTGACGGCGACCGGTGTGCCGTCCACGACGAGGGTGCAGGAGGCGGCGGGCGCGGCCGTGGTGCGCAGGTGGGCGAGGCGTCCGGCGGGTGAGACGGCGGGGGTGAGGAGCTGGGCACCGGAGTCGTCGGCGTGCTCCGTGGCGACCGGGCCCGCCCCGTCCGCGGCCACCGACGCCACGGTGGCCGCGCGGAGGGTGCCCGCTGCGGGGACGGTCGCGCGCACGAACAGCACCCGTTCGCCGTCCGGCGACCAGGCAGGGTCGAAGTCCTCCCAGGCGGTGTCCTGTCCGGGGCCCTCCTGGGCGGGATTCCCGGTCAGCCGGGTCAGCGCGCCGCTGCGCACGTCCACGACCCACACGCGGTACGGGGCGCCGGTCACGGTGTCGCCCCCGCGCTCGGAGGAGAACGCGATCCGGGTGCCGTCCGGCGACCAGGCCGGCCCCCGGTCGTCCCACGGTCCGTCGGTGAGCTGCCGGAGCCCGGTGCCGTCGGGCCTGAGCGTCCACAGGTGGAAGCAGCCGCCCCGGTAGGCGCATACGACGAGACGGCTGCCGTCGGGCGAGAACTGCGGGCGGGTGGGTTCGAGACCGGGCGAGGTCAGCGCCACGGCGCTGCCACCGCCGCGCGGCACGGACCACAGCACGCCCTGGACCTCGGCGACCAGCCGCTCACCCGAGGGGGCGAGGGTCGCGGAGCCGCCTGTGGCGGCGGTGAAGGTGAGGCTGATCGCCGCCGAACGGGCAGCGGACTCGCCCGGCGAACCGGCTGACGCGCGACGCGAACCGGCTGACGCGCGGCGCGAACCGGCTGACGCGCGGGGCGTGCCGGCAGCGGCGACCGGCGTACCGACGGAGGCGAGCGCGGTGGCCGTGGCGGTCGCCTGGAGGAATCTGCGGCGGGAGAGCGGGCCGGACCCGGTGCCGTGTTCCACGGTGCCCGCTGCGTGTTCGGCGCCTGTAACGCCTGCGGCGTCTTTGGTGTCATTGCTCTTTTCGGTGGCCAAAGGGGCTCCCAGGGCGAGGAGTTGGCGTGCCGGGCAGGTTGGACGGGCCGGACAGGAGTGGCCGCCGACAGAACGTACGGGGCGAACCCCCTCTCGGGCGACCCCGCCCTGCGTACTCGGCCGAATCTTCACCCGTCCGTGAGTCCGTCGTCGGAGGGGGCGGGAACAAACCGCAGGCGGCCCGCCGTTGATGCGTACGTGGCCGGCGGAGGGGACAGTGTCCCCGGGCCTCACCTATAGCCCATGGGGACGATCGTACGGCTGAAGCCCCATGGAGCCCTCCGCCGAGAGGCGACCGCCCTCCGCAGGTCACCACCCCACGGCCCCGGCTGTTCTCCCCCGTCCAGCCGGGGCTTTCGCGCGCCCGCGACCATTCCGACCCCACTCCGGGGACAGCCTGGACGATCCCCGACGCACCCGCGCCGACGGCCCGTCGTCAGCCGAGGTGAAGGCTGCTGAGGGCGGTGGTCCAGTCGGTGACTATGGCCCGCTGCGCGGCTGCGAGGCTTATCTGCCCTTTGCAGACCGCGGTGTGCAGCTTTGTCTCCACCGGGTCCTTCTTGTTGTTGATCCCGGAGCCCTTCCTGTGGCCGGGGTCGGCGGGCTCCACCCACAGGTTCCTCGGGTCGTTGGGGTCCCCGCCGAGCTGGAGGCTGATGAGGTGGTCGTACTCGGCGTCCCTCATGCTGCCGGTGAAGCCGTACGCGAGGGCGTTGGCCTTCTTCTCCTTGCCCGTCACGTACGTGGAGGGGCGCACCTTGGAGGTGTAGCCGCCCTTCGCGCATATCGTCGACCTCAGGTTCTGCTGCGTGACCGCCGGGGAGATCGCGCCCGGCGTGCACGCCGGGTCCTCCAGAGGCTCGCCGTGCTCGTACCTGTAGTGGCAGGAGCCCGCGGCCGGCTGCTGCTGCACCGCGTATTTCTTCTGCGGGCCCGCGCCCACCGCGATCGCCTTGCCCGAGCCGGCCGGCGGGGTGGTGCCCGGCGCCCCTGCTCCTGGACTCCGCGTACTGGACGGCGTCGACGTGCCGACATGGACGGACGAACAGCCCGCCAGCAGCAGGCAGGAGAGCAGGACGGGCGGCAAGACGGAGCGGGCAGAGCGCATGATGGATCCTCACAGGCAGACGGTGGCTGAGCAGATGCTCCCCCACTCCGATGTCGCCCTACCGCTCGGGGTACCGCGCGAAGACGCACCCGTGCCTTCCGAGACGGTGCCACGCGTCCGGCCCCCTGTCCAGACCGCGGCCGGTACCCGGACCGGCTCCACCGAAGCTTCTCCCGGAAGCCCTCGCCCATGCCTCCACGACCGGTTGCCCGCCCCTGCTGACGTACGCGTCAGCGCCTCGTGAACTGCGCCTGTCCGCCGACCACTTGCCGCATCGAGTGGTGATGACGCCGGGATTGGGGCACACGAGATGAGAACGGGCACGGCTCCGGGAGGTAGTGCGCGGGACGGCGTGGACATGCGGAAATTGAGTACCGGAAGCGGGCGAGCATCCCTACCCTCGGCCGCATGCGCCACGATTCCGCCCTGCTGAACGTCATCGATGTGGAAGCCACCTGCTGGGACGGACAGCCGCCGCCCGGCTCTGTGAACGAGATCATCGAGATCGGTCTCACCGTCGTGGACGTGTCGGCAGGGCGTCGTGTGTCCCGGCACCGTGTCTTGGTTCGCCCTGTCCGGTCGAAGGTGAGCGACTTCTGCACTGAACTGACCGGACTGACGCAAGCCGAGGTGGAACAGGGCGTCACCTTCGCCGAGGCATGCCGGATACTCGTCGAGGAGTACGAGGCCGGGGAGCGCCCCTGGGCGAGCTGGGGCGAGTACGACCGTCGGCAATTCGCTCGGCAGAGTCAGGCTGACGGGGTGGCCTACCCGTTCGGGTATCCAACGGAGCGCACCCACACCAACGCCAAGGCCGTATTCACCGCGGCCTACGGACTGCGCAGGAAACCCGGCATGCACCAGGCCCTGCGGACAGCCGGACTGCCACTCGAAGGACGCCATCACCGAGGCGAGGACGACGCGTGGAACATCGCCGCACTCGTCCTGGATCTGTTGGGCCGCGGGGCATGGCCCGCCGCCCGGCCGTGCACCGGTTGACGCCGTCGGAACTCGTGCACCCGGCCTGCCCCGGGTCACCAGTACATCCAGGTGCGCCGCCGTCTCATTGACGGCGAGCATCCGGTTGAAGCCGTTCAGGTCGGTGCAGGGGACCTTTCGCCTGGCCCACCCAACTCCCCCAGCACGGCGCTTGCGTTGTGCGTCCCTTCCCCGAGCGCCCGCCGCGTCTCGATCAGCCGTTCGTCGTGATGGGCAAGGAGTTCATGGGCCCGCGCGTGCACGCCGGCGCGCCGACCGGCCCGCGCGCGGGGAGCAGTTGGGCGTCGGCGAGTGCGGTCATCCGACGCGGTGAGTCGAGGGGCGGCAGAGCGTCCGCCCGACCCGGCAGGGGCGGACACGAGGGTGACCGGCCCGGCGTCCGCCGGACACGGCAGGGGCCGGCGCTGAGTCGGCCAGGCACGGCGGTCACCGGACACGACGGCCACCGGCACAGCCCCCGCCACGGCACGGCAGGGCACGGCAGGGCACGGGCACGACGGTGGCCGGACACGACAAACCCCCTGTCCACGGCAGGTCTGCGCACGAAATGCGGTTGCCCGGCCCGGACCCCGCTGCGAGAGTCGTGACCATGTCTGTCTTCTCCGCGTACGACGGAACCAAGCTGGCCTGCCGCGTCCTCGGAGAGGGACCGCCGCTCGTCTGTCTGCCCGGCGGGCCGATGCAGGACTCTGTCTATCTCGGGGACCTCGGCGGCCTGTCCGCGCACCGGCGGCTGATCATGCTCGATCTCCGGGGCACCGGCCGGTCGGCGGTACCGGAGGACCAGGCGTCCTACCGCTGCGACCGCCTCGTCGACGACGTCGAGGCCCTGCGCGAGCATCTCGGCCTCGACCGGCTGGACCTGCTCGGCCACTCCGCCGGGACCAATCTGGCCGTGCTGTACGCGGCCCGGTACCCCGAACGCGTCGGCAGGCTCGCGCTGGTCACCCCGAGCGTGGCGGCCGTCGGTGTCCAGGTCACCGGCGAGACGCGGATCGGGATCGCGCGGGCGCGCCGGGACGAACCGTGGTTCCCGGCGGCGTTCGAGGCCCTGGAGTCGCTCGTCGCGGGCCGGGCCGGTGCCGACACCTTCCAGGCCATCGCCCCTTTCTGGTACGGCCGTTGGGACGAGGCCGCGCGCGCCCACCGGGCGGCGGAGGACGGTCAGCGCAACGCCGAGGCCGCGGCCGTCTTCGCTGCCGAAGGTGCCTTCGACCCGGCCGCCACCCGGGCGGCCCTCGCCCGGCTCGCCGCACCGGTCCTCGTACTGGCCGGAGAGGTCGACCTCAACTCCCCGCCGCCCGCGATGGCCGAGCTCTCGGAACTGTTCCCCCACGCCGAGCTGGTCGTCCAGCCCGGCGCCGGACACTTCCCATGGCTGGACGACGCGCCCCGGTTCGTCGCGACCACCGAAGCCTTCCTGGGCTAGCGAACCACCACAGTCCGGAACCACCCCACTCCCCGAACCACCCCAGTTCCGAACCACCCCCGTTCCGAACCAGAACCCGCCCGAACCAGAACCGCCCGATCGAAAACCGCCCGATCGAAAACCGCCGGGACGAAAAACGCCCGTATGAACACCACCCGTATGAACACCGCTCGAATGGAGACCGCCCTGATGGAAACCGCGCGATTCCTGGAAATCCTGGACGCGGAGGGCCAGTCGCTGGCCGCCGCCGCCGAGCGGGCGGGGACCGACGCGAAGGTGCCGACCTGCCCCGGCTGGCAGGTGCGCGACCTGGTGCTGCACACGGGTGCGGTGCACCGCTGGGCCACCTCGTACGTCGCCGAGCGGCTCACGACGCCCCGCCCCCTCGGTGATCTGCCCGATCTCGACGGCGGCGCGCTGCTCACCTGGTTCCGTGAGGGCCATCGAACCCTCGTCGACACCCTCGCCTCGGCGCCCTCGGACGTCGAGTGCTGGAGTTTCCTGCCCGCCCCGTCGCCGCTCGCGTTCTGGACCCGCCGACAGGCCCATGAGACCGCCGTCCACCGGGTGGACGCCGAGTCCGCCCTGGGCGGTACGCCCACCCCGCTCGACCCGGACCTCGCCACCGACGGCATCGACGAACTCCTGGTCGGCTTCCACGCCCGCGCCAAGAGCCGGGTCCGCACGGACGAGCCCCGGACACTGCGGGTACGAGCGACCGACCGGGACGACGCGGTGTGGACCGTACGGCTGTCGGCACAGCCGCCGGCCGCCGAGCGGACCGCTGCCGGGGAGGGGCCGGAAGCCGACTGCGAGGTGAGCGGCCCGGCCGCCGATCTCTATCTGGCCGTGTGGAACCGGCAGCCGTTCCCCGCCGTGACCGGCGATCCCACGCTCGCCACGCTCTGGCAGGAGAAGTCCGGCGTGATCTGACACCGCCCCCACCCCCATCGAGTTTGTTGCATCAACATTAAATGCACCAGCACTCAATGCATGTGCATGTACTGTCTCCTTCATGACCTCTCCGCTCACCACACCCGCGTCCGACGGACGCTGGACCCCCCGGCTGTGGGGCACCCTGCTCGTGCTCTGCGCCGCGATGTTCCTGGACGCGCTCGACGTGTCGATGGTCGGTGTCGCGCTGCCGTCCATCGGCGCGGATCTCGACCTCTCCACCTCGACGCTGCAATGGATCGTCAGCGGCTACATCCTGGGATACGGCGGACTCCTGCTCCTCGGCGGCAGGACCGCCGACCTGCTCGGGCGCCGTCAGGTGTTCCTCGTCGCGCTCGGTGTCTTCGCGTTCGCCTCACTGCTCGGCGGGCTCGTCGACTCGGGGCCGCTGCTGATCGCCAGCCGGTTCGTCAAGGGGCTCAGCGCCGCCTTCACCGCCCCGGCCGGCCTGTCCATCATCACCACCACCTTCGCGGAGGGCCCGCTGCGCAACCGGGCCCTGTCCATCTACACCACCTGCGCGGCCACCGGCTTCTCCATGGGCCTGGTGCTCTCCGGCCTGCTCACCGAGGCGAGTTGGCGCCTGACCTTGCTGCTGCCCGCGCCGGTCGCCGTGTTCGCCCTGGTCGTGGGCCTGAAGCTGCTGCCGCGCAGCGAACGCGAGAAGGACCACAACGGCTACGACGTCCCCGGCGCGATTCTCGGCACCGCGTCGATGCTGCTACTGGTGTTCACCGTCGTCCAGGCCCCGGAGGTCGGCTGGGCCTCGGCCCGCACCCTGCTGTCGTTCCTCGCGGTAGCCGTGCTGCTGGCCGTCTTCGTCCGGGTCGAACGGCGCTCCGCCGGGCCGCTGATCCGGCTCGGTGTGCTGCGCTCCGGCCCCCAGATCCGCGCGCAGCTCGGCGCGTTGACACTCTTCGGCTCGTACGTCGGATTCCAGTTCCTGGTGACGATCTACATGCAGTCGCTGCTCGGCTGGTCGGCGCTGCACACCGCCCTGGCCTTCCTGCCGGCGGGGGCGATCGTCGCCCTGTCCGCGACGAAGATGGGCGCGATCGTCGACCGGTTCGGCACCCAGCGGCTGATCGTGGTGGGCTTCGCGCTGATGATCGCCGGGTACGCGCTGTTCCTGCGCGTCAGCCTCGACCCGAGCTACGCCACCCTCATCCTGCCGTCGATGGTGCTGATCGGCGGGGCCTTCGCCCTGGTCTTCCCCTCGCTCAACATCCAGGCCACGACCGGCGTCGACGACCACGAACAGGGCATGGTCTCCGGCCTGTTGAACACCTCGGTCCAGGTGGGCGGCGCGATCTTCCTGGCCGTCGTGACGGCGGTGGTCACCGCGGGCACCCCCGAGCACGCCTCACCGCAGGCCGTCCTCGACGCCTACCGGCCCGGACTGATCGTGGTGACGGGCATCGCCCTCGTCGGTTTGCTCGCCACCCTCCCGGGCCTGCGCACCCGGCGTCCGGGGCGGTCGGTCGTGGTCGCCAAGTCCCTTCAGCAGGAGGAGGAGGCGACCCGGCGCGTGGCGGCCCGCGACTGAGAATGAATCGTCAGCGTCCGTGCCCGGCCGGGATGGTTTGCCCGGCCGGGCATCCGCCTGTTTGACTCGGCGGATGGAAAATTACGGGGGACATGACATGGAACATCTGGGGCAGGGCCGCGTGCGGGGCACCCAGGCCCGGCGGGACGCGGTCACCGTGGAGATCGGATACGCCCTGTGCAGCGCCCTGTTCCTGGCGGCCGTCGTCTTCGGAGCCGTGGCCGGTCCGGCCTGGGTCTTCGAACTGTCCGACGGCGCACGGGACATACTCGTGGGCTCGGGCGCGACACTGGGCGCCGTCCTGTTCGCGGTGCGCGTGGTGAGCGTACTGAACCGCTTCGCCCGCGAGCACGACGGCGCCGGCCGGGCTCAGCCGAGCCAGCCCGGCCGCACCAACCCCGACTCGTAGGCCAGCACGACGAGTTGGGCCCGGTCGCGGGCGCCCAGTTTGACCATCGTGCGGCTCACATGGGTCTTCGCGGTGAGCGGGCTGACGACCAGGCGCCGGGCGATCTCCTCGTTGGACAGGCCGATTCCGACCAGCGCCATCACCTCCCGTTCCCGTTCGGTGAGCCGGGTGAGGGCGTCGGCGGCGGCCGGTTGTTTCGAACGGGCGGCGAACTCGCCGATCAGTCGCCGGGTGACGCCGGGTGAGAGCAGCGCGTCACCGGCGACCACCGCCCGTACGGCGCGCAGGAGTTCGTCGGGTTCGGTGTCCTTCACCAGAAAGCCGGAGGCGCCGCTGCGGATCGCCTCGAAGACGTACTCGTCGAGTTCGAAGGTGGTCAGCATGACCACCCTGACGTCGTACAGCTCCGGGTCGCCGGTGATCCGCCGGGTCGCGGCGAGACCGTCCAGCACGGGCATCCGGATGTCCATCAGGACGACATCGGGGCGCAGTTCGCGTACGCCGCGCAGTGCCTCCTCGCCGTCCGCGGCCTCCCCGGCCACCTCGATGTCGGGCTGCGCGTCGAGCAGCGCCCTGAACCCCGCGCGGACCAACGACTGGTCGTCGGCCAGCAGTACCCGGATCACCGGTCCTCCTTCACCTTCAGTGGCGGCACCTTGATCGGCAGCACCGCCAGCACCTGGAAACCGCCGTCCGCGCGCGGTCCCGCCTCGATCGTGCCACCGAGGGCGGCGGCCCGCTCCCGCATCCCGGCCAGCCCGTTCCCGCTGCCACCCGCGTCGGCGCCGGTCGCGGGCCCGTCGTCGTCCACGTACAGCCGCAGCACGCCGTCCGCCTCGGCGACCTCGACCCGCACGCGCGCGCGGCGCGAACCCGAGTGCCGTACGACATTGGTGAGGGCCTCCTGGACGATCCGGAAGGCGGCCAGATCCGCACCCGGTGACAGCTTCGGGGCCGTGCCGCGCACATCGACGGTCAGTCCGGCCCCGGCCGCCTGCTCCACCAGTTCGGGCAGCCGGTCGAGGCCGGGCGCCGGAGCGCGGGGCGCGTCCCCCGGCGTACGCAGCGTGGCGAGCACCTGCCGCACCTCCCCGAGCGCCTCCTTGCTGGCCGACTTGATGGTGGTGAGCGCGGTGCGGGCCTGCTCGGGGTCGGAGTCGAGCAGCGCGAGACCGACCCCGGCCTGCACGTTGATGACCGAAATGCTGTGCGCGAGTACGTCGTGCAGCTCACGCGCGATCCGCAGCCGCTCCTCGTCGGCGCGCCGCCGGGCGGCCTGGGCGCGCTCGGCGCGCTCCCGCGCCCACTGCTCCCGCCGCACCCTGGCCAGCTCGGCGACCGCGACCATGGCCACCACCCAGGCGGTGACCGCGAGCTCCTGCCCCCAGGGCGCGGCCTTGTCGTGGGCCGGCGGCAGCCAGCGGAACAGCAGATGCCCGATCAGTACGTGCCCGGCCCAGAGCATCCCTACGGCCGCCCAGGCCGCCCTGCGGTGCCCGGCGACGACAGCGCTGAAGCAGGCGAGGGCGACGGTCAGGAAGACCGGCCCGTACGGGTATCCGGCGCCGAGATAGATCATCGCGGCCGTTGCGGTGCCGAAGACGACGAGCACCGGGTGCCGCTGCCGCCACAGCAGCAGCACCGAGCCGACGACGAGCAGGACACGCGCGAAGAGGTCCAGGCCGGTGCGGTCGCCCGTCTGCTGGTGGGCGGCGAAGTTCGAGCCGGCGAGCACGAAGGCGGTCACCAGGAGGGTGGAACGCCAGGGCCATCGGCCGGCGCCGCCCGTCCCGGGCCGGTCCTCACCCTCCCGGTCCTCTCCGGCCCGGTGCTCCCGCCATGGCGGCGCGTGCCCCCACCACCGGGGCGGGCCTCCCCCGCGTCCGCGCTCCCGCTGCTCGTCCATGTCCGCCACGCTAGACGGCACCGCCCCACGACGGCGTCCGCCGGGCGAGGTGATCACCCGTACTCCCCGGGGAGTACGAGGCCCGTGGGCCGGCTCCCGGCCGCGCCCCTACGCCTTCTCGGGGAACACCAGGCCCACCTCGTGGCCGATCCGGCTCACGGCGTACCGGAAGAACGTCTCCCGGTCCTCCACCACGCGGTTGAACTGGCCGAACAGCTCGAAGCCGACCAGCCCGTACACCTGTGCCCAGGCGGCGACGAGCGCCATCGTCACCTCCGGCGGGAGCTCGGGGTCGAGGGCGGCGGTCAACCGCTCGGCCTCGGGGCGCAGTTCGGCGGGGATCGGGGTACGCGCCACGCCGACGGTCCGATGGGCGTCGCGCACGATGCCGGTCAGCAGCAGGCCGACCCGGGAGGCGGCCCGCACGGTCGTGTCGGGCGCCTTGTAGCCGGGGACCGGAGAGCCGTAGATCAGCGCGTACTCGTGGGGATGGTCCAGCGCCCAGACGCGCACCGCCTCGCAGACCGCGACCCAGCGCCGCAGCGGTGTGGTGTTCGCGGCGGTGGCGTGGGCGGTCTCGGCGGCCTCGCCCGCGGAGTCGTAGGCGTCGATGATGAGAGCGGTCAGCAGGTCGTCGCGGCTGGGGAAGTAGCGGTACAACGCGGAGGAGACCATGCCCAGCTCACGGGCCACTGCCCGCAGGGAGAGCTTGGCGGCGCCTTCTTCCGCGAGTTGTCTGCGCGCCTCGTCCTTGATCGCCGTGGTGACTTCCAGGCGGGCGCGGGCTCGGGCTCCTTGTGCAGTACTCATGGCTTCGAGTGTTCCACGCTTTCGGAGCAGTGCACACAAACCAGATCAGTGAACTAAAAAGAGAGCAGTGCTCTTGCTTTGGATCACCATTCTCCGGCAGACTGATCTCAAGCGAGAGCAGTGCTCTCGCAAGCCGCACCAACGCACTCGCAGTCACTGTCACTGTCACTGTCACTCATGCCACGATCTGCCGGTTTTCCCAGGAGGACACCATGTCGTCGTCATCCACCCACTACATAAAGCCCAAGGGATTCGACAAGACCATGAACGGGTTCGTCGGCTGGCTCGCCCGCCACGGCGTGAGCCTCATGGGTACCGCCGAACTCTCCGTGCGGGGCCGCAAGAGCGGCGAGTGGCGCCAGGTCCCCGTCAACCCGCTGCCCTACGAGGGCGGCCCGTACCTCATCTCGGCGCGCGGCCACTCCGAATGGGTGCGGAACATGCGCGCCGCCGGCGGCGGACAGCTCAAGGTGGGCCGCCGCGTACAGGAGTTCACGGCGGTCGAGCTGCCCGACGCGGAGAAGCCGGTCGTGCTGCGCACCTATCTCAAGAAGTGGGGCTGGGAGGTGGGGCGCTTCTTCGGCGACGTGAACGTGAACTCCACCGACGAGGAACTGCTCGCCGCCGCCCACAAGCACCCCGTCTTCCGGATCACCGTCAAGCCGTGACGGCCCGGCAGGACCTGGACGACGGGGCCTCAGGGCCTGTACGAACCAGGCCCAGGGCCGCTGTGAGGGAGGCTCAGGGCCGGTCGAGCACGGTGAGGGCGCGCCCCGCCAGGGGGTGGGTGCGCACCAGCTCGCCCAGTGAGGTGGAGCCCCGGGTGATGTCCCGGAAGGCGCTCCACGCGGGACGGAAGCCGGTCAGGGCGGCGTGGAACATGCCGGGGCGCCGCTCGAACGCCTTCAGCATGCTCCGGCCGACGGCCATCTCCACGCCGAGCCCGGCCTTGATCGCGAACGCGTAGTTCAGGGCCTGGCGGCGCGTGTCCACGGCGTCGTGCGCCTCCGCGATCCGTACCGCCCACTCCCCCGCGAGCCGCCCCGAGCGCAGCGCGAACGAGATGCCCTCGCGGGTCCACGGCTCCAGCAGGCCCGCCGCGTCCCCGCAGACCAGCACCCGGCCCCGGGAGAGCGGCGAGTCGTCGGCGCGGCAGCGCGTCAAGTGGCCGGAGGAGATGCTCGGTTCGAAGCCGGCCAGCCCCAGCCGGGCGATGAAGTCCTCCAGATACCGCTTGGTGGCCGCACCCTCACCGCGCGCGGAGATCACGCCCACCGTCAGCGTGTCGCCCTTGGGGAACACCCAGCCGTAACTGCCGGGCATGGGGCCCCAGTCGATGAGCACCCGCCCCTGCCAGTCCTCGGCGACGGTCTCCGGCACCGGGATCTCCGCCTCCAGGCCGAGATCCACCTGGTCGAGTTTCACCCCGACGTGTGCTCCTATGCGGCTGGCGCTGCCGTCCGCGCCCACCACTGCGCGCGCGAGCACGGTCTCACCGCCCTGCATGACGACGGCGACCGTACGCCGGTCCGGCACCGCCGAGCCGTGCTGCTCGACCCGCGAGACCGCGACGCCCGTACGCAGTTCGGCGCCCGCCTTCTGGGCGTGCTCGACGAGCTGCTGGTCGAACTCGGGCCGGTTGATGAGGCCGAACAGCATCTGCCGGGACCGGCGGGTGCGGGTGAAACGGCCGTTGTTGGAGAACGTGACCGCGTGCACCCGGTCTCTGAAGGGCAGTTCGAAGCCGGGCGGCAGCGAGTCCCGCGAGGGGCCGATGATTCCGCCGCCGCACGTCTTGTAGCGCGGCAGTTCCGCTTTCTCCAGCAACAGCACACTGCGGCCCGCGACCGCCGCCGCATACGCGGCCGAGGCCCCCGCGGGTCCCGCGCCCACCACAACGACGTCCCACACCCGCGCCACGTCGTCCGCCGAAGAGTTCTCGCTGCTCACGATGGTCTGCTGCTCCTGATCCATCCGCCTGCCGCACCTGTCCCCCGCATCCTACGGCGGGCGTCGCCACAGTCCGCTGTGGGAGGATCACGGGACCTCTCCGGTACAACGTCGCACCCACAAGGAGCGTGCCCATGTCCTCGAATCCGGTCGCCGAGACCGTCGCCTCCCTCATGCCGAGGGCCCGGGCGGAGCTCACCGAACTGGTGGCGTTCAAGTCGGTGGCGGACTTCGAGCAGTTCCCCAGGAGCGAGAGCGAGGGCGCCGCGAACTGGGTCGCCGACGCGCTGCGCGCCGAGGGCTTCCAGGACGTGGCCCTGCTCGACACTCCGGACGGCACCCAGTCGGTGTACGGCTTCCTGCCGGGCCCCGAGGGCGCGCGGACGGTCCTCCTCTACGCCCACTACGACGTGCAGCCGCCGCTGGACGAAGCCGCCTGGACGAGCCCGCCGTTCGAGCTGACCGAGCGCGACGGCCGCTGGTACGGGCGCGGTGCCGCCGACTGCAAGGGCGGCGTCATCATGCATCTGCTCGCGCTGCGCGCCCTCAAGGCGAACGGCGGCGTCCCGGTCAACGTCAAGGTGATCGCCGAGGGTTCGGAGGAAATGGGCACCGGCGGTCTCCAGCAGTACGCCGAGGCGCACCCCGAACTGCTCACCGCCGACACCGTCGTCATCGGCGACACGGGCAACTTCCGGGTCGGTCTGCCGACGGTCACCTCGACGCTGCGCGGTATGACGATGCTGCGGGTCCAGGTCGACACGCTTGAGGGCAATCTCCACTCGGGCCAGTTCGGCGGGGCCGCGCCCGACGCGCTGGGCGCGCTGATCCGCGTACTCGACTCGCTGCGCGCCGAGGACGGTTCGACGACGGTCGACGGGCTCACCGGCGAGGCGTCGTGGGACGGACTCCAGTACGACGAGGCGCAGTTCCGTAACGACGCTCATGTGCTGGACGGGGTGGAGCTGATCGGCTCCGGCACGGTCGCCGACCGGATCTGGGCGCGCCCGGCGGTCACGGTCCTCGGCATCGACTGCCCGCCGGTGGTCGGCGCCACGCCGTCCGTACAGGCGAGTGCCCGCGCGCTGGTCAGCCTGCGGGTGCCACCGGGCGTGGACGCGCCGGCCGCGACCAAGCTCCTGGAGGCGCATCTGGCGGCGCACACGCCGTGGGGCGCGCGGGTGAGCACGGAGCAGATCGGCGAGGGCCAGGCGTTCCGCGCGGACACCGCCAGCCCGGCGTACGCGGCGATGGCGGAGGCGATGGCGGTCGCGTATCCGGGCCAGGAGTTGCAGTACGCGGGCCAGGGCGGCTCGATCCCGCTGTGCAACACGCTCGCGTCGCTCTATCCGCGGGCGGAGATCCTGCTGATCGGCCTGAGCGAGCCGGAGGCGCGGATCCACGCGGTCGACGAGAGCGTGTCCCCGGAGGAACTGGAGCGTCTGTCGGTGGCAGAGGCCCTGTTCCTCCGGAACTACGCCGCGTCCTGACCCGACCGGGATCCCCTGCTCCTGCTACTCCTCGGCCGGTCCCACCGCCACCCCCGCCTCCAGATAGAGCGCGGCGCCCTGTTGACGCGCCCGCAGGGCGCCGCGCAGCCGCTCGTAGCGGACGGGAGGGAGCAGGCCGGCTGCCTCCTCCTCGCTGACGAAGCGCCAGCCGCGCAGTTCGGGTCCGGGCAGCAGCAGCCGTCCGGCCTCCGCGCTGTCGAGCCGCCCGCCGTCGAAGAGCAGGCGCAGTCCGCCGTATCCGGGCGGCGCGGGCGGCTCCCAGTCGATGACGAGGAGCCGGGGTACGTCGGTGAGGTGGATGCCCGTCTCCTCGGCGACCTCGCGGATGCCCGCGCGCGCGGGTGCCTCGCCCCTCTCCACGACCCCGCCGGGGAACTCCCAGCCGGCCTTGTAGGTCGGGTCGACGAGCAGGACCCGGTCCTCCTCGTCGAAGAGAAGGACCCCGGCGGCCACCGTCTCGCCGGTGGGCTCCGGGGTCTGCACGATGTCGCACACGGGCGCGGTCCCGGTGCCGACGGCCTCGGCGATCCGTACGGCCGTCTCGTACGGGGTGAGGGCGCTGGTGTCGACCGGGTGGGCGTCGGCGGTGAGCCAGGAGGCGAGCGCCGCTCGGTACGGCTCGATCTGGTCGTACGACCACTGCCGTACGCGTATCTCTCCGTCCGGGAGGTCCGGGGGGATCTCCCGGGTGGCTATTCGCTCGCGCAGTATCGTTTCCGCCGGGGTGAGGAGCACATGCCGGACCGCGATCCGGCGGGCGGCGAGACCGCCGAAGATCTCGTCGCGGTATTCCTGGCGGAGCAGTGTCATGGGCACCACGAGGGTCCCGCCGAGCTCGGCGAGCATGGCGGCCGCGGTGTCCACGACGAGCCGGCGCCAGATCGGCAGGTCCTGGAAGTCGCCGACCTCCGCGAGGCGCTTGGGCGGCAGCAGATGCATGAGCGTGCCGCCGATGACCTCGGGGTCGAAGAGCGTGCTGTTCGGGATCAGTTCGATCAGTTCCCGTGCGGTGCTGGTCTTCCCCGCACCGAACGCGCCGTTGACCCAGACGACGATCACATTTCCCCCTCTTCTGTTGGACCCCTGAGGCTTGCCCGTTCCACCCTGCCACGGAAACCAGATCCCGTTGAGGCCGCCGACACAGTGGCGCCGGTGCCCCGTCACGCGGGACACCGGCGCCACTCGGTCACCTTCCGGCTCGTCAGCCGGCGGTGCCGCCGCCTCCCAGCGCGTTCTCGTCCATGGCCAGGCTGTCGCTGGCGACGGTGTGGTCGAGAGCGCTGAGCGTGTCGTCCACGCTCAGATCACCGAGGGCGTCGGCCCCGAGACCGTGGGAGGGGGTGATCGCCGCGACGACGAACCCGGTGGCGAGGGAGGCGATGGCGAGCATGCTGCGCTTCTTCATGCCCGGTTCAACTGCCGAACCCGGCCGGGGGTCACGGGGTTCGCACGCGATGTCGTATTCCCGGCGGCGTGTCGTCGTCCCGCACCTGAGAAGCGTCCCCGAACCAGCGGGGCGACCGCGCTCTCAGACGCTCGCCTCCGCCGTGTCGTCCGCCCTGCGCGTCAGCGCCGCCGCGGCCGCGCCGACCAGGCCCGCGTCCGTGCCCATCTGCGCCGGTACGATCTCCAGCCGCTGGACGAACGACAGCGTCGCGTAGGTCTTCAGGGCCGTACGCAGCGGTGCGAACAGCACTTCGCCCGCCTTGCCCACGCCACCGCCGATCACGGCTACGTCGATCTCCACCAGGGTCGCGGCGGGCATCGCCGCCACCGCGACCCTGGTGGAGCTCGACGTAGCCGTGATCGGCGGTGGCGTGGGCAAGGCGGGCG
>NZ_LIQQ01000496.1 GCF_001418565.1 Streptomyces graminilatus | reverse complement strand
ACGAGCGCGTTCAGCGCGAAGCGGGGGTTCGGGGGCGGCAGCCCCCGAGGGACGGGAACGGGAAGGGGCGGCGGGGGCGAAGAGACTCCGCCGCCCCTCAGTCGTGCGGCGCCTTCCCGCTCACCCGGTGGTCGGCGTGGCTCAGTGCCTCCATCACCAGGCGCCGGAGATGGCCGTCACGCAGGCTGTAGTGGACGTACCGCCCCTCGCGCCGCGTCTCCACCAGCCCCGCCAGCCGCAGCTTCGCCAGATGCTGACTGACCGCCGTCCGCGAGGCCTCGCACCGCTCCGTCAGCGAGCCGACGTCCGACTCGCCCTGCGCGAGCAGCCACAGCAGATGCAGCCGCGTCGCGTCGGACAGCAGCGCGAACACCTCGGTCGCCTCCGCGAGACGCGCGCTGTCCGGGGCACGCAGGTGCGTGTCGTCCGCAGTTGGCAATGTCTCGCGAGCAGGCATGCCCTCAGCGTAGAGGCAGGGCGGACCCGCCGAGGGGGTCAGCGTACCGATTCCGCCATCAACATGTGCACAAGTGCGCACCCATGGCTACAGTGGAGTCGGACCGCGCCCGCTCCCCCGTCCGGCCAAGGGATCGCCGCATGCTCGCCGTACTCCGCAACCGCGCCTACCGCCGCCTGTTCACCGCCCAGGTCGTCGCCCTGACCGGCACCGGCCTGGCGACGGTCGCCCTCGCCCTGCTCGCCTACGACCTGGCGGGCGCCGGCGCCGGATCGGTGCTCGGGACGGCACTCGCCGTCAAGATGGTGGCCTACGTGGCGATCGCCCCGGCCGTCGGCGCGGTCGCCGACCGGCTGCCGCGCCGGGCGCTGCTCGTCGGGGCGGACCTCGTGCGGGCCGGGGTCGCGCTGCTGCTGCCGTTCGTGGACCAGGTCTGGCAGGTGTACGTCCTGATCTTTCTGCTCCAGGCCGCGTCGGCCACGTTCACTCCCGCCTTCCAGGCCGTCATCCCGGATGTGCTGCCCGCCGAGCGCGACTACACCCGGGCCCTGTCCCTGTCCCGGCTCGCCTACGACCTGGAGAGCCTGTTCAGCCCGGCCCTCGCCGCCGCGCTGCTGTCACTGATCACCTACAACTGGCTGTTCCTGGGCACGGTGGCCGGTTTCCTGGCCTCGGCCGCCCTGGTCGCCTCAGCCGCGCTGCCCAAGCCCGGCGTCCAAACGCCCGCAGTCCCCGTGCCCACCTCCCTGCCCACGGGACGTGTCCGTGCGAGGGCGACCGCGGGCGCCCGCCTCTTCCTCGCCGTCCCGCAGTTGCGCGCCCTGCTCGCGCTGGATCTGGCGGTGGCCGCCGCGGGTGCCATGGTCACCGTCAACACCGTGGTGTACGTCCGCGACCAGCTCGGCCGGAGCACCGGTGACGTACCGCTGGCGCTCGGCTCGTTCGGTGCGGGTTCGATGGTCGTGGCGCTGTTCCTGCCCCGGGTGCTCGACCGTGTTCCGGACCGGGTGGTGATGCTGCGGGGAGCGATGTTGCTCACCCCGGTCTTCGTCGTGCTCGGCGCCGTCACCGCGGCGGGTGGCGGCGGTTGGCGCTGGCCCACGCTGCTGGCCGCCTGGGCCGCGTTCGGCGCCGCCTGTTCGATGGTGCTCACTCCGACAGGGCGGCTGATCCGGCGGGCGGCGCCCGCAGGGGCGCGTACCTCCGCGTTCGCGGCGCAGTTCTCCCTCTCGCACAGTTGCTGGCTGCTCACGTACCCGCTGGCCGGATGGCTCGGCGCGACGGCCGGGCTCGGGTCCGCGGTGCTCGTCCTGGGCGCTGTCGCGCTGGCCGCCTCGGCGCTCGCCGTACGGCTGTGGCCGGCGCGGAAGCCCGCGCCCGTCGAGCACGAGCACGCCGGGCTCCCCGCCGGGCACCCGCATCTCGTGGACGCGCGCCGGGTGGGCGGCGGCTGGCGCCACAGCCACCGTCCGCTCCCCGACGGCCTGCACGCCCACGGCTGACCGCACTCGCCCGTCAGAGGTCCTGCCCTCAGCAGCAACCAGCCTCCTCGCGGCCGGTGTCGACGTCCAGACGGCAGAAGCAGGATGCCGTGACCGGAACGTCCGCGAGGGCGAGGGCGATCTTCAGTTGCTGGGCCACGATCCGTGCCTCCCCCTCCTTGCCCAGGCGGACGAGGCACTCGTGGAACCCGTGCAGGGCCCAGACGTTGCCGGGGTGCTGCACGGCGCGCGGAAGGGTCTCGTCGAGGCCGAGGTCGGCCCGGTAGACGGCTTCCGCCTCGGCGACGCGCCCCTGTTCGAGGAGCAGGGCGCCGTAGGCGTGCCGGGTGGGCTGCATCCAGCCCCAGGGTTCGTCGTAGGGGAGGCTGTCGCTCAGCTCGATCGAGCGTTCAAGGGCGGCGAAGGCGGCCTTGTGGTGGCCCTTGCGGTACTCCAGTTCGCCGTCGAGCATCGCCGACGCGACGGCGAGGATGTCGGCGCAGGTGTTGTTGAACAGCATCCGGGTGTCCGGGACCTGGGTGACCGCCTCGCGGAACAGCTCCCGCTCGGCCTCCGCCTCGGGGATCCGGCCGGTGGCGGAGAGGGCGACCCCTCGGGCGTACCGGAGCATGGCTGTCGTCACGCGGTAGAGCGACGGGTCGGCGGGCAGCGGCAGTTCGAGGATGTCCGGCCAGCGGCCGAACCGGATCAGCACATGGACGCGCATGGCGAGGAAGCCCTCCAGCCAGTCGGCCATGGGCGGGCTCTCCACCCGCAGGAGCTCTTCCGGGATCGACGCCTCCAGTCGCGCGGCGGCGTCGAGCGCGGTCGTGGACTGTCCCAGGAACATCGCGCCGTAGATCCTGAAGTGGTGGTTGTGCGCCCGGTAGAGGGTGTAGAAGTTCATCGCGCCGGAGCGGTCTCGGAACTTCTCGTCGGCTGTGATCGCCGTGCCGTTGTCCGCGACCACGCGCCGGTAGTCGCCGCAGAGCACGTCGAGGTGCGATGGCATGTGCTGGAGGTGGCCGGCGTCCGGGACCAGGCCGCGCAGCCGGTCCGCTGCGCACAGGGCGGTCTCCGGGGCGGTGGACATCTCCATCAGGTGGATGTAGAGATGCAGGAGGCCCGGGTGGCGTGAGCCGGCGTCGGTCGCGATCGCCCGCTCCAGGACGGCCTTCGCGGTGAGGGTGCGGGCGCCCTCGGCGGGCTCGCCGGTGCGCACGTTCCACAGTTGCCAGGGAGTCAGGTTCATCAGCGCGTCGGCGTACAGCGTGGCGACGTCGAGGTCGTCGGGGGCGAGTTCGTACGCCGTGCGCATGGCGTCGGCGTAGGGCTCGTTCCACACCGAGCAGTCCTCGACGGCCTCGGCCCGCGGGTAGCGGGCGCGCAGGGCACCGATCAGGGACTGTTCGGCGGGCGTGGCTCCGGTCGCCTTCCGCTGCGCGAGTTCGACGGCCGCGTGGGTACGGGCGACGGTCCGCGCGAGGTCCTCGCCGTCGAAGAACTCCCAGGGTTTGTTGTAGTTCGGGCCGAGTGCGTACGCGATGCCCCAGTGGGCCATGGCGCAGTCGGGGTCCGCCGCGGCGGCGGCCTCGAAGCAGGCGACGGCCTCCTCGTGGTGGAAGCCGTACGTCCACACCAGGCCCCGGTCGAACCACTTCTGGGCCTCGGCGGACGCGGTCGTCACCGGCCGCCCGTGGGTGCCGAGGTCGTAGCCGTAGTCGTCGTCACAGTCATCGTCGTCGTGAGCGTCAGCGTCGTCCATCGGACAGACCATAGGGGCCGCCGCCCGCCCACGGCAGCACCCCGGCAGCATTCGTTCCGCGGCCTCCCGCGCGGGCCGCGACGGGCGCGGCCATAAGATCACCCTCGTAGGCTCGAACGATGTTGACGGCTCATGTGCTCGCCAACGTCCGTGCGGGGCAAGGGAAGTGACGAGAGGGAGCGGCGTGAGCGAGCAGGGCAGCACGTCAGAGGGACGCGGCCGGCTGGACACCTCGGTGGCCCACAACGCGCGGGTGTGGAACTACTGGATCGGCGGCAAGGACAACTACGTCGTCGACCAGGCGGTCGGTGACCACATCGACGGAATGTTCCCGCTGATCCGCAGCGTGGCCCGCGCGGACCGCGCCTTTCTCGGGCGGGCCGTGCGTCTCCTGGTCGCCGAGCGCGGGGTGCGGCAGTTCCTGGACATCGGGACGGGGCTGCCCACGGTGGACAACACCCATGAGATCGCCCAGCGCCTGGCTCCCGAGTCACGGATCGTGTACGTCGACAACGACCCGATCGTGCTCGCCCACGCCCGTACGCTGCTGACGGGCACGCGCGAGGGGGCCACGGACTACATCGACGCGGACATCCATCACCCGGACGGGATCGTCCGGCGCGCCGCGGAGACCCTCGACTTCGACCGGCCGGTCGCCGTCATGATGCTCGGCATTCTGAATTTCGTGCTGGACACGGGCCAGGCGCAGGACATCGTGCGCCGGATCATGGCGTCGGTGCCCTCGGGAAGTTATCTGGTGCTGACCCATCCGACGACCGACGCGGAGCTCGGCGGGGAGGGAAACATCGAGGCGATGAAGTTCTGGAACGAGAACGCCACCCCGCCGATCACCGCCCGCCCCCGTGCCGAGGTCGCCGCATTCTTCGACGGCCTGGACCTGCTCGACCCGGGGCTCGTCTCCTGTGCGCGATGGCACCCGGAGAGTGGCTCCGGGGCCACTCTTCCGCAATTCGGCGCGGTCGCCGTGAAGCCCTGACCGACCGGAAATGAACGGGGATTCCCGGACTCTTTTCGGACGCGCTTTCATGGGGTGTCGGCGATAATCGGTATATGAGTACGACAACGTCCGCACTACTGGCCGCGTCGAGCGATCTACTCAACGTAACGTTCGCATTTGTCGCGGGCCTGTTCATCGCCGGTGTACTGATCTGGGCCTTCTGGTTCGGTATGCGGGTCCGGGACCGGGAATCCCCCCGGCCCCGCCCCGACGAACAACCCGTGCTTCCGCCCACCGGCCCGGTTCACGAGGTCCGCGAGATGCGAGAGCCCGACGAGGTGCCGCACGCGACACAGGAGCGGGAGCGGCTGATGCCGCACGAACTCCATCACGCGTCGACGAAACGGCGGGAGGACCAGCAGCGGGGCCGCTGGGATCCCGGCTCCAGCGGCTCCTTCGGCAGTGGCGGCCTGGGGCGCCACTGACCGTCCGCGCCCCGGCCCGCGCCACCGTCCCCGCGACCCGCGCTCGACCGTCCCCCGCGACCCGCGAGCGCGGGTCGCGAGCGGGTGGTGGGCGCGGGTCGCGAGCGGCTTGTGAGCGCGGTCGTGAGCAGGTCGCGGGCGCCTTGCGGAGGGCTCGCGAGCGGCGAAATGCAGCCCGGCCGCAGTTGCCCGCAACAGGAGGCAACCATTCACCCGTTCGATTCGTATAACTCCTTGGAGGCGGGGCAAGCGGGACGGGGCAGCTGTATTTCCGGAGCTCCACCGTCCACTTGACCGACGTCGTCGCCGATCGAGGAGAAGCGATGCAGCTGTTCGTTCTGAACTACGCGCGCCCGGCTGAGCAGTTGGAGGTGAGCGCTCCGTACAGCTACGACCGCGCACTGCAGTTGAATGTGCTGCCGGGCGGGCGGATTGCCGCGCATGACCATGCGGTGATGCGTGAATTCGGATCCACTACGTCAACCGCCGGTTCCAAGACGCACTTTGACGACTGACACGGACCTGACGGAGATGACGGTCCTGGTTCTGACGTCCGACGAGGATGTGACGGCGGATCTCGTGGTGGCCCGGCTGAACGACACGGGCATTCCCGTGGTCCGGCTCGATCCCGCCGATCTGCCCGGCGGGATCACCCTGTCCGGCGAGTACGCGCACGGCGCTTTTCGCGGGTATCTCTCCGCCGGTGACCGGGTGGTGAGCATGGCGGGGCTGCGGTCCGTCTGGCTGCGCAGGCCGGGGGTTCCGGGGGCGCGGGCCGCCGTGCCGTCCGGCTGGCTCACCGAGGAGGCCTCGCAGGCCCTCTACGGCATGCTCCGCAGTACCGGCGCGCGCTGGATGAACCATCCCGACGCCGCCGCCCGGGCCCGCCACAAGCCCTGGCAACTGCGGCTCGCCCAGCACAGCGGGCTCCAGGTGCCGGCCACGCTGATCACCACGTTCCCGCATGCCGCCCGGGACTTCGCGCGGCGCTTTCCCGACCTGGTCGTCAAGCCCGTCTCCGGTGCGCACCCCCAGGAGCCGCCCAGGGTGGTGCCGACGAGCAGGGTGGCACCCGATGTCGACTTCACGGCCGTCGCCCTCGGACCCACCCTGCTGCAACACCGGGTCGACAAGCGGGCCGACATCCGCCTGACGGCGGTCGGCGACCGGATTCTCGCCGCCCGCAAGGCCGTCGCGCCCGGCGCGCACCCCGACGACATCGATGTCCGCTTCGCGCCCTCCGAGGAGCCGTGGCGGCCGGTCGACGTACCGCCGCTCGTCGCCGAGGCCGTGCACCGGTATCTACGGGAGGCCGAACTCGCCTACGGGGCCTTCGACTTCGCGGAGGATCCCGACGGCGCCTGGTGGTTCCTCGAATGCAACCAGTCGGGCCAGTTCGGTTTCGTCGAGATGGACACCGGCCAGCCGATAGCCCGCGCCGTCGCCGACTGGCTGGCCGGCCCCTGACCTGTCGTCACCCTCGGCAAGGTACGTTCGCTCACCATGCGTATCTACGGACCCGACGTTCTCACCATCGCCGACGAACTCACCGACGCGTACACCGAGATCTTCACCGCCCCGCCGTGGGACGGCCAAAACCCCGAGAAGACCCGGGCGCGCTTCCGGGAGCGACTGGAGACGGACGCGCGTCGCCCCGGCTTCCGTGCTGTCGTCTCCCTCACGGAGGGCGGGAGGGTACGGGGGTTCGCCATGGGCTGGACCACCGGGTCCCCGTTCCGCACCGACCGTGGGTACGGCAAGGTGACCGAACTGCTCGGCGCGCAGCGTGTCGACGAGTTGCTCGTGGGCGCCTTCGAGATCAACGAGCTGGGGGTGCGGGCCGATGCCCGGGGCGCCGGGCTGGGGCGGCGACTGCTGTCCGCGCTCGCCTCGGCCGCACCGGGCGGCAGGGCGTGGCTGATGACCTGGGACCAGGCCCACGAGTCGGTGGCGTTCTACCGCCGGACGGGCTGGACGGAACCGGAGCCACTGCCCGGCGCGGGGCCGGACATCGTGGTGTTCCTGTCACCAACGGCCGGAGCGACCGCTCCGGCAGACCCCAACTGTTAATGGGATCCATTTTCATGTAGCGTCCTGTCTCGCTTGCCAACCGAGGAGGATTCCATGGCCGTTCCCAAGCGGAAGATGTCCCGCAGCAACACCCGCCACCGCCGCTCCCAGTGGAAGGCGACCACGACCCAGCTCGTGCCGGTCACCGTCGACGGGGTCGAGCACATGGTTCCGCAGCGGCTGGTCAAGGCGTACGAACGCGGCCTGATCCAGCCCTGAACCAACCCCCGGACCGGGCCTCAGAGCCTGTTCTGAGCCCCGGTTCCGACAGGAGCTCCTTCGGTGCGCTCCACGATCCAGCCCGCCATCGCCCGTACGCCGACACCGATCGCGCGCTCGTCCGGAGAGAAGTCCGGGTAATGCGGATAGCTCGTCGTGATGGATGTGCCAGGTGCGCGGACACCGAGAAATGTGTACGTACCGGGGATCCGGTCCAGGAAGAGGGCGAAGTCCTCGCCGCTGAAGGGCGGGAACGCGGCGCGGAGTTCGGTGACCGTGTCCTGGCCGATGGTGCGGCGCAGGTGGCGGGCGAGCAGGCGGGCCTCGCGTTCCGGACAGACCATGGCCGGGAAAGGCTCAGCGGGGAAGCGCACCCCGGCCCCCGCGTACGGCATGGCCAGTCGGCGAATACTTTCGCGCACCTCCACGTACCGCTCCTGCGGCCAGCAGCGATAGGACACACTCACCTTGGCCTCCTGCGCCGCCGCCCGCAGAGCCACGAACCGGGCCAGCGGCCCGTCGGGTATCCGGGCGTCAGCGACGATCTGCTCCAGATCCGCCGGGGTCTGCGGCAGAGCCACGGTCGCGAGCGCACCGATACCGGCAGCCAGGCGCCGCGCGGCAGCAACCGCGTCCGGCCCGGAGAGGGTCACCTCCGCCTTGTCCTGGCCCGGCATCCCGAAGCCCGGAGTCACGGCGAACCGGCCGACCGGAAACGGCCCGCAGTGCAACGCGTGGATCTCCTCGACGGACTCGCGCTCCAGCACACCTGACTCGATCAGCGAGCGGGCGCCGGACAGCGCCTCCTCGGCGGGCTGGAAGAGGAACACCACCGTTCCGCTCAATCGCGGCCGCAGCCGCGCCAGGACCCGCGCGACGCCGACACCCACCGCGGTGTGGACGTCGTGTCCGCAGAGATGGGCCGGCGCGGGACCTCCTCCGACGATGTCCTTGGGCGGAACCGCGTCCATGTCCGCCCGGTAGGCAACGGTCCGGCCCGGACGCGAGCCCCGCAGGACCCCGACGACCCCGTGGCCGCCCACTCCGGTGGTGACAGCCAGCCCCGCCGCCCGCAACTCCCGGGCCACCACAGCGGCCGTACGCTCTTCCTGCCCTGGGGCCTCGGGGTGCTGATGGAGGTCCCGCCGCAGCTGAATCAGCGCACTGTCCAGACGCGCCGCCTCGGTGGCCACGGCCGCCCGCTCCACCGGCCCTCTCCACCCGCCCGCGACGGCCTTCCCGATGCCTCCCCACACCGTTCCCGCACCGGCCGCCGCCGCGCCGGCCAGTAACGTGCGGCGCGCGAGCACGTGTTCTGTCGGACGATTCACCGTTGCCCCTTTGACTCAAGTCGTCTTCCGGGAAACAGAATCGCCGGGCAGCGGTGTCATCGCCCATCCGGTGAGCCGCCCCTTGGCGGTGGGGACAGCCACCCCATGGGCTCAGTTGTTCCAGCTCTCGTCGTACGGGTCGCGCGGGACCGGCACCGGCTTCGCCTCGGTGATGTCGAAGAACGGGATAATGCCCTTGTTCACCGGGTCCTTGGTCCGCCGGCCGGTGTAGGTGCCGGTGAGTTCGAGCCAGGTGTCCGGTTGCAGGACCGGGGGGATCCGGCCGGTGAGGCCGACCTTGACCGGCTGGGCGTCCGCCGCGCAGCAGTTGAGGGCCATCCGCACGAGGTACGGGGTGCCCTTGCCGTCGAGTGCGACGAACCCGGTGATCGCGATCCGCCGGCCTCCCAGCGAGCGTCCGTGGTCGTAGGCCGCGCGTCCCGCGTAGTCGACCAGGCTCAGGCGGACGGGATCGCCGGAGGGCAGGGGCGGATAGGCCAGCGGCGCCTGGAGGGCCGTACCCGTGCGCAGGGCGCTGTAGGAGCCCAGGGCGGGCGGGGCCACCAGGATCAGTGCGAACAGGGGCAGCACCAGGAGCCAGGAGACCCGCGGCTCGCGGTGGACGTGCACCTCCTGGTCGTGGACGTCAGTCCCAGTCCCAGTGCCAATCCCATGGCCAGCGCCAGTGCCAGTCCCATGGCCTTCGGCGTGAACTTCCTTGCCGGAAGCCGACTTCGAGTGTTTCCACTCGTACCAGGCCGTCGCCAGCGCGGCCGTCATCAGCACCACGCCCGCGCCGACGACCATCGGCTGGAGTCCCGCCTTGACGTAGCGCAGATAGAGGTCGGTGGAGCCTGCGTGTGTCATCGCGCCGCCGACCAGGAACAGGACGACCGCCTGTGCCTGCCGGTTCACAGGAGCACCGCCCCGACGAGGACCGCCGATGCTATCGCCATGACGAAGGTGGCCGGCGCGAAGCGGAGCGCGAAACCGCGGCCGAAGGTCGCCGTCTGCATGGCGAAGAGTTTCAGGTCGATCATCGGACCGACCACCAGGAACGCCAGTCTGGCCGTGAGCGAGAACTGGGTCAGGGACGCGGCGACGAACGCGTCCGCCTCCGAGCAGATCGACAGCAGCACCGCGAGGACGGCGAGCGCGAGGACCGACACCACCGGGTTGTCCGCCGCGAGGCCGAGCCAGCTCGCCGGCACCACCGACTTCAGGGTGGCGGCGGCCATCGCGCCGACGACCAGGAAGCCGCCCGCGTGCATCACGTCGTGCCGTACGGAGTTCCAGAACGCCGCCCCCTTGCCGAGGCCCTCGTCCGAGGGGTGGGCCGGCGGGCGCAGCCAGTCGGTGCGGCCGAGCCGCTGCCAGAGCCAGCCCATCACGCACGCCACGAGCAGGCTCGCGACGAAGCGTGCGACGACCATCTCCGGCCGGCCCGGGAACGCGATGGCGGTCGCGGTCAGCACGATCGGGTTGATGGCGGGGGCGGAGAGCAGGAACGCCAGTGCCGCCGCCGGGGCGACACCGCGCCGCACCAGCGCGCCGGCCACCGGCACCGACGCGCACTCACAGCCGGGCAGGACCGCCCCGGCCATCCCCGCGACCGGCACCGCGAGGGCGGGACGGCTGGGCAGGGCACGTACGAAGAACGACGGTGGTACGAACACGGCGAGCATCGCCGACAGCAGTACACCGAGGACGAGGAAGGGCAGGGCCTGTACGACGACGGCGACGAACACCGTCATCCAGCTCTGCATCACCGGCTCGGACACCGCCCGGCGGATCGGCCCCTGGAGGGCGACCACCAGGATGAGCAGCATGGTCAGGACGAGCGGTGAGCTGAACTGCCAGCCCTGCCGCTCGCCCGTGGCCCCGCCGTTCGCCTCGTCCCCGCGGACCTCCGTGTCGCTGGGGCCGGGCCCTGGCGGGGCCGCTTTGGTGATGCTCACGGGTGAGGTACCTCCGGGCGTGGCTGGATCGCGTGCGTTCCCTACCACTTCAGTACGCCCGGACGGGCGCCGTTGCTCATTTTGCGATAGCCGGGAACGAGCTAGGTTGGCGCGTATGCAGTCCTACACCATTGGCCAGGCCGCCCGTCTGCTGGGCGTGAGCCCCGACACCGCGAGGCGGTGGGCGGACGCGGGGCGGGTCAGTACCCATCGTGACGAGGGCGGGCGGCGGGTGATCGACGGACGTGATCTGGCCGCGTTCTCGGTCGAGCTGGCGGGCTCCGGCGCGGGCGGCGGATCCGGCGAGGAGGAGCCGTCGTACACCTCCGCCCGTAACGCCTTCGCCGGCATCGTCACGGCCGTGAAGCTCGGTGATGTCGCCGCCCAGGTCGAGATCCAGGCGGGCCCGCACCGGCTGGTGTCGCTGCTGACCAGGGAGGCCGTGGAGGAACTGGGCCTCGAAGTCGGCGTGGAGGCGACGGCCCGGGTGAAGTCGACGAGCGTGCACATCGACCGGACCTGACACGGGCAGGCAGCGGGCGGCGGGCGGGCCGGAGATATTCGGTGGCCCCGTCTGCGGGAGCGAGGTTACGGTCGCGGCATGGTGGAGACATCCGGCACGTGCACCGACCAGTTCGCCCCCGTGCGCGAGGCGTTGACGGCGTCACTCAACGACAAGGACGTGGGCGCGTCCGTGGCGGTGTATCTCGACGGCGAACCGGTGGTCGACCTGTGGGGCGGCCACGCCGACGAGGCCCGTACCGTGCCGTGGGAGCGCGACACGCTCACCAACACGTGGTCCACGACGAAGACGATGACGGCCCTGTGCGCGCTGGTCCTCGCCGACCGGGGCGAACTCGACCTGGACGCGCCGGTCGCCCGCTACTGGCCCGAGTTCGCCGCGCACGGCAAGGACGACGTCCGCGTACGGCACCTGCTGGGCCATACGGCCGGGCTGCCCACCTGGGACGAGCCGATGACGATCGAGGACCTCTACCACTGGCCGGCCGCCACCGCCCGTCTCGCCGCCCAGGCCCCGGCGTGGAAGCCCGGCACCGAGGGCGGGTACCACGCCATCACCTACGGCTACCTCGTCGGCGAGGTGATCCGCCGGGTCACCGGCCGCACCCTGGGCGTGTTCTTCGCCGAGGAGATCGCCGGGCCGCTGGGAGCCGACTTCCACATCGGGCTGTCAGCCGAGCACGACCACCGCGTCTCGCGCGTGATCGCCCCGGCCGAGCCGGTGCGCGACCCGGACGCCGACCTTCCGCGAGACAGCCCCGGCAATCCGGCGGTACGGGCAGGCACCGCCAACACCGAGGCCTGGCGGCGCGCCGAGATCCCCGCCGCGAACGGCCACGGCAACGCCCGTTCCGTCGCCGCCGTCCAGTCGGTCCTCGCCTGCGGCGGCACCGCGCGAGGCGTACGGCTGCTGTCGGAGGCGGGCTGCGAACGCGTCCTGGAGGAACAGTTCCTCGGGACGGACAACGTCCTGGGCGTGCCCATGCGCTGGGGCATGGGGTACGGCCTGGACAGCGGCACGATGCCCAACCCCCGCACATGCTTCTGGGGTGGCTGGGGCGGCTCGATGGTCCTGGTCGACCTGGACGCGCGGATGTCCGTGGCGTACGTCATGAACCGCATGCTCGATACCGGCGGCCTCAGCGACGACCGGGCCTTCATGATCCTGGCGGCGGCCTACCAAGGGCTGTCCAGGTAGGTGGCAGACTCGGCCGCGTGGAACGACCTGACTACTCCCCCGCGTTCGACAGCCTTCTCGTTCGGGCCCGGAAACTGCTCAGGGACGACCGGCGTGCCGTGCTCGGTGTCACCGGGAGTCCCGGCGCGGGCAAGACGACGCTCGCCGAGCGGCTCGTCCGGGCGCTGAACGGCGACGGCGAGCCGTGGGCCGCCCACGTACCGATGGACGGCTTCCATCTCGCCGACGCCGAGCTGGAACGGCTGGGCCTGCGGGACCGCAAGGGTGCCCCGGAGACCTTCGACGCGGCCGGGTACGCGGAATTGCTGCGGCGGCTGCGCGAGGAGGGCGGCGGGGCGGGCGAGGGGGAGGTCGTCTACGCGCCCGGGTTCGAACGCGTCCTGGAGCAGCCGCTCGCGGGCGCGATCCCGGTGTTTCCGTCGGCGCGGCTCGTCGTCACCGAGGGCAACTACCTTCTGCTGGCGGCGGGTTCATGGGCGCGGGTGCGGGCCCAGCTCGACGAGGTGTGGTTCTGCGAGCTGGACGAGGGCGAGCGCGTCCGGCGGCTCGTCGCCCGGCACGAGGAGTTCGGCAAGGACCACGACACGGCCGTCGCCTGGGTGCGGGGCACGGACCAGCGCAACGCCGACCTGGTCGCCGCGACCCGGGACCGGGCGGATCTGGTGGTGACACAGCGGGGCCGGGCAGCTCGCGGGTGAGCTGCCCGGCCCTGTAGGAGTTCCCTCAGTCGAGGAACGTCAGCTCCGGTTCGCCGTGGGCGTCGCCCGCCGCCTCGCCGATCACAGCGGTGAACGCCTCGGTGCGCACCCTCAGTCCGTCCGGCGTGGACTCGAAGACCGGCGCGAACCCGGCCCCGTCGCCCGCGCCCGCGTACCGTACGGCGAAGACGCTCAGCCCGTCCGGTGCGCCGGGAACCGGGTCGGCCTCCAGTGCCGTGGAGCTGACGAGGTGGCGCCAGCCCTCGTCGGGGTTGCCGTAGCCGCGCGGGTCGGCCGCGAGGGCGAAGGCCGCCTGCTCCTGGGTCGCCTCCGCGCGGGCGTCGAAGTGGTCCACGCCCTCCGTCAGTGGGTGCGTGAGGCGCAGGGGGCCCGCCGAGGTGACTCCGGCGGCCTCCGCCGTACGGCGGACCCGGTCGCCGTCGTCCGTGGCGTACGGCAGGCCGGCCAGCAGGTACGGGGTGCCGTCGAGGTGTTCGACGGCGACCGTGACCCACAGGGTCGTGCCGTCCGTGACGTACAGGGACCGCAGGTGGCGCAGGACGTGGTCGCGGCCGACGACCGGCTTGGTGACCAGCTTGGCCGTGAGGCGTTCGGTGCGCAGGTCACGTACCCGGACCTCGCCCATCGGGCGGCAGAGCAGGAAGCCGTCCACGACCGGGCCGAAGCCGTGCTGGCGGTTGACCGCCGCCGGGAGGTAGTAGGTGCCCGCCGCCTCGACCAGTGACGGGGTCATCCTGTCGTCGAAGGCCACCGACACCGTGCCGGCGCGGAGTTGGTGACGCAGTGGCTCGGTCGACGGGGTGCGGTGCCAGGGGGTGGTGTCCTGGATCTGCCAGATCAGCATCCACGCGAAGTGGCCGTCGATGCCGCCGTCCTCCCTGGCCGCGTGCCGGGCCCAGCGGCTGTCGCCACGGTAGCGGCCGAGGTCGGCGCCGACGCGGTGGCCGAAGTAGCGCAGGCCGAGGACCGATTCGAAGGCGGAGTGCTGTTCGCTGTAGCGGGGGCCGCCGTTGTCGTAGCCGCCGTTGGTCAGACGGGCGTCGATGTAGCGGGCCAGTGCCTCGCCGTCCTCGGCGAAGACCTCCTCGCCGCTGACCCGGTGTGCCTGGGCGAGGAAGGAGAGGGAGATCGGGCCGTAGTTGTTGTCATAGGCGCCGCCGTGCTCGGGCGGCAGGGCCGCGCCCCGGTCGCGCACCCGGTGGGCGCGGATCTTGTCGGCGTACAGCGCGAGGGCGCGTGAACGTACCGACTCCCCGTCCTCCGGCGGGAGATGGGGTGCCAGCATCAGGCCGCCGACCACGCAGCCGATGGCCTGGTTGCCGGCCTCCTGCGGGTTGAAGAAGGTCGCCTCGGTCAGCCAGCGCCAGTAGCCGTGCGCCAACGCGACCAGTTCCGCGCGCTGTTCGTCGGCGACGAGCCCCTCGGAGGCGTCCAGGATGTTCACCGCCTGGAGCAGCGCCCACACCGTGCTCGGCCAGTCGCCGATGGGGTGGGCGCCGGTCTCCAGTACGTAACGGGCGTACGGGAGACCGGAGTCGCGGAGTCTCAGGTTGGGGTAGCCGGGGTTGTCCTCGGTGTAGACGCGCTCACGGAGGTGGAAGGCGAGGCTGCGGGACACCGCCTCGGGCAGGCGCGGGTCCTTGCCGCGCTGCCAGGCGAAGGCCAGCAGCGAGGTGACCCCGAGGGAGGTGTCGCCGATGTCGTCGTCGGTGTCGGGGTGTTCGAGGTTGCCGTCGCGGGTGAGACGAGTGAGCGCCTCACCCACGACGGCGGTCAGGACGCCGTCGTAGTCGGCCGGTGAGTCCGGCAGATCGTGCAACGGCCCTCGCTGGTACGGGAGATGCAAAGCCCTCAGCCCTTCATGCCTGGGGTCATGCCTGGGGTGGCCATGGCGTGGTCCGCCGGATTCACCCGACCGGTGCGGGCCGGCGGGCGCGCAGTGCGATGGTAAGTGTGTGCGGGCCGAGGCCGCCGAGGTAGACGCGGTTCCCGGTCGTCGCGTCGGTGCCGCCCACCACGGTGTGGTCCTGGCCCGGGTCGTAGCGCAGTACGTCGCCCCGGTCCGGTCCGGCGAGTGGTTCGCCTGCCTCGACGGTGGCCTCGACGCGGATCTCGTCGTCGCCGACCCGGTAGGTCATCGGCCCGGTCGTCAGGCACCAGCGTCCGTCGCCGATCGGGACGGCGCCCTCCGGCTCGCCGCCCGGGCGGAAGGTCAGTTCGAGGGCCCAGGGCACCCTTGGGCCGTTGATGTCGATCCGCAGGTCGGCGCCGTCCTCACGCAGGTCCACGTCGACCTCGGTCGTGAGGGAGACCTCGTCCCGGGGGCGGTCCGGGAAGGACATCGCGGCCGAGAAGCGTCCCTCGTCCGCCAGCCGGTAGGCGCCGTCGTCCCTCCTCCTGTCCTTCGGGAGCGGCTGGTAGTAGGCGGCCGTGAGGGATTCGGCGAGCCGGTACCTGTTGCCGGGGAGCTGTCTCATGTCGGCGGCGCGGAACGGGCCCAGGTCGAAGAAGTCCCGCGAGAGACGGACCGCGTCGAGGACGGCCTCGCCTGCGAACAGGCGCAGGAAGGTGGGGTTGCAGGCGAGGCCCGAGCGGATGCGCCGGTGCTCGGGCACGTCGGAGCCGCCGTAGACCACCGTGTGCGCGGTGGCCGAGGCGCGGGCGGCGAGGCGTGCCGTGGTGAGGTACCGGTCGCGCGGACGTGTCTCCGGGGTCGGGTGCGGCAGGGGGCGGCACAGGTCCGGGGTGAGGATGGTCCGGGCGAGCAGGTCGGGGTCGTCGATGCCGCCGACGGCCGCGAGCCGGGCCGCGCGGGCGAAGTCGCCCCGGCCGGTGCGGATCGCGAGCAGCCGGTAGTACGGCAGGTAGGGCGCCAGGGGGAAGGGGTGGTGCTGGTCCTGGCGGCGCGAGTGGACGGTCTCCACCGTGCCGTCCGGCCTGATGAGGTCCAGGGTGGTGGCGAGATTGCGTTCGACGGCGGCCGACAGGTCGGCGCGGCCGAGGACGTCGGCCAGCAGGAGCAGCGAGGGGTTGGAGACGTAGGCCGCGTAGACGGCGCTCCGTTCCGAGTACAGGCCCTCCACGTCGATGTCGACGCCCTCGGCGAGCCACGCCTCGACCCGGTCGAGCAGGCGGTCGTCGGGGAACGACCGGTGCAGCCGGGCCAGCGCCGCGCTCAGCTCCCAGCGGTGGTTCGGGGTGTGCGCCCCGCCCGTCAGGAGGCTGCCTGAGGCGGCGCCGGCGATCTCGGCTAGCGCGGCGGTGACATCGCGCAGTTCCGGCCCCGCGCCGGCGGCGAGGACATGCGCGTCGCACACGTCGTTGACCGTGAAGGCGGAGTCCGGCGGTGACTGCACGTTGTCGCCGCCGGCGAAGAGGCCGGTGGGGGTCTGCGCGGCCCGCAGGGCGCGGAGGTGGGTCAGCGCGGCGGTGACGGCCGGCCCGCTGCCGTGCAGTGCCGAGTCCGGGGAGCGGTATGCCGCGACCAGGGTCTTCACCCGGCGGGCGAGGTCGCGGTGGGACACACCGGCGGGTTCCGCGTCCGGGTCGGCCGCCAGTGGGGCGGCCTCCCGGTCGGCGGCGCGGGCCGCCGACCGTACGAACTCGTGGTCGGGCGGGGTGGGCAAGGTCAGTCCTTCAGTCCGGCGTTGATGTCGGCGCTCATGACATAGCGCTGGAACACTAGGAAGACGACGATCAGCGGGATCATCGAGATGACCGAAGCGCCGAGCAGGACCGACCAGTTGATGTTCTGCGCGCCGACGATGCTCTGGATACCGATCTGCACGGTGAACTTGTCGGGGTCGTTGAGCATCAGCAGCGGCCAGATGTAGTCGTTCCACCGCCACTGGAAGGACAGGATGGCGAGGGTCAGCATGATGGGCCGGGAGATCGGCACCATGATCCGCACGAAGATCGACAGCTCGCGGGCGCCGTCGATGCGCGCGGCTTCCAGGAGTTCGTCGGGGACCGTCAGGAAGAACTGGCGGAACATGAAGCAGCCGGTCGCGGTGAGCACGGCCGGGAGGACGATGCCGGTGAACGAGTTGTAGAGCCCCAGGTTGCGGACCACCAGGAACGACGGGGCGAGCATGACCTCGCCCGGCAGCATCGTGGTGGCCAGGATGCAGATGAAGAACGCCTTGAGCCATCGGTTGTCGTACTTGGCCAGGGCGTACCCGGTGCAGCAGCTCACGCCCACCGTGAGGATCGTCGTGATCACGCACACGAGGGTCGTGTTGATGAAGTACTGCGAGAAGTTGGCACTGCGCCACGCCTGGAAGTAACCCGACAGGGTGGGGTTGTGCGGAACCAGCGACAGCGGATAGGAGAACAGGTCGCTGGCCGGCTTGAGGGAGCTGAGGATGAACCACAGCACCGGCAGCCCGTACAGGCACGCGAGGATCCACAGCAGTGTCGTCGCGGGCACCGCCCGCCTCAGGTTGCCGCTGACCGGCTTGCGGGGCCGCTTCTTGGCGACGGCCTTTTCGGGATCGGCGTCGACCGGGCGTGGGATGTCTGTGGTTGTCATCGGTTCTCCACCCGCCGGTTGACGATCAACTGGATGATCGCGACGGCCATCAGGATGATCATGAGCACGAACGACGCGGCGCTCGCGTAGCCGATCTGGCCCCGTTTGAAGCCGGTCTCGTAGATGTACTGGACGAGCAGGTTGTTCGACGAGCCGGGTCCGCCGTTGTTGAGGGCGACGAACACCGGGTATTCCTTCATCGCGTTGATCGTGTTGAGCAGGATCACGATGAACGAGGTGGGCGCGATGCTCGGCAGCGTGATGCTGAAGAACTGGCGCCACGGTCCGGCGCCGTCGAGCGAGGCCGCCTCGTAGTAGGACACCGGCACGTTCTTGATCGCCGCGATGAACAGCAGCATCGAGAAACCCGTCCAGGTCCAGGAGGCCGCCATCACCACCACGAGCAGCGACAGGTCCGCGTTCGACTGCCAGGGAACGGCGCCTCCGCCGAACTGCTCGATGATGTAGTTGACCAGGCCGAAGTTCTCACCGAACAGCCACCGCCACAGGACACCCACGACGATGGGCGACAGCAGCCAGGGGATGAAGAAGATGACGCGGGCGACCGTCCCGCCCTTGGCGTGCTTGCTCACCAGCAGGTTGGCGATGAGCAGCGAGGCCCCGAAGTTCAGCGGTACGAAGAGCACGGCGTACAGCAGCGTCCGGGTCAGCGCGTTGTAGAAGGTGGAGTCGCCGATCAGGTTGTGGTAGTTCTCCAGTCCGATGAACTGGAACGCCCCTACACCGGTGTAGTTCGTGAAGGAGTAGACGAGCCCGATCACCGCCGGCCAGACGAAGAACAGCGAGAAGAGCACCACATTGGCCGCGATGAGCACGAGCGGCGCAAGGGTGTACTTACTGCGTCTCCTGGACGGGCTCGGCGGGCTCGCGGACACGTCCGAGGCGCGTTTTGTCATCTTCCTGACTCCGTGCTGGTCGAATTGATTCCTGTGAGCTCACACCGTGAGCCCGGCCCGGCCTTGAGTGGGCGCCGGGCCGGGGGCGGCGGTGTGGACACCGCCGCCCCCGGCCCCGAGGCCTGTGATCAGCCGCCGACCTGCTGGTTGTAGCCGGCCACGATGTTCTCCAGGGCCTTGTCGGCCGACTGCTCGCCGTTGATGGCCTTGCCGAGTTCCGTCTTGGTCGGGTCCTCGGTGAGGCTCTTGCCCTTCAGCGCCCAGTCGTTCTGCGCGCCGCTGAAGTAGCCGGAGATCGGGGCGTAGAGCGGGATCGACTCGTTGTAGAGCTTGTACGCCGCCTGCGCCGCCTCGGACTTGAAGGGGTACTTCGGGGTCAGTCCGCTCTCGACCGGCAGGAACCCGGACGTCTCGCACAGCACCTGGTAGTGGGCCGGCTCGTACAGCCAGGAAAGGAACTTGGTCGTGGCGCCGGCCGCGTCGGCGTTGTTGTTGAAGCCGACCGTCAGGCCGCCGCTGTTGACGTCGCTGGCCTGCACCGGCTGGGCGGGGGTCGGGACGCTCGCCCACTCGAACTTCTTGACGCTGTCCGCGAAGGCGGGGACCTGCCACACGCCGGACCAGTAGGCGACGACGTCACCGCTCTGGAACATGGCCGACGGGTCGGCGCCGCTGGTCCACACGGACTTCGGCATGGTCTTGTCGTCGTTCATCTTGACGAAGTAGTTGACGGCCTTCTTGGTCGCCTCGTCCACCGAGAACTTGCCGGAGTCGTCGGCGTGGACGTACTGCCCGCCCATCTCGTACACCATGGCGCGGAGCCTGGACGGCGACTGGTCGAAGGTCAGGGAGTACTTGACCTTGGTCTTGTCCCGGACCGTGTTCACGGCCTTGATGAAGTCGTCCCAGGTCCAGGTCTTCTGGGGCGAGGTCGGGAAGGAGACGCCGGCCTTCTCGAAGAGCGACTTGTTGATGAACATGCCGGACGCGGTGACGTCCGAGGGGATGGCCAGCACCTTCCCGGACTTGTCCTTCGCCAGGAAGTTGGCGTTGATGTTGTTGCTCTTGTTGTTGGTGATGGCGCTCAGGTCGAGCAGCTTGTTCGACCAGATCGGGTCCAGCGCCGGCACGGCCGCCACGTCGGGCAGGGAGTTCGCCTGCGCCGCGTTGTGCAGCTTCGTCGTGTAGCCCTCGTAGGGGATGTTGACGAGCTTGACGGCGACGCCGGTGTCCTTCTTGTACTGCGCGATCACCTTCTTCCAGCCCGCGTCCTGGCCCGGAACCGTGGAGATCCAGAACGTCAGCGACTTGGACGTGCCGCCCGAGTCGGATCCCCCGCCGCAGGCGGAGAGCAGAAGGGCGCCGGCCGAGGCAACGGCGGCGATGGGAAGCAGGCGGCGCATACCGCCGCGGCCGAGTCGGCTGGAACGCCGCACACCCACAGTGGTCATCTTCGATCCCTTTTTTTCGCTAGGGGAAGCACGGCGCCGACCGAGGCGGCGCGGGTGCAGTTTCCAGGAAAAGTTGCTCTCCGGGGGGCGCGGCCTCGCCCGGCCACGTCGTCCACGCGGGGCGGGATCCCCAGCCGCTGTGGCTGTCACCGCACGGGCACGCCCTCGTGCGGTTGCCGTACGTCGAGTACGGGCGGGAGGCTCACCCCAAGCCGGCGTTCCCGGCCGACTTAGAAAGCGCTTGTCCGGACATTGGCAGACCGAGTCCGAAACCGTCAATCCTTCGTCCGCGCCGCCTGGGTCACGGTTTGGACTCCCCTGGCGACCGCGAGCCGCGCGGCGCCCACCACGGTACCGAGATCACCGACCTGGCTGCTCACCACCTCGGTGGGCCAGCTCAGCCGCTCCAGCTCGGCCCGCACACCGGGCAGGAGCTGCGGAAAGGCACCTGTGCTGCCGCCCAGGACGAGCAGCCCGGGGTCCAGTACGGCGGTCACCGCGGCGGCCAGCCGGCCCACGTCCACCGCGTGCCGGGCGACGATCGCGCGGGCCGTGGCGGCTCCGTTTCCGGCCAGTGAAAAGAGCCGTTCGACGGTACGCGGACACGAAACGTCGGATTCCGGCCAGACTTCGGCGGCCCGGCGCAGCAGGGAGCGGGCGCCGATGTAATCCTCCAGGGCCTCGTGGCGGGGCTCCAGGCCGTCGTCCCAGGGGTAGGGCAGCCTGGCCAGCTCTCCGGCCGCCCCGTTGGCCCCGGCCAGCACCTGGCCGCCCACGACGATGCCGAGACCGATACCGACACCGATCCGCAGATAGCCGAAGGTGTGCCGGCCGCGCGCCGCGCCCTCGTGCAGTTCGGCGAGCGCGGCGCAGTTGACGTTGTTCTCCAGGTGGACGGGCACGCCGGCCGGCAGCGCCACGGCCACCGCGTCGAAGACGGGCCGTGCCTTGGCGGTCGCCGGCCGCACGGCGCCCTCCTCGGCGCGCGCGGCGACATCACCGACGGCCACGACGATGGTGCGCAGCGGGGCGTCGGCGGGGAGCGCGGACAGCGCCTCGCGCACCACTTCGGCGGCCTCCTCGCGGGAGCCGGTGGCCTCGGCGAGCAGGGTGCCGTCCAGGGCGCAGCCGCGCACCCGGGTCTGGGCGGGACCGAGATCGACGGCTAGTACGGAGCCCGCCGCGCGGCCGAGTCCGTAGACGGCGGCGGACCGTCCCGTGCCGCCGGAGGCGATGCCCGAGTGGGCGGCGAGCCCGGCGCCCTCCAGCTCCGCCACGGCGGAGGACACGGTCGGCTTCGACAGGCCCGCCAGACTCGCGAGCTGCGGCCGGGTGGCCGTGCCCGCCCCGGCCAGCACGGCGAACACCGCGCTCGCGCTCTCGGTCAGGCGGGGGACCTTCGCCACATCGTGTTCCACAGTCTCCCCAAGGTCGAGGGCCGCGCTCCCCCGGCAGTTCACTGTCGTGGGAGGCGGCGATGGGATGCCTTGGTATCGCGGTTTCCCGTCGCGTTCCGGCCCGGACGGGCCACTTCCGCGGTGGGGGTGCGGGATACCTCTTGACACGCACTGTACTTCGTTAGTTAACTTCCTAACGAATGTCACGGTACTCGCCTGCCGTGTCCGCCAAGAGGCCCGTCCCGGGGCTTCCTCAGCTCGTCCGTCTCTTCCGTACGTCAGGTTTTCCCTGTTCCAGGCACGGTTCGCCCGCCGTCGCAGCCACAGCGCAACGACGAAAGAGGATCCGTGCCGGACTCTCCCTTCCCGCACTCCCCCGTCCCGCACTCTCCCTTGCCGCGCCCGCTCGTCGTGGGCATCGACGTGGGCGGCACCAAGACGCACCTGCGCGCGTGCGCGGGGGACGAGCCGATCGCCGAGCGCGTCCGCCCGAGCAGTGGCTGGCGGCCCCGCGATCCGGTGGCCGCCGCCGACTGGCTGTGCGCCCTGACCGGCGAGGCGCTGCCCCCGGGCGCCCGCCCCTCCTCCGTGGCCGTCGGCGCGCACGGCTGCGAGACGCCTCTCCAGTGCGAGGAGATCCGCTCCGTACTCCAGGACCGTCTCGGCGTGCCGTGCCTGGTCGTCGGCGACGCCGAACTGCTGGTTCCGGCCGCTGGACTGGACAAGGGGGTCGGGCTGGTCGCCGGCACCGGCTCGGTGGCCGTCGGACGACGCCCCGACGGCACTCTCGTACAGGTCGGCGGCTGGGGTGCGGCCCTCGGTGACGAGGGAGGGGCCGCGGGTCTCGTGCGGGAGGCGGCGCGGGCCGTCTGGGCCGCCCATGACCTGGGCGAGGCGCCCGACGCGCTCGCCGAGGGGCTCATGTCCGCGTTCGGGGTGAGTGAGGTGCCCGCGCTGGGCGCGGCGCTGGAGGGCGCCACCGACATCTCCGCGGAGTGGGGACGGCACGCTCCCGTGATCTTCGAGGCCGCCGCGAGCGGTTCCCTGATCGCCGGTGAGGTGATCGCGGAGGGGGGCCGTTCGCTCGCTTCGCTCGTGGTGCGGCTCGCCAAACGCGGGGTCCCGGTCGACGACGTGGTGATCTCGGGCGGTACGATCCTCGCCCAACCCGCCCTGCATGACGCCCTGTTGGCGTCCCTTGCCATACTCGTCCCCAGCGCCCGGCTGCAGCCGCTGCGGGTACCGCCGGTGGAGGGCTCCGTGGCACTGGCCCGTTCACTCGTATGACACGTTCCTGACACCGGGCCCATTCCAGCCGGACATGGCCCGACCGTAGATCTTCACCCGTACGACTCACCCTCACCGCAGACCACACCTGGCCGGTACGTCACACGCCACGTCCCGGGTCATGTCCATGCCACTGCTTGAGATCCGGTCGTCGGCACCCACTCCCTCCAGGCCGCACGCACGGCCGCAGAACTGAAGAGAGGCACGCGCATGGCGTCTGCAGACGGACTCCGCCCCACCGCGCCGTCGGACGGACCCGCCCTCGACCGGCGGAAGCTCCTCAAGACCTCCCTGGCGGCGTCGGCCGGTCTCGTCGCCGCCCCGACCGTGCTCACCTGGGCGAGCGTCGGCCAGGCGAGCGCCGCGACGGCTTCCCCCGCGTCCGTCGCGCCGGCCGGAGTGCCCGCCGGCTCCGCTTTCGTCGACAACTACAAGACCAACCTGGTCGCGAACCAGACGCCCGAGACCAACGCCGTGATCCGGGCCCTCGGCGGCTTCGCCAAGGTGTGGAAGACCGGTACCGCCTGGAACACCGGCACTCCGCTGATGGCCGACGTGCTGCGCGCCAACGTGCGCTACTGCGTCAACATCACCCACGCCCGCACCGAGGCGCAGGCGAAGGAGGCGTTCGTCTACGACCGCCAGCACCAGAGCTACGCGATCATCGCCGCGCTGGGCCCGCTGGCCGACATCTACAAGGCGGGTGCCAAGGCGGTCACGTCGATCACGACGGCGCCCGACACCACGCCCGCGACCACGGTCAGCGACGCCGTGCCGGCCGACGCCCCGGCAGGGTCCGCCCTCGGCGCGGGCTCGTACGACTCGGACCTCGGCCAGGTGGCGAAGCTGGTGGACGCCGTGCGCGGCCCGTTCGCCTCCGGCAACCCCGCCAAGTTCGCCTTCCAGTACCCGCGTCCATGGCGTCTGAACGCGGAGAGCGAGGTCGTCCCCACCGGTGAGACCGACGCCTTCGGCTACCCGGTGTACAAGTCCGACGTCGTGGTCGTCCCGCAGCTCCTGCGCCAGCGCGGCACCAACCCGGCCGAGGACGGCGGCTTCCCCAGCGGCCACACCAACGCCTTCCACCTGGCGGCCCTGGCGTACGCGTACGCGGTCCCGGAGCGCTTCCAGGAGATCGTGACGCGTGCCTTCGAGCTGAGCCACACGCGGATCATGTCGGGCATGCACTCCCCCCTGGACGTCGTGGGCGGCCGTGTCATGGCCACCGCGCTGGCCGCCGCCGCCCTCGCCGACCCGGCCAACGCCGGTGTCAAGGCCGGGGCACGCGCCCAGGCCCTGAGCTACTTCCAGGCGAAGACGGGCACGACGGCGGACACCCTGTACACGTTCGCGCACTCGGCCGCGCCCGGCACCGACCCGTACGCCGACCGGCGCGCCAACGCTCGCGCTGTCGAGCCGCGGCTCACCTACATCCTCAACCGCAAGGGCCGCGACCAGCCGCTGACCGTGCCGAAGGGCGCGGAGGTGCTGCTGGAGACGCGTCTGCCGTACCTCAACGCGGCGCAGCGGCGTGCGGTGCTGCGCACGACCGCGCTGCCCGCCGGGTACGTCCTGCTCGACGGTTTCGAGCAGTGGGGGCGGCTCAACCTGTTCGCCGCGGCGGACGGTTACGGCGCCTTCGAGTCCGACGTGTACGTCGAACTCGACGCGACGGCCGGTGGCTTCGGCGCCGCCGACACCTGGCGCAACGACATCGACGGCCAGGGCGGTCTCACCAAGGCCGGCACCGGCACCCTGACGCTGACCGGCGACAACACCTACAAGGGCGGGACGGTGGTCAAGGAGGGCGAGCTGGTCGCGGCCTCGTCGCACGCGCTGGGCCACGGCGACGTCCGGGTGCTGGGCGGCGCGACGCTGCGGGCGGCCGAGCAGCACATCGACCTGCACGGTACGTACGACCAGCAGCGCGGCACGCTGGCGGTCACGCTGCGCAAGGGCGCCCACAAGCCCGTCGTGACGGCCCGTCGGATCCACCTGGAGCGGGGCAGCGTCCTGTCGCTGACCCTGGACCCCGAGAACCCGCCGGCCGCGGGCGCCGTCATCCCCGTCATCGGCGCGCAGGCGTTGCGCGGTCACTTCGAGCGCATCGTGCTCAACTCGGACAAGCTCCGCGCCGTGTCCGTCTACACGGCGACGGGTCTGTCGGTGCGACTCGTGAAGCGGTAATGCCCGCCGCGGGGCGGGAGGCGGTGCGAGAGTAGGGCCATGGCCCGGCTCCGGATCGCTCCCGCCGCCGCGCGGTCGGCGTCACCGCGAGGCGCCCGATGAGGCGCGAACGGCACACGGTGCCCGGCCTCAGGACTCCCCGGGACGCGGCGCGCCCACCCGGCCGTGCGACTCCGGACGCACCACTCCCCGCCACCGCAAGGCGGACGATGACACACGACCCGCACCCGGTCCCCCACCCCACGACTCCCCCGGACAC
>NZ_LIQQ01000495.1 GCF_001418565.1 Streptomyces graminilatus | reverse complement strand
TCGGGGGCAGCGCCCCCGAGTACGGGACGGGAATGGGTAGGGGCGGCGGGGGCGGAAAACGCTACGCGTGGCGCCACTGGGCCGGGATGACCGGTACGCGGAACCACACCGCCTTGCCCGAGTCCGTGGCCCGGTGGCCGCAGGACGAGCTGAGCGTACGGATCAGCAGCAGGCCCCGGCCGTGCTCCTGCCAGGGATCCGGCTCCTCCTGCACGGGCCGGGTCAGATTCCCCGGCGGCGCCGGATCGGGATCGTGCACCTCCACCTGGCAACTGGTCGGCATCAGCTCCACCACAAGCTCTATCGGCGCGTCCCCGGCCGTGTGCTCCACGGCGTTCGCCACCAGCTCGGCGGTGAGCAGTTCCGCCGTGTCGCAGTCCGCCGCCGCATGCTCCAGCTCGGTCAGCGCCGTACGGACCAGCGCGCGGGCGACGGGCACCGCCGCGGCGGTGTGCGGCAGGGCGATACGCCAGGAGGCGGGGACGGGAGGTTCTTGCACGGCGGGGTTCCGTTCATGGAGCAGGTTGTCCTGCTTTCAACAATGAGCATCGTACGACGAGGTCCGGCGGAAACACTGGTCGGGCATGGGTCCGGCATGGGGCAGGTGCTGGTCAGGCACCACGCGGGGACTCTCGGTCCCCGCTCACCGTTCCGCCTACCCAGACCAACGTCGCCTCTCCCACGACCACTCCCACTGTTACCGCGTTATTGATTCCCCGTGACCTGGCGGGATCACGGAAACAGGTCCCGCCGCATCGGGCGGTATCGCGTACTCATGACGACAGTCACACATCGGTGATAAATTCGATTCGATCGAAGTCGTCCCCCCGTGACGAAGAGGCCGCGCATGAGTCCCTTCACCGGCTCGACCCCCCGCACCTCCACCTGGCACCACCTCCGCGTCGACCTCGCACCCACCGGGGTCGCCACCGTCACCCTCGCGCGTCCCGAGAAACTCAACGCCCTCACCTTCGGCGCCTACGCCGACCTGCGCGACCTGCTCGCCGAGCTGTCCCGGGAGCGGTCCGTACGGGCACTGGTGCTGGCCGGAGCGGGCCGCGGCTTCTGCTCGGGCGGCGATGTCGACGAGATCATCGGCGCCACCCTGGCCATGGACACCGCCCAACTGCTCGACTTCAACCGGATGACCGGCCAGGTCGTGCGGGCCGTACGGGAGTGCCCGTTCCCGGTGATCGCGGCGGTGCACGGGGTGGCGGCGGGTGCCGGAGCCGTCCTCGCCCTGGCCGCCGACTTCCGCGTCGCAGACCCCAGTTCCCGCTTCGCGTTCCTCTTCACCCGGGTCGGTCTCTCCGGCGGCGACATGGGCGCCGCCTACCTGCTGCCCCGGGTCGTCGGACTCGGCCACGCGACCCGCCTGCTGATGCTGGGTGAGCCGGTGCGGGCGTCCGAGGCCGAGCGCATCGGCCTGATCAGCGAACTGGCCGACGAGGGCCGCGCCGACGAGGCCGCCCAGACCCTCGCCCACCGCCTGGCAGACGGCCCGGCACTGGCGTACGCCCAGACAAAGGCGCTCCTCACCGCCGAACTGGACATGCCGCTGGCGGCAGCGGTGGAACTGGACGCCGCCACCCAGGCCCTCCTGATGACCGGCGAGGACTACAAGGAATTCCACGCCGCGTTCACCGAGAAGCGTCCCCCGAAGTGGCAAGGCCGATGAAACCGACCTCCCCTTTCAAACCCACCTCGGGGACAGCCGACCCAGGGGCGCGGGGAACTGCGCGACCAGCCACAACGGTGCCGCACCCGCCAACGGCACCAAGCCACCCCGAACGCATCGCGATAACCGGCGGCGGCCCCGCAGGCCTGTACGCCGCAGCCCTGCTCAAACGCCTCCACCCCGATCGGGAGATAACCCTCTGGGAACGCAACGCCCCCGACGACACCTTCGGCTTCGGAGTCGTCCTCTCCGACGAGACCCTCGGCGGCATAGAACACGCCGACCCCGTCGTCTACGAGGCCCTCCAACGGCACTTCACCCGCTGGGACGACATCGACATCGTCCACCGCGGCACCCGCCACACCTCCGGCGGCCACGGCTTCGCCGCCCTCGGCAGGCGCCGGCTCCTGGAGATCCTGCACGCCCGCTGCCGCTCACTCGGCGTCGAACTGCGATTCCGCACCGAGGCGCCGCACCCGGCCCGGCTCGCGCAGACGTACGACCTGGTCATCGCCGCCGACGGCGTGCACAGCGCCACCCGCGAGGCGTACGCCCAGGAGTTCCGGCCCAGGCTCACCACCCACCGCTGCCGCTACCTCTGGCTCGCCGCCGACTTCGCCTTCGGCGCCTTCCGTTTCGAGATCGCGGAGACGGAGCACGGCGTGATGCAGCTCCACGGCTACCCGTACGCCGCCGACGCCTCGACCGTGATCGTCGAGATGCGGGAGGAGGTGTGGCGGGCGGCGGGCTTCGACGAGATCGACGTACCGGCGTCCGTCGACCGCTGCGCCAAGATCTTCGCCGACGCCCTCGGCGGACGGCCGCTGCGCGCGAACAAGTCCGCGTGGACCACCTTCCGTACGGTCGTCAACGACCGCTGGTCGCACGGCAACGTCGTCCTCCTCGGGGACGCCGCCCACACCGCCCACTTCTCCATCGGCTCCGGCACCAAGCTCGCCGTCGAGGACGCCCTCGCGCTCGCCGCCTGTCTGGAGGAGCGGCCGACCCTGCCCGAGGCGCTGGCGGCGTACGAGGAGGAGCGGCGGCCCGTCGTCGCCTCCACCCAGCGGGCGGCCCGCGCCAGTCTGGAGTGGTTCGAGAACCTGTCCCTCCACCTCGACCAGCCGCCCCGCCAGTTCGCGTTCAACCTGCTCACCCGCAGCCGCCGCGTCACCCACGACAACCTGCGGCTGCGCGACCCGCACTTCACCGCCGCCGTGGAGCGGGAGTTCGGCTGCCCGGCCGGCACACCCCCGATGTTCACGCCGTTCCGGCTGCGCGGACTGACCCTCCGCAACCGTGTCGTCGTGTCCCCCATGGACATGTACTCGGCCACCGACGGCGTCCCCGGTGACCTCCACCTCGTCCATCTGGGCGCGCGAGCGCTGGGCGGCGCCGGTCTGGTCATGACCGAGATGGTGTGCGTCAGCGCCGAGGGGCGCATCACCCCGGGCTGCGCCGGTCTTTACGACGACCGGCAGGGGGAGGCGTGGCGGCGCGTCGCCGCTTTCGTGCACTCCCAGGCCCCCGGCACCGCACTGGGCGTCCAGCTCGGCCACTCCGGCCGCAAGGGCTCGACGAAGCTGATGTGGGAGGGTATCGACGAGCCGCTGGAGGAGGGCAACTGGCCGCTCGTCGCCGCGTCCCCGATCCCGTACGGACCCGGCAGCCAGACCCCGCACGAACTGACGGTCACTCAACTCACCTCCATCCGCGAACAGTTCGCGGCAGCCGCGCGCCGGGCCGCCGGCGCGGAGTTCGATCTCCTCGAACTGCACTGCGCCCACGGCTACTTGCTCTCCGGTTTCCTCTCCCCGCTCACCAACCACCGCACGGACGCGTACGGCGGCCCGCTCGCCGCCCGGCTCCGTTTCCCCCTCGAAGTCTTCGACGCCGTACGGGAGGTGTGGCCCGAGGACCGGCCCATGACCGTCCGTATCTCGGCCACCGACTGGGCCGACGGCGGTACGACGGCCGAGGACGCCGTCGGGATCGCGCGCGCCTTCGTCGCCCACGGCGCCGACGCGATCGATGTGTCGACCGGCCAGGTGGTGGCCGACGAGCGGCCGGAGTACGGCCGTTCGTACCAGACCCCGTTCGCGGACCGCATACGCCACGAGACGGGCGCCCCGGTGATCGCCGTCGGCGCGATCTCCTCCTGGGACGACGTCAACTCCCTGATCCTCGCGGGCCGTACGGACCTGTGCGCGCTGGCCCGGCCCCATCTCTACGACCCGAACTGGACCCTGCACGCGGCGGCCGAGCAGGGCTACGAGGGTCCGGGCGCCGTCTGGCCGGCGCCGTACCGGGCGGGCAGCCGACGCCCGCGCACCGGACGCACGGACGCCCCCAAACCCCGCCTCACACTGGGAAGTTGATTTCCGTGGAGGACAGGCGCGGCCGGAGTCATACCCCCGCGAAGGTCGCTCCCGCGTCCCGCAGGCGGGCGTGCAGCCCCTGGAAGACGGCCGCCGAGCGGACGCCCGGCCAGTCGGCCGGGAGCAGGTGGACGGGCAGACCGGGGTCGTTGTACGGCAGGTGGCGCCAGGAGTCCAGGGCCAGCAGATAGTCGCGGTACGCCTCCTCGGGCGGGGTGTCCGCGCGCTTCTCCCAGTCGTGCAGCACGCGCGCGTGGCGGTCGAGGAACACCTCGTGCTCCTTGGCGATCGCGGCCAGGTCCCACCAGCGGGAGACCGCCTCGACCGTCGCCGCGAAGCCCAGGTGCTCACCCCGGAAGAGGTCGACGTACGGGCCGAGGCGCAGCCGCTCCAGGGTGTGGCGGGTCTCCTCGTAGAGGCGCGCCGGCGCCACCCACACGCCCGGGGCCGCCGTGCCGAAGCCGAGTCCGGCCAGCCGGGAACGGAGGACATGGCGCTTCTGGCGCTCCGACTCGGGGACGGAGAACACGGCGAGGATCCAGCCCTCGTCCTCCGGAGGCGGCGCGGCGGCGTACACGCGCCGGTCGCCGTCGTCAAGCAACTGGCGGGCGTCCGGTGAGAGTTCGTACCCGGCCGCGCCCTGTGCCGTACGGGCCGGCAGCAGCAGGCCGCGCCGTTTCAGACGGGACACGGACGACCGTACGGAGGGCGCGTCGACGCCGACCGCGGCGAGCAGCCGGATCAGCTCGGCGACGGGTACCGGGCCGGGCATGAAACGGCCGTACGCGCCGTAGAGCGTGACGATGAGAGACCGCGGGGCATGCTGTTCGGACACGTTGATCATTTTAGGCCGCCGGAATCACTGCTTGTCGCCATTTCTGCTGGTCAACTACCCCCGGTGGACGATTTCCCGTCAAGATCACTTTCTGTGGGGCCGGTGCGCAGGCGGAAGCGCTGGAGCTTGCCCGTCGCCGTGCGGGGCAGGGCGTCGAGGAAGACGATCTCGCGCGGACACTTGTACGGTGCCAGCTCCCGCTTGACGAACGCGCGCAGCGCCTCCGCGTCCCGTCGTACGCCCTCCCTGAGCACGGTGTACGCGACCACGACCTGCCCGCGTGCCTCGTCGTCCCGCCCGATCACGGCCGTCTCCACGACGTCCGGATGGCGCAGCAGGGCCTCCTCGACCTCGGGGCCCGCGATGTTGTACCCGGACGAGATGATCATGTCGTCGGCCCGTGCCACGTACCGGAAGTAGCCGTCGCCCTCCCGGACGTACGTGTCCCCGGTGATGTTCCAGCCGCCGCGGACGTACGCGTCCTGGCGCGGATCGGCGAGATACCGGCACCCGACCGGACCGCGCACCGCGAGCAGCCCGGGCGTGCCGTCCGGCACCGGCTCGCCGTTCTCGTCCTGCACGCGCGCGTGCCACCCCGGCACCGGCATCCCGGTCGTACCGGGCCTGATGTCGTCGTCGGCGGCCGAGATGAAGATGTGCAGCAGTTCGGTCGCGCCGATGCCGTTGATCAGCCGCAGCCCGGTGCGCTCGTGCCAGGCCCGCCAGGTGGCCTCGGGCAGGTTCTCGCCCGCCGAGACACAGCGGCGCAGCGAGCCGGTGTCGTACGCGTCCAGCTCGTCGAGCATCGCGCGGTACGCCGTCGGCGCGGTGAACAGCACCGAGACGCGGTGCTCGGCGATGGCCGGCAGCAGTTGCCCGGGGCCCGCCTGTTCGAGGAGGAGGGCGCTGGCCCCGGCCCGCAGCGGGAAGACCACCAGACCGCCGAGCCCGAAGGTGAAGCCGAGCGGCGGACTGCCCGCGAACACGTCGTCCGCGTGCGGTTTCAGCACATGCCGCGAGAAGGTGTCGGCGACGGCGAGCAGATCCCGGTGGAAGTGCATGCACCCTTTCGGGCGGCCGGTGGTGCCGGACGTGAACGCGATCAGCGCCACGTCGTCGGCCGCGGTGTCCACGGCGGGGTACGGGGTGTCGGGCACCGGACGGTTCAGCAGGTCGTCGGGGCCGGCGCCGCCGTACGTCGTGATCCGCAGCCCCGGAATCTCCGCCCCGGCGAGGTCGTCGAGGGCCCGGATGTCGCACAGGGCGTGCCGCACCCGGGCGATCTCGCAGATCGTGCGCAGTTCGTGCGGACGCTGCTGGGCCAGCACGGTGACCGCGACCGCGCCCGCCTTCAGCACCGCCAGCCAGCAGGCCGCGAGCCACGGCGTGGTGGGGCCGCGCAGGAGAACACGGTTGCCGGGTACGACCCCGAGGTCCCGGGTCAGGACATGCGCGACCCGGTCGACACGGGTGCGCAGCTCGCCGTACGTCCACACCTCACCGGTGGCGGTACGGAACGCCGGGCGTCCGGGGCCGGGGCCGGGGCCGCGCAGCAGTTCGGCCGCGCAGTTCAGCCGTTCGGGGTAGCGCAGCTCGGGCAGGTCGAGGCGCAGCTCGGGCCACTGGTCCGGGGGCGGCAGATGGTCGCGCGTGAAGGTGTCGACGTGGGCCGAGGCGGCCCGCCGGACGGCCGAGGGGGATTGCCGGGCGGGGGCGGCGCGCTCCTCGGGAATCCGGCCGTACCCGGGCTGTCCTGGCTGTCCTGGCTGGACGGGGTGTACAGGCTGCACGGGCCGCACGGGATTCATGGGCTGCGTGCGCTGCATGGGGTCCATGGCGGTTCCCCCCTTGCCGTGATGGGCGTGATGGTGGGCTCGCGAATCGAGCGTATCGTGTCGGTGACGGCAGTCAACTGTGCGCGATATCGTCGGGGAGGGGCCGCGACCGGCGGCCTCGGAGGGAGGACCGGCGATGCCCGCATTCTCGCTCGAACCGGCGCAGGCCGCCTGGTGTGCCGAGCTGCGCACACTGGCCGCCGACCGGCTGCGCCCGCTCGCCGAGAAGGGCGAGCCGGGCCGCGTCAACCGTCCCCTCGTCGCCGAACTCGGGCAACTGGGCCTGCTCTCCCGGCTGTTCACCTCCGGCGCGCTCGACCTGTGCCTGATGCGGGAGTCCCTGGCCCATTCGTGTACCGAGGCGGAGACCGCTCTCGCCCTCCAGGGCCTCGGCGCCCACCCGGTCCACGCCCACGGCACCCCCGCCCAGCGGGCACGCTGGCTGCCCCGGGTGGGTGAGGGCAGCGCGGTGGCCGCGTTCGCGCTGAGCGAGCCGGGCGCGGGCTCCGACGCGGCGGCCCTGTCCCTCACGGCCACCCCCGACGGCCCCTCCGGCTGGCGCCTCACCGGCGAGAAGTGCTGGATCTCCAACGCCCCGGAGGCCGACTTCTACACCGTCTTCGCCCGTACGACAGCGGGCGCCGGGGCTCGTGGAGTCACGGCGTTCCTCCTCCCCGCCGACCGGCCCGGCCTCACCGGCGGCGCCCTCGACATGCTCTCCCCGCACCCCATCGGCGCCCTCGCCCTCGACGCCGTACCGGTCACCTCGGACGACGTCATCGGCGAACCCGACCGTGGATTCCGGGTCGCCATGGACACGTTGAACCTGTTCCGGCCGAGCGTCGGCGCGTTCGCGGTCGGCATGGCCCAGGCGGCGCTGGACGCGACTCTCGCCCACACCGGCCAACGGGACGCGTTCGGCGGCAAGTTGAAGGACCTCCAGGCCGTCGCCCACCAGGTCGCGGAGATGGCCCTGCGCACGGAGGCGGCCCGGCTGATGGTCTACGCGGCAGCGGCGGCGTACGACGAAGGCGCCCAGGGTGTCCCGAAACGCGCGGCGATGGCGAAGCTGCTGGCCACCGAGACCGCGCAGTACGTCGTCGACACGGCCGTCCAACTGCACGGCGCGCGGGCCCTGCGGCGCGGCCATCTCCTCGAACACCTCTATCGGGAGGTGCGGGCACCGCGCATCTACGAGGGGGCGAGCGAGGTCCAACGGACGGTCATCGCGAAGGAGTTGTACAGAGGTCTGGACGACGGGGAGCGGGCGGGGGCGGAGGCCGGATGAGTGTCGAACGCGTCAATCCGGCCGGTCTCGCGCCGCCCGCGGGCTTCTCGCACGCCGTCGTCGCCACCGGTTCCCGGCTGGTGTTCCTCGCGGGTCAGACCGCGCTCGACGCCGACGGGAAGATCGTGGGGGACACCCTGCCCGAGCAGTTCGAGCGTGCCCTCGGGAACCTGCTCGCCGCCCTGCGCGCGGCCGGCGGCACGCCCGCGGACCTCGCCCGGGTCACCGTGTACGCGACGGACGTCGCCGACTACCGCGCCCATGCCCGTCAACTCGGCGCCATCTGGAAGCAGTTGGCGGGACGCGACTATCCGGCGATGGCGGTCGTCGGGATCGTCCGGCTCTGGGACGAACAGGCCCTGGTCGAACTCGACGGCTTCGCCCTGCTGCCGTAACGAGCCGGGGAGGGCCGGGGAAGGTCGGAGAGGGTCGATCAGGCGGCGGTCATCAGCCGGTGCGGGGTGATCACGCTGCCGTCGGGGAGCAGCTCGCCGGTGTCGTCGAAGACGATCGCGCCGTTGCACAGGAGGTTCCAGCCCTGCTCGGGGTGGAAGGCGACGATGTGCGCGGCGTCGCGGTCGGGACGGTCGGCCGAGGGGCACGGGGGCTGGTGTGAACACATGATGTGCCTCCGGGATCGGATGCTGGTGCTCGGATGAGCTGCGACGGTCTGCTTCGCTGCTTGCTTCGCTGCTTGCTCGGGGTGCTGCTTCCTTGCCGTTTCCTTGCCACTTCCGACGATGCCCCTGCCGGGGCGCGGCGCCAAGTGGTGGCGGGGAAGCGTGACAGCACCCGGACGTCCTGTGACACCACGCTGACATTCGGAAAGGTCCGAAATCCGAAAAGCGGGGCAGACGGCGCGCACGACTCGCCGCCGGAGGGGTGATGATCACGCGCGCGGGCGCGCGGGGCCAGTACCTGTTGAGTCCCCCCAAGGAGGTTTCCCCATGTCTGTTTCCTTCCCGTCCCTCACCCGGGCCGCCGCTGTCGCCGCCGGTGCCGTGCTGCTCGCCGTGGCCCAGGCCGCGACGTCGGCCCAGGCCGCCGACGAGGGCTTCGACCAGGTGACGGTCGAATCCGGCACCATCACCCACGACGGCGAGCTCACGCTCTCCGGCAGCTACCGCTGCCTCAGCACCGGCGACTCCGTCCGCGTCGCGGCCTCGATCGAGCACGGCGAGAACGTCTGGTACGGCATGGACAGCGTCGCCGCGAGCTGTGACGGTTCCTGGCACCAGTGGTCGAACACCAAGGCCACCGAGCCGGGCGCCTACGAGCCCGGCCCGGTCCGGGTGAAGACCAGCGTGGTCGAGTTCCGCCGCTCGGGCTTCATCCCGCTGCCGACCGTCCGCTCGGAGCAGATCCAGGAGGTCGTCCTCACGGAGGTGTGAGGTCCGCGGTCCCTGTGGTCCCCGAGACCCGTGCCGGAACCGACGGGGGCCGGCCGGTGCCACCTGGGCGCCGGCCGGCCCCCGCAGTCATGCCGCGGTGTCAGCGGCCGGCGGTGGCGTGTTCGTCAGAGGAACTGCCCCTGATCCGAGGGCACTCGGCCCTCCACCCCACAGCAGGTTGGCATGACCCCCACATGTAAGGATGTCGGGAATGTGCAACGGGGGATATGGGGGGAGAAAGACGTGACCTGCGCCTTGTTCCGGACCGAGGACGTGCCCAGGGAAGACAGATTCGACTACTGGCGCGACCTGATCCGGCTGACCCGCACCAGTGACATCATCAGCGCCCATTCCGCCGACTTCTGGGCCGAACACCGGCTGATGGAGTTGGGCCCGGTCGTGGTGTGGCCGTCGGCATTCCTGCCGACCCGCTACCGGCGGACCGCGAAGATGGTGCGTCAGAGCGACCCGGAGATGTACCACCTGACGCTGCTGCTGGACGGGGAGCTGGCGATCGACCACGGCGGGCGGTACGGCGCCGTCGGCTCGTACGACCTGCATCTGGGCGACAGTTCAGCGCCCTATGACGTCCGGCCGACGGACGACCACGAGCGCCGGGCCGTCAGGGGCATCGGCGTGGACTTCGCCAGGGCGCTGCTCCCGCTGCCGCCGAACGAGATGCGCACCCTGGTGGGCCGGGGCCTGTCGGGGCGCGACGGGGCCGGTGCTCTGCTGGCGGAGCTGCTCGTCGGACTGGGGCGGCGGCCGGACACCGTACGGCCTGCCGACGCGGCCCGGCTGGGGACGGTCGTACTCGATCTGATCTCGGTCTGTTTCGCACAGGCGTTGAACACGGAGCGGTGTCTGCCGCAGGAGTCGCGCCAACAGGCCCTGGCGTTGCGCATACGGGCGTTCATACGGCAGAACCTGCACGATCCCGAGCTGACGCCGTCCGCGATCGCCGAAGCGCATCACATCTCGCTCAGCTATCTGCACCGGATCTTCCGGGAGCAGTCGCCGGATGTCACCGTCGCGGCGTGGATCCGCGGGCTGCGGCTGGAGAACGCCCGCCATGACCTGGAGGACCGCTCCCTGCGCGGGACCGCGATCAAGACGGTCGCCGCCCGCTGGGGCTTCGCCCGGGCCTCCGACTTCACCCGGGCCTTCCGTTCCGCGTACGGGATCTCACCGAGGGAGCACCGGCTCCAGGCGCTGCTGCCGTCCGGGCCGGCGGAGAGACCGAGGGAGAGTCCGCAGCGGGCTCCGGGGCGCGTCCGTGTTCCAGGGGGCAGGCCGGCGCTGTCAGTTGCGGACTGGGGGGTTTGCCGAATGTAGACGCATTGCGAACCAGGTGTGAATGGAATGACAACACGGATCGGTCGTGGATCGGCATTCTCGATCAGGTGGTGACCGGGGCGGACAGCTCCGCTCCGGTCGGCGCCATACCGCCGCCCGCCTGTGAGCCGTACTCACCTGTCACCGACCGGAGTGCTGTCATGCCCATGCCGTCCTCGCCGTCACCGGCTCCTTCACCGGCGCGTCGTCGGCGGAGTCGCGCCGTTCTCGCGGGCTCCGGGCTGCTGACCGTCGCCGCGGTCTGCGCCGCCTTCGCCGGCATCCAGAACGGTGCCTTCGCGACCGGCCCCGACCCCGCCGCGTCCGGGCCGAAACAGGACACCCTGCGGGCTGAGGCCACGGCCCCGCGCACCCCGGCCACCGTCGCCCCGGAGTCCACCGCTTCTCCGGAGTCCTCCGCCGCCACCTCCCCGGCTCCGTCGCCGCCGCCGGCCCATCGGTCCTCCGAGCCGAAGCCGAAGCGGAAATCGAGCGCGGACAGGTTGGCCACGGACCTGACCGGGGCGACGGCCGCCACCGCTCCGCTCACCGGCACCCAACTCGCCGCCACCGCGCTGCCCGACCATGACGAGATGCGCTGGCGGCCCATCTCCGACCCCGTGACGCAACCCCTCCACCAGGACTTCGGCCTCAACGAGTGCGTCTCCGTGCCCGGCGCCCTCGCCTGGCAGCAGCAGGGCTTCATCAGCGCCCGAAAGACACCGGCCGTCCAGGACACCCTGTCCTTCCCCGACGAGGCCGCGGCCCGCGCCGCCTACCGCGGGGTCGTCGGCGCCATGAAGGACTGCGCCGCCGAGAGCCGCGCCCTGCAGAAGCGGTACGGGCTCTCCCAGGACGCCGTGGTCCGCCGTACCGCCGGCACCGCCGGTGCCGCCGACGGCACTGCCTGGACGCGGAGTTGGACCGGCGTACAGGGGTTCTCGGCCCCCGGTGACCAGACCAACCACGTGTACGCCGTGCGGCACGGCCGGGTCCTGGCCCTCCTCCACTTCGACGAATGGGCCGCCAAGGCCGCTCCGTCCTACGACGTCCGAGGTGACGCGGCAGTACTGCGCACCCTCGGTGCACAACTGGCCGACTGACCCACGGGCCGACTGACCCACTGGCCCGACTGGCCCACGGGCGCCCGACTGGCCTACAGGCCCGAGTGAACCAGCGGCCTGACCGCCTTTCCTCGCATCACCGCGGAATCACCCTCCGCCCACCACTCCAGCCACTTCAGGAGCACAGCCATGTCTCGAACGCGTACCCGCACAGCCCGCACCACTACCTTCCTGCTGGCCGCCGGGCTCACCGTCTCCACGCTGGCCGTCACCGCGCCGACCGCCCAGGCCGCCTCGTCGGTCGGCGGCGCGATCAGCCGGGCCGAGATCCTCTCCCGTGCCCAGAACTGGGTCGACGAGCAGGTCCCGTACAGCAAGACGACTGAATACCCCGACCCGCAGGGCCGCCCCTACCGTATGGACTGCTCCGGTTACGTGTCCATGGCCTGGCACGCGGACAGCAGCTACAGCACCTGGACGCTGCCGAGCATCTCCACCGAGGTCAGCAAGACGAGTCTGCTGCCGGGCGACGCCCTCAACTACACCGAGCAGCACGTCATCCTCTTCGGCAACTGGATCGACAAGTCCGCCGGAACCTTCAAGTACTTCGCCGAGCAGAACCCGAGCGTCGTCACCAACACCTACACCGGAAACCTCAACTCCAGCTCCCTGGCGGGCTGGCCGACCAGCGTCTACAAGGGCCTGCGCTACGACAAGGCGACCTCAGGCCAGGAAGGCGTGGGTATGTGGGAACCCTCCAACCACTTCTTCCACCTCCGTAACACTCCCAACGCCGGGCCGAACGACAAGGATTTCGTTTTCGGCGCGGACGGTATGACGCCTCTCACGGGTAACTGGGACGGTCAGGGGTCTGATGGGGTGGGCATGTGGAATCCCGCCAACCACACCTTCTATCTCCGTAACACGCCCAATGCCGGGGGTAATCACTACGAGGTGAGTTTCGGGAGTGCCGGTGACCTTCCTGTGGTCGGTGACTGGGATGGCAATGGCACGGACACCATAGGTGTCTGGCGTCCTTCGAACCACACTTTCTATCTCCGGAATTCCAACACTCCCGGGCCTGCTGACAAGGTCTTCGTGTTCGGTGGCGACGGTATGACGCCTCTCGCCGGTGACTGGGACGGCAACGGCGGCGACGGTATCGGTATGTACAACCCCACCACCCACATGGTGTATCTCCGCAACACCCCCAATGCCGGTGGCAACACCTATGAGTTCGGATACGGCAGCACGGGCGACAAGCCCGTGGTCGGTGACTACGACGGTGACGGCAAGGACACCGTCGCGGTCTGGCGTGAGAGCAATCACCGCTTCTACGTCAACAACCAGAACACCAACAACGTCGCCGACAGCGACTTCGTCTTCGGTGCCGACGGAATGATCCCCGTCGCAGGCGACTGGGAGGCGTGACCCATGCGGCGGCGCCGTTCCCGTGAACGGCGCCGCCGTCCCGCGCGCCTCGCCGCGCCTCCGCGCTGCTGCCGCCAACTCCCGTCACCCGAGCCGAACTTCGGCCTGCACATCACCCCAGGGGTTCCCTTGTCCTTCGTCCGTCCTGCCACCGACCGCGACACCACCCGCCGCGCCGGGCGCCGCACCACCGCGCTCGTCCTTGCCGCAGCGGCACTCTTCGGCGCGTCGGTACTGGCCACCGGTGAGGCCTCGGCGGCCTCCGTCGCGACCTGGGACAAGGTCGCCGAGTGCGAGAGCGGCGGCAACTGGTCCATCAACACCGGCAACGGCTACTACGGCGGGCTCCAGTTCTCGCTCCCAACCTGGCAGGCGTACGGCGGCACCACGTATGCCGCCTACCCGCACCAGGCCACCAAGAAGGAGCAGATACTCACCGCCGAGAAGGTCCTGAAGGCGGCCGGCCAGGGCCAGTGGCCGGTGTGCGGGCCGCAGGCCAACCTCGGTGCCGACAAGAACGACCCGTACCCTCCGACTTCGCAGGACGGTGTGGGTGTGTGGGATCCCTCCAACCACTTCTTCCACCTCCGTAACACTCCCAACGCCGGTCCGAATGACCTGGATTTCGTCTTCGGTGCCGACGCTATGACTCCCCTCACGGGTGATTGGGATGGTCAGGGGTCCGATGGGGTGGGCATGTGGAATCCTGCCAATCACACCTTCTATCTGCGTAACACCCCTAATTCCGGGGGCAATCACTACGAGGTGAGTTTCGGGAGTGCCGGTGACCTTCCTGTGGTCGGTGACTGGGACGGGAATGGCACGGACACCATTGGTGTGTGGCGTCCTTCCAACCACACTTTCTATCTCCGAAACTCCAACACTTCGGGACCTGCCGACAAGGTGTTTGTCTATGGCGCAGACGGGATGACGCCTCTTGCCGGCGACTGGGACGGTAATGGCACCGACGGCATCGGTATGTACAACCCCACCACCCACATGGTGTATCTCCGCAACACCCCCAACGCCGGTATGAACACGTACGAGTTCGGCTATGGCAGTACGGGTGACAAGCCGGTTGTCGGTGACTTCGACGGTGACGGCAAGGACACCGTCGCGGTCTGGCGTGAGAGCAATCACCGCTTCTACGTCAACAACCAGAACACCAACAACGTCGCCGACAGCGACTTCGTCTTCGGTGCCGACGGCATGATCCCCGTCGCAGGCGACTGGGACGGCAAGTGAGAGGCGCGGTCGGCTGGTTGGCGGTGGCGATGACGGTGATGCTGCTCGTCCTGTGCGCCGCGCCCGGTGACAGGACGACCGCCACCGCGGCGACAGCGGCAGCGACAGCGCCAACGACGTCGACGGCGGCGGTGTCCCCTATGGCGCAGACGGGTCCCCGCAACATCATCACCCGCCTCCAGGACACCTACATCACGAACACCGACACCGCCGACCACTCGCAGCGCCAGGTCCTGCACGTGGGCACGCCCGACAACGGCACCACGAAGTACCGCAGTTTCCTGAGCTTCGACGTTGCCAAGCTTCGCGGGGTCCGGATCACGAAGGCCACCCTGCGGGTCTACAACTCCTTCGTCTCCGACTGCGACGCGAAGGCGTGGATGGGCGTCTACCCGGTGACCCAGGCGTGGCGTGCGGCCACCGTCACCTGGGCGAACCAGCCCTCCGTAGGCGCGGGCAAGGGCGCCTGGTTCGGCCTCGGCCACCCGAACTGCCCGGACATCCCCAACCGCACCGACCCGGCCGCCTCCAACGGTATCCAGCGCATCGACGTCACCGACTGGGTGACGTCCTGGGCCGACGGCACCCTGGCGAACCACGGGCTCAGGCTCTCCGCGCGGGAGGACGCCGGCGAGGGCTACAAGGACTTCTGCTCCATGGAACCCCTGTCGTCCGACCACGCCTGCGACGCCGACTACAACGCGCCCACCCTGGAGGTCGAGTTCGACGCCGGCGCCACCCCGGTCGTCTCCGGCAACGCGTACGGCCAGACGTACCCGGGCGGCTCTCCGGCCGCGCGCCCGGCCCTGGAGTTCCTCGACTCCGCCGCCCCGGGCACCTGGCCCGCCACGGGCCCGTACCAGCGTTGGCTCCCGGACGCCGAACACTCCGTCCTGGACCCGACGTTGAAGGGTGGCGACTGGGCCGGCGGCACCTCGCACAAGCTGCGCCCCGGCGGTACCCACGGCGGACAGGTCCTGGTCACCGGCGACGGCCCGAGCGGCTTCATCGGCGTGATCCCGTACCCGTCGCTCGCCGGTTACCGCTGGGCGGTCAACGTGGGCGACCCGAACGACCTGCACGGTGTCGAGATGCTGCCCGACGGCACGGTCGTCGCCACGTTCGCCACCCGGGAACTGGACTCGGGTGTCGCGGGCGGACTCGCCGTCTACTCCAAGGCACAGGGCAAGCCGGGCAGTTGGAGCGGTACGCCGGCGCAGGCGCTCCCCCTGGCGGGCGCGCACGAGGTCCTGTACGACCCCGGCACCACCTCCCTGTGGGCCGTCGGCAGCGAACTGCTGAAGCGCTACGACTACATCGGCGGCCGGCTCGAACCGGGCGGCTCCTGGCCCCTGCCCCAGCAGGCGGGCGCGAAGCCGGCGTACGGCCATGACCTGACCCCGGTCTTCGGGAACACCGACCGGCTGTGGGTCGGCGCCAACGGCGGTGTCGTCCAGTTCTCCAAGAGCGGCAGAGCCGACTGCTACACCGACTCGCAAGGCACCTGGCCCCTGCCGCAGTACGTCACCGGCGCCGAGAACCGCTGGTGCACGGACTACCCGAACCGGTCCCAGATCACCCAGCGCACCCTCGTCAAGAGCGTCGGGAACGACCCTGTCAGCGGCCGGACCCTCACCACCTGCGCGGGAGGCTGCCCGGAGACCCAGACGAAGCCGGGCAGCAACACCTGGGAGACGCCGACGGTCCGCTTCGTGCCCACCAGCGGCGCGCAGTCCTTCGCCTCGTCCTCTCCCGAAGACCGCCGCTACAAGGCGACCTGGGCCGTACCCGCCTATCAGTGAGCCACTCTGGTGGCTGTGGCTGTGGCTGTGGCTGTGGCTGCTGCTGCGCGGCGGCTGCGGGCGGCGGCGGGTTGAGCCCGGGCACCCTTGGCGAGCGTGGGAACATGTGACATTGTACTGACGTGAGCAAGCGACTGACCTGCGATGTCGTGGTCGTCGGTGCCGGAATGGTGGGCGCCGCCTGTGCCCTGTATCTCGCTCGGGCGGGCCTCGTGACCCTGGTTCTCGACCGGGGACCGGTGGCCGGCGGCACCACCGGCGCCGGTGAGGGCAATCTGCTCGTCTCCGACAAGGAGCCGGGGCCCGAGCTGGACCTCGCGCTGCTCTCCGGCCGCCTCTGGCACGACCTCGCCGCCGAGCCGGGCATCGGCGGCGCCGTCGAGTTCGAGGCGAAGGGCGGGATCGTCGTCGCCTCCGACGCCGAGGGCATGGCCGCGCTGACCGGCTTCGCCGCCGGACAGCGGGCGGCGGGCGTCGAGGCCCAGGTGGTCGACGCCGACCGGCTCACGGACCTGGAACCGCACCTGGCCCCCGGCCTCGCGGGCGGCGTCCGGTACCCGCAGGACTGCCAGGTCATGCCCTCCCTCGCCGCCGCCCAGGTCGTCCGCGCCGCCCGGCGCGCCGGCGCCGAACTGCGCACCGGCTCGGCCGTCACGGACATCCTGCGCGCGCCCGACGGCTCCGTGCGCGGCGTACGGACGACGGGGTACGGCGACGTCCACGCCCCGGTCGTCGTCAACGCGGCCGGCACCTGGGGCGGCGAGGTCGCCGCGCTGGCCGGGGTCCACCTGCCCGTGCTGCCACGGCGCGGCTTCGTCCTGGTCACCGAACCGCTGCCGCCCGGCACCGTCCGGCACAAGGTCTACGCCGCCGACTACGTCGCCGATGTGGCCAGCGGCGACGCCGGACTCCAGTCCTCGGCGGTCGTCGAGAGCACGGCCGCGGGCCCGGTGCTGATCGGCGCCAGCCGCGAACGGGTCGGTTTCGACCGGACCTTCTCCCTTCCCGTCGTACGCCGACTGGCCGCCCAGGCGACGGCTCTCTTCCCGTTCCTCGGCACGGTCCACGCGATGCGCGCCTACCTGGGCTTCCGCCCCTATCTGCCGGACCACCTGCCCGCCATCGGGGCCGATCCCCGGGTCCCCGGGCTCTATCACGCGTGCGGTCACGAGGGGGCGGGCATCGGGCTCGCCGTCGGCACCGGGCACCTGATCGCACAGTCGTTGACGGGTGGGCCACCCGACCTCGATCTGACGCCGTTCCGCCCGGACAGGTTCACGGGGGCGGGGGAGGAGCGGTGAGGAACGTGAAGGGAACTCTGGGGGTACTGGGCGGATGGATCGGGGAGAGTCGGTGAGGAGAGTGACTCCGGTGGAGTTGGCCGGGGCCCGGCCCGGACCTCCGTTCACCGTCACCCTCGACGGCGACGAGATCGACGCGCTGCCCGGTCAGACGGTCGCCGCCGTGCTCTGGTCGGCCGGTATCACCTCCTGGCGCGGCACCCGGGGCAGCGGTGCGCCGCGCGGGGTCTTCTGCGGTATCGGGGTCTGCTTCGACTGCCTTGTCGTCGTCAACGACCGCCCCAACCAACGGGCTTGCCTTGTCCCGGTCACGCCCGGAGACGCGATCCGCACCCAGGAGGGCACCGGCCATGACGAACTCGGGTAGGGCTGCCCTCGCGGTGGTCGGCGCCGGGCCGGCCGGTCTCTCCGCCGCGCTGACGGCGGCCGACCGGGGTGTACGGGTCGTACTGCTCGACGCCGGCGCGCAGGCCGGCGGGCAGTTCTACCGGCAGCCCGCGACGGCGCTGAAGGCACGCAGGCCGCAGGCCCTGCACCACGCCTGGGGCACCTGGAAGAAGCTGCGGGCCGGGCTGGCGGCACATGTCGCGGCCGGCCGGATCACCCATCTGACCGACCATCATGTGTGGTCCGTGGAAGGGGAGTTCGGGGGAGGCAGTGGAGACGGTGGAGGTGGTGGGGG
>NZ_LIQQ01000494.1:4020-4313 GCF_001418565.1 Streptomyces graminilatus | reverse complement strand
CGGCCACTCCGGGTTCACGGGGGAGGACGAAGGGGAGGAGGAGGCAACGTGCTGCTGGGGGTACGCCGACTGCGGCTCGTGGCCCTTGGGGGTCTCGTACTCGCCGTCGCGGCGGAAGCTCTCGGTCATGGAGCAGAGCATGGCGCGCCAGCATGAGAGTCGGCTGAGTGCGCCCTGAGAAGCCCGGCAGAACCTCGTACGCCCGATATGAAGCCGCATAAAGCCGCGAGGCAGCGGCGGGAGTGGTCCGGTTACTCGCAGCCGCAGGAGCGCCGGGTCACCAGCCGCGACGG
>NZ_LIQQ01000494.1:0-3992 GCF_001418565.1 Streptomyces graminilatus | reverse complement strand
CGATCGCCTGGTCGTCGGTGGAGCAGAAGATGGCCGGGGGACGGCGGGCCGGGTCGGCGAGGATCTTCAGGGCGGCCTGGTAGGCGTCGTACCGGTTGTAGAGGGCCTCGTAGAGGCGGCCCTCCGTGGAGACACCGGCCTCGTCCATCGCGCGTCGCCAGCCCTGGACGTGGTCCGAGACGGGGTCGCCGACCTCGGGGGTCTCGGCGATGCCGCCCATACAGGCGACGTATTCGTAGCCGTGCTCCAGCAGGTGGCGTACGGCCAGGTGGGCGCCGCCGAGGTCGTCCGTGACGACGGCGACGTCGTCTATCGCCTCGGGGCGTTCGTGGAGGAGGACGACCCGGGCGTCCCAGGCCTCGATCTCCGCCGCCGCGTTGTCGTTCAGGGCGTGGCTGACGAGGATCAGCCCGGAGACCCGCATACCGAGGAAGGCCCGCAGATAGTGGACCTCGCGCTCGGCGATGTAGTCGGAGTTGCCGACCAGCACCATTTTTCCGCGCTCGGACGCGGCCTGTTCGACCGCGTGCGCCATCTCCCCGAAGAAGGGCTGGCGCGCGTCCGGCACGATCAGGCCTATGAGGTCCGTGCGCCGCGACGCCATCGCCTGGGCGACGCGGTCGGGCCGGTAGCTCAGTTCCTTGATCGCGGCGAGGACACGCTCGCGCGTGGCCGGGGCAACCGGCCGGGGTCCGTTGTTGATGACATAGCTGACGACGGCGGTGGAGGTACCCGCCAGCCGCGCCACATCATCCCTAGTCACCTTGGCCACGGGCGGAGTCTACGCGGATGGACCCGCTCTGGGCAGGGCGCGAGGCATTCGTCTCACCTGCCCGGAGCGCGGACCATGCCGTGCCCGGTCACCCGGCGGTCACGGTGACGACCGCAGGTCACGCCTCGGCGGTGACCTCGGACGACTCCGCGACGGCGTCCAGGGTCGCGGGATCGCCCGTACCGCTCGTGACGTCCGCGTTGTTCGCGAGGGCGGCGGCGGCGGCCTTGGCCTTCGCCTCCTCGCTTCCGCGCTCGCCCTTCTCCGGCGTGACGAAGCGGTAGCCGACGTTCCGGACGGTCCCGATCAGCGACTCGTGCTCGGGGCCGAGCTTCGCGCGCAGCCGCCGTACGTGCACGTCGACCGTGCGGGTGCCGCCGAAGTAGTCGTAGCCCCAGACCTCCTGGAGGAGCTGGGCGCGCGTGAAGACGCGGCCCGGGTGCTGGGCGAGGTACTTCAGGAGCTCGAACTCCTTGAAGGTCAGGTCGAGGACCCGGCCCTTGAGCTTCGCGCTGTACGTGGCCTCGTCGACCGACAGGTCACCGTTGCGGATCTCCATCGGGGAGTCGTCGTTGACGATCTGCTGGCGGCCCATGGCGAGCCGCAGCCGCGCCTCGACCTCGGCCGGACCCGCGGTGTCCAGCAGAACGTCGTCGATGCCCCAGTCGGCGGTGACGGCCGCGAGGCCGCCCTCGGTGACGACGAGGATGAGCGGACAGCCGGGCCCGGTGGAGCGCAGGAGCTGGCACAGGCTGCGCACCTGGGGCAGATCACGGCGGCCGTCGATCAGGATGACGTCGGCACCCGGGGTGTCGACGAGAGCGGGGCCCTCCGCCGGAGCCACGCGCACGCTGTGCAGCAGCAGGCCGAGGGCGGGAAGCACCTCCGTCGACGGCTGGAGGGCATTGGTCAGCAGGAGAAGTGAACTCATCGCGTCCCACCTGCCCGGATGGTCATGGCCATCGCCACTGCCATCTCCATACGGTCGTGCACGTTTCGCTCGCCCATAACGTCTGGTTCCTCCTCGGTCCCTGCGAGGACGTTTTCGGCACTGCATGTACTGCAGGTACTGCTTGTGCTGCTTGTACTGCATGTAGTGCTTTCCACTACTTGTACTGCCTGCGCTGCCGTACCGCTTCGGCGCCGAGGTGCCGCTGCGCTCTCCATACGTCGTACACCTGCGGTTTCCCGAAGCGTTTCGCCTCGTAATCCACTTCGTATACAGCGCTACCGAAAGCACAAAAGGACTCGGGGGCTGCGCTGCCCGAGTCCTCTGCCCAGCAGAATAGCCCACATGAGCACTGGTCCGGCAGGTCATGTGACGCGTTCCTTCGCCGTCCCGCCCTCTGGGACGGCCGTTCGCACCCCTCTGCGCAGGTTTCTGACCACCGACGACGGCGTGACGATCGATGCCGTATACGAGCCGGTGGGCGTTGTATACGACGCCTCGGCGCCACATTCCGATCATCTGGCGTTCGTCGTCGCCCACGGTTTCACGGGGGCCGCGGACCGGCCGCACGTTCGACGGGTGGCGGCGGCGTTCGCGCAGTACGGGGCCGTCGTGACGTTCTCCTTCCGGGGGCACGGGGCGTCGGCAGGGCGCTCGACGGTCGGCGACCGCGAGGTCCTCGATCTGGCCGCCGCGGTCGACTGGGCCCGCGAACTCGGGCACACCCGGGTGGTCACCGTCGGCTTCTCGATGGGCGGCTCGGTGGTCCTGCGGCACGCGGCGCTGTACGGATCGGAGGACGGATCGGAGCGCGGGGGGCGCACGGGGGCGGCGCCCGACGCGGTGGTTTCGGTGAGTGCGCCGGCCCGTTGGTACTACCGGGGTACGGCCCCCATGCGGCGCGTGCACTGGCTGGTGACCCGTCCCGAGGGCCGCCTGGTGAGCCGGTACGGACTCCGGACGCGGATCCACCACCGGGAGTGGGACCCCGTACCCCTGTCCCCGGTGGAGGCGGTGCCGCTGATCGCGCCGAGGCCGCTGCTGATCGTGCACGGCGACCGGGACGGCTACTTCCCGGTGGACCACCCGATGATGCTGGCGCGGGCGGCGGGCGACACGGGCGAACTGTGGCTGGAGCCGGGCATGGGCCACGCGGAACACGCGGCGGAGGACGAGCTGTTGCGCCGTATCGGGGACTGGGCGGTGTCGCGGGCGGGCTAGCCTGAACGTGTCACAGCCAACGTCACAATCAATGCCGCAGCCGATCTTCTGAGGAAGAGGAAGCAGAGAACAGGCAGATGCCAAAGGTCACGGTGCGCTACTGGGCCGCCGCGAAGGCCGCGGCCGGGACCGCCGAGGAGTCGTACGACGCGGCCACCCTCGCCGAGGCGCTCGACGGGGTCCGCGAGCGACACCCCGGCGAACTCGTCCGTGTCCTGCGCCGATGCTCGTTCCTCGTCGACGGTGACCCCGTGGGCACCCGCGAGCATGAGACGGTACGGCTGGCCGAGGGCGGCACGGTCGAGGTGCTCCCGCCGTTCGCAGGAGGGTGAGCGCAGCACGATGAGCGACCAGCAGAGTTATGGACAGCAGCAGCAGTACGGGGAGCAGTACCAGGGGTACAACCCGTATCAGCAGCCGCAACAGGCACAGGAGCCCGTCTGGCCGGGGCAGCAGCAGTCGGCGTCCGACACGCAGCAGTGGCAGGGCCAGACCTGGGAGACGCAGATGCAGGCCCCGGTGACGTCGGCTCCGGCCGCTCCGGCGCAGGAGACTCCCCACGTGCCCTCTCAGGGAACCGGTGGCGGCGCTGCCGGGTACGGGCCTGCCACGGTCGCGGGCAACGCGCGGATCACCGACGCGCAGCGGGCCCGACTGGAGGGACGCTCGCCGATCATCGAGCCGGGGATCCAGCCGGCTGCCCTCACGGCCGTACTCGGCCTCCTCCTCTCCGGTACGGCGGCCATCGGGTCGTACGCGCTGGTCGTGCCGCTCGTCATCCTCCAGGCGGTCACGGCGGCGGGCTGGTTCCGGCTGAACGGGATGTGGCCCGCGCGCCAGGGCATCGCCCTCGCCTTCCTGGGCGCGGTGACGGCGGACGTGGCGCTGCTGGCCGTGGGGCGCGAGAACGCGCCGGCCGCGATCCTCGGCACGCTCGGTGTCTGGGTCCTGCTGACCCTGGTCCTCCAGCTCCGGTCCCACGCGGACGCGGACACCCGGATGTCGGGCCTGATGGCGACGGTCGCCTCGGCGGCGCTGGCGATCATCGCG
>NZ_LIQQ01000493.1 GCF_001418565.1 Streptomyces graminilatus | reverse complement strand
CCCGTCCCTGGGGGCTGCGCCCCCAGGGACGGGACGGGAAGGGGCGGCGGGGCGAGGCAAAGGAACCGGATCGCGAACTGCCCGCCCCTCCGGAGGAGTTAACCTCCTCCCACCACCCCCTTCGCCGGAATGATGATCCGGAAAAGTTGCGCCCCCGGCGGCGGGTGGGGCAAGTGAACTGCCCGATCTCTCGTACAGTTTGCGCCGTGGGATCTATGCGCAATCCGGTCGGGCCGCTTCCCTCCTCCATCTACTGGCGACGGAGGGCCGTTCTGCTGTCCGTACTCGCCCTGTTGACCCTGCTGGCCATCTGGATCACCGCCTCCGGCGGCGGAACCGGCAACAAGGCAACCGACGGCGCCAACGGCAAGGACCCCGTGCGGACGATCACCCCGGGACCCGCCGGCACGGGGCCCGCGATCAGCCAAGCCCCGGGCGGACGCGACGAGTCGGGCAGCTCGGGCGGCACCGGCTCCGGCGGCACGGGCGGTACGGACACCGGAGGGTCGGGCTCCGGCTCGGCGGGCTCCGGCGGCGACAACGGCTCCGCCGGGACAGCCGGGACCGGTGGCGGCGGCACCGACGACGGCGTCAACGGCAGCGTGGGCAGCGGCGACACCCTTCCGGCCGGTTCCACCCTGCCCAACTGCACCGCCGGAATCGTCCGGTTGAGCCTGCGCAGCGTCCAGAACACCTACGCGCCCGACGAGACGCCCACCTTCCAGTTGGTCGCCAGGAACTCCTCCGCCAACGACTGCAAGATCGACCTCGGTCCGAAGGCGGCGGTCGTGACGATCACGCAGGCGAGCGGCGACGACGACATCTGGGCCTCGGACGACTGCCCCAAGGACACGGCCGGTCTGCTGTTCCGGGTCTCGGGCGGCGACAGCATCACGTACACCTTCGAGTGGGACCGCAAGGCGAGTGCCCCCGGGTGCGCCACCCCGAAGGCGGGACCGGCGACGGCCGACACCTACCTCGTGGAGGCCCAGGCCCAGGGCTTCCCGAAGGCCCAGGCGTCCTTCGTACTGGACAAGGACTGAGGAAGCCCGACCGAGGACCGAAGGACGGACCGGACGAGGACCGACCGAGGACCGAATCGGTACCTGCCGCGAAGGTAACCGTGCAGACCGGTACCCACCGACCTACACGTACCGCTCCAGAATCGACGACTCCGCCAGCCGCGACAGGCCCTCCCGGACGCTGCGTGCCCTCGCCTCGCCGACCCCGTCCACTGTCTGGAGGTCGTCGACGCTCGCCGCCAGCAGTTTCTGCAGGCTGCCGAAGTGCTCCACCAGACGGTCGATGATCGCGCCGGGCAGGCGCGGCACCTTCGCCAGGAGGCGGAAGCCGCGGGGGGAGACCGCCGAGTCGAGGGTCTCGGGTGAGCCCGTGTAGCCCAGGGCCTTGGCCACCGTGGAGAGTTCGAGCAGTTCGGCGTGGCTGAGCGCGTCGAGTTCGGCGAGCGCCTCGTCGACCGTGCGGGAGCGTTTGGCGGTCGGCTCGGGGACGTAGTCCCGGACGACCAGCTCGCGCTCCGGCTCCACGCCGGCGATCAACTCTTCCAGCTGGAGGGCCAGAAGCCGCCCGTCGGTGCCCAACTCCAGCACGTACCCGGCGATTTCCGTCGCGATGAGGCGGACCATCTCCAGGCGCTGCACCACCGCGGAGACGTCCCGGACCGTCACCAGGTCCTCGATCTCCAGCGCGGACAGGGTGCCCGCGACCTCGTCGAGGCGGAGTTTGTAGCGCTCCAGGGTCGCGAGGGCCTGGTTCGCGCGGGACAGGATCGCGGCCGAGTCCTCCAGGACGCGGCGCTGGCCGTCCACGTACAGCGCGATCAGGCGCATGGACTGGGAGACGGAGATGACGGAGAAGCCCACCTGCTTCGACACGCGGTCGGCGGTGCGGTGCCGGGTGCCCGTCTCCTCGGTGGGGATCGTCGGGTCGGGGACGAGCTGTACGCCGGCCCGCAGGATCTTGGACAGGTCCGAGGAGACGACGATGCCGCCGTCGAGCTTGCACAGCTCGCGCAGCCGCGTCGCCGAGAACTCGACGTCCAGGACGAAACCGCCCGTGCACATCGCCTCGACGGTCTTGTCGGAGCCGAGCACGATGAGTCCGCCGGTGTTGCCGCGGAGGATCCGCTCCAGCCCGTCGCGCAGCGCCGTGCCGGGTGCCACGGCGCTCAGTGAGGCGCGCATCAGGCCATCGGCACCGGAGCTCCCACCGTACTTTCCTGGAGCTGATCCCCGGTCGTTGGCTGCCACTGCACTCCTCCGGTCGCAGGTTCCTGGGCGCTCCCGTTTCGCACACGTTGTTCGTACGGACGGGCGAGACCTGCGCAAAGTCTACCGGCGGTCCTCGTCCTCCCGTGGGGCCTCTCGCCTACGCGACCTCGGAAGCACCCGGAGAGCCTCCCCCATGTCGGCCACTTCGATGACCTTCATGCCGGTGGGGATCCTGCCGGGATCCGCCGGGACGAGGGCGTGGGTGAAGCCCAGACGGTGGGCCTCGGACAGCCGCCGCTGCACCCCCGTGACCCGTCTGACCTCGCCCGCGAGGCCCACCTCGCCGATCGCGACGAGGTTTTTCGGCAGCGGGGTGTCGCTCGCGGCGGAGGCCAGCGCCAAGGCGATCGCGAGGTCCGCGGCCGGTTCGGAGAGCTTGACCCCGCCGACCGTCGCCGAATAGATGTCCCGCTTTCCGAGCGCGCTGATCCTGCCCCGTTGTTCGAGAACCGCGAGCATCATCGAGACCCGGGACGTCTCCAGGCCCGATGTCGTACGCCTGGGGGAGGGGATCTGCGAGTCGACGGTGAGGGCCTGCACCTCGGCGACGAGCGGGCGGCGGCCCTCCAGGGTGACCGTCAGACAGGTGCCCGGCACCGGCTCCGCGCGCCGGGTCAGGAACAGGCCGCTCGGGTCGGCGAGGCCCGTGATGCCCTCGTCGTGCAGTTCGAAGCAGCCGACCTCGTCGGTGGTGCCGTAGCGGTTCTTGACGCCCCGGACGAGCCGCAGCCGGGCGTGCCGGTCGCCCTCGAAGGACAGGACCACGTCCACCAGGTGTTCCAGGAGGCGCGGGCCGGCGATCGCGCCGTCCTTGGTGACATGGCCCACCAGGAGCGTCGACATGCCGCGTTCCTTGGACGCGCGGATCAGCGCCCCGGCGACCTCGCGCACCTGCGCCATGCCGCCCGGCGCGCCGTCGATCTCGGGCGAGGCCACGGTCTGTACGGAGTCGAGGATGAGGAGGGACGGTTTCACGGCGTCCAGGTGGCCGAGGACCGCCGCGAGGTCCGTCTCCGCGGCCAGATAAAGGTGGTCGTCGATCGCCTTGATGCGGTCGGCGCGCAGCCGGACCTGGCTCGCGGACTCCTCACCCGTGATGTAGAGGGTGCGGTGCTCGTCGCTCGCCGACTTCGCCGCGACGTCCAGGAGGAGGGTCGACTTGCCGACGCCCGGTTCGCCGGCCACGAGGACCACGGCCCCGGGGACCAGCCCGCCGCCGAGTACGCGGTCCAGCTCGGGCACGCCGGTGGTGCGGGCGGTGGCCTGGCGGCCGTCGACCTGGCCGATGGGGACCGCGGAGGTGGTGACCCGGCCCGGTGCCGTCGTACGGACCGCGGGCGCGCCGTACTCCTCGACCGTGCCCCACGCCTGGCACTCGGAGCAGCGGCCGAGCCACTTGACCGTCTGCCAGCCGCACTCGGTGCAGCGGTAGGACGGACGGTCCTTAGCGGTCTTCGTACGGGCAGCCATGACACGAACCGTAACCGGGACCACTGACAGCGCGTCCGCCGACGGGTGCCGGAAGCCACCCCTCCGGCGACAATCGGCCACGTAAGGGCGGGAATCAGTCATGGAAACCGGGGTTCGTGTCCCCTATTGAGGGATCGTTTCACCCGTACGGATTAAAAGTGCTCAAGGTGGGCGAAGGGTTCGTCGTAAGGCGCCTACGGTCGCACGGGTGATGAGCAGCAGTCCGGACACCCCGATCCGCAGCACCGGCGCACACCGGTCGCCCAGTGAGGCGCGCGACCGGGCGGCGGGGCACACGCTGGTCCAGCGCCCGCCCGCGCGCTACGAGCCGTATCTGGACGGCCTGTTCACTTACTGTCTGTCCGTTCTGTGCGACCACGACACGGCCACCGCCGCCCTCGGCGACGTCCTCGCGCTCGCCGAGCGCCGCAGCCCGCGCGGCCCGGAGTCCGCCGGTGACCGCAGGGCCTGGCTGTACGCCCTGGCGCGCTGGGCGTGTCTGCGCCAACTGGCCGAGGCCAAGCGGAAACGGCAGGGCACGCACGCGGCGGGCCGCCGAGGCAAGCGGCAGGCGTCCGCCGTCCCCGCGCCCCAGTCCGCCCCGGACTCCGCCGCCGTCCCCGTCTCCGAGGAGGCCCGGGAGGCGCACCGCCGTGAACTGGCCCAGCTCGCCTGGCCGGAGGCCGCCGGCACCACCCCCGAGCAGCGCGAGGCGCTCGAACTCGCCGTGCGCCACAAGCTCGCCGCCCACGAGGTCGCCGCCGTACTGGGCATGGACACCGCCGCCGCCGGCGACCTGCTCGCCTCCGCCGCCTGCGAGGTCGAACGCACCCGCGCGGCCCTCGCCGTCGTCGAGACCGGCGCCTGCCCGAGCGTCTCCCGGCTCACCGGCGACCACCAACTGGTCCTCAGCACGGCCCTGCGCCGCGAACTGGTCCGCCATGTCGACGACTGCCCGCGCTGCCGCCGTACCGCCGAGCGGGCCGTTCCCGGCTCCTGGCCCGGTACCAGCGTCACGCCCGCCGAACTGCCCGTCCTTCAGGCACCCCGCGCGGCACTGCGGGTCGCCATGGCACACCTCCCGCGCGCGCGGG
>NZ_LIQQ01000492.1 GCF_001418565.1 Streptomyces graminilatus | reverse complement strand
GGCCGGGGCGGACCTCGGGGCAGGGCGCGGCGCGGTGACGTCCGTGCGTCGATCCTGGCCCTGCTGAAGGACCGGCCGATGCACGGCTACGAGATGATCCAGGAGATCGCCGAGCGCAGCGGGGGCGCGTGGAAGCCCAGCCCGGGTTCGGTCTACCCCACCCTTCAGCTGCTGGAGGACGAGGGCCTGATCGTCAACGAGAGCGAGGGCGGCAAGAAGCTGTTCGCGCTCACCGAGGCCGGTCGCACTGCGGCCGACGAGGGTCCCGACGCGCCCTGGGAAGAGGCCGGACGCGGCGTCGACTGGGAGGCGCTGAACGACATCCGCCAGGCCGGCTTCGGTCTGATGGAGGCCTTCGGCCAGGTCTGGAAGACGGGCACCAAGGAGCAGCGCGAGAAGGCACTCGCGGTGATCAACGAGGCGCGCAAGAAGCTGTACCTGATCCTCGCCGACGAGGACTGATGGGCCGCCCCCGGAGACGTGTCCGCCTCGGCGGTGTGTCTCCCCGTGCGCGAAGGTGCCCCGCGAAGGTGCCCCGCGGAAGTGTTCGCGGGGCACCTTCGCGCTGTCATACGGAGTCGCCTGTCATACGCCGCCGCCCGTCGTGCGGCCGGTGTGGTGCGGCCGGTGTGGTGCGGTGTTGTCGTGCGGCTGTTCAGGGTCGGCTCAGGCGACCAGGCCCGCCAGTTTGCGCAGGGACTCGTTCAGGGCGGCCGTTCCCGAGTCCTTCAGCTTGCCGGCCATCAGGGAGACGGCCGCGCCGGTGAACTCCCCGTCGATACGGACGGTCGTGGTGTCGCCGTCCGACGTGAGGGTGTAACGCGTGGCCACGGTCACTGCCATCGGGCCCTTGCCCCGGATGGCCAGTGTGCGGGCCGGCTCCAGCTCCGCGATGGTCCATTCGACCTCGGCCGGGAAGCCCATCAGCTTCATGTTCTCCTCGAAGGTGCCGCCGACCTCCAGTGCCGAGGGGCCGCCCTTCGGGAAGCTCGTGTGGGTCGCGTTCCACGCTCCGTACGCCGACCAGTCGGTCAACTGCGCCCAGATCTTCTCCGCCGGTGCCTGGATCTGTGCCTCCGCGCTTATTTCGGCCATGCGACCACCCCTGTCACCTCTGAATCTCGGGCTGCGGTGTCGCGGAACGTAGCCGCAATAGCCGGAACATTCAATACTGACGAGACGTCAGGAATGGGGGCGGTTCAGGTGTGATTCAGTCCATCCGCTGTATCACCGCCGCGTCGAACAGGTCCCACGCGCGCGGGAAGGGGCCTTCGTCGTGACAGTGCCACGCCTCCCAGAACAGGTCGGCGAGCAGCGCGTCCTCCGGGGCGTACACCCGGTACACGTACTCTCTGCCGTCCGTGGCGGGCAGCGCCACCAGCCAGCACCCGCTCTCCATGTTGGAGTGGGACGTGCGGGCGGATGCTCCGGTTGCGCCTGAGGCGCGCGGAATGAGGGCGTGCGCCCCTTGTGTCGGATCTGTGCCGGGGCGGCTTGATGTCATCCGCAAGGAGGAGATTCCGCGCTCGATGCCCACCCTCCGTGGGACACGGAAATGGTGCGTCGCGGGGATGACCGGACCGGCTGGGGCTGATGGTGTGGAGTGGTGCAACCCCGTATCCCCCGGCAGTCGGCCACTGAGCCCGGTGCGATCCGTGTGGACAGCGACGCGAGGCTCACCGTCGAGCTGGCGGCGGTGGTCGCCGGTGCGCGCAGACGGGCGCTGCGGGACGGGGACCGGCAGATCGACACGGCCCATCTGCTGCACACGCTCCTGGAGTCGGATCCCGAGGTCCGTGCGGCCTTCGAGGGCGGCGAGCCGCAGGTCGCGCGGCTGCTCGGCTATCTCGTGCAGCGCAGCATCGGCTACGGGCTGCGCTGGCAGGGCTCGGTCGAGGACTCCGGCGCCCTGCCGGTGCTGCCGGGGACGGCACGGACGGCGGGCTGGTCACCGGTCGCGGCGGGCGCGCTGGAGGAGGCGTGTGAGCGGGCCGGACGGCGCGGTGACGCACGGGCCCGCGGGACCGATCTCCTCGCGGCGATCGTCGCGGACCCGCAGTCCCGGGCTGTCGAGGTGCTGCGACGGGGTGGTGTCGACGCGGGGGAGCTGTTGGCGCGGCTGCCCCGGGTCGAATGCTCCGGGTCGAACTGATCACGGTGATCATGATGATCGCGGTGATCGGGTGATCGGGTGATCACGGGGATCACGGGGATCAGGATGATCGCGGTGGCCGGGCGTGAGGAGTGCGCCGGGGGAGCCGAAGGCGGTGGACGAGTCGGCTGATTTCGGCTGAGGTGCCGGCCCCGCCCGGCCGAGCCCCCTGGGTCCGTCCAGCCGGTGAGACAGGTGCCATCGGGGGTGACGGTCATGTCGCCGCCTGCCATCATGGCCCGGTGCGTACGTCAGGGAGCGGTGCGGTCGGTCGGGGCAGGGGCGTCGGGCTGGGGCTCGCGCTGGTGTCGGCGGTCGCGTTCGGCGGGTCCGGGGTCGCGGCCAAGCCGCTGATCGAGGCCGGACTCGATCCGCTGCACGTGGTCTGGCTGCGCGTGACGGGCGCGGCCCTCGTGATGCTGCCCCTGGCCGTGCGACACCGGGCGCTGGTGCGTCGGCGGCCCGCGCTGCTCGCCGGGTTCGGACTGCTCGCCGTGGCCGGGGTCCAGGCCTCCTACTTCGCCGCGATCTCCCGGATCCCCGTCGGGGTCGCGCTGCTCGTCGAGTACCTCGCACCCGCCCTGGTGCTCGGCTGGGTGCGGTTCGTGCAGCGGCGGCCCGTGACCCGTGCCGCCGCGCTCGGTGTCGTCCTCGCGGTCGGCGGGCTCGCCTGTGTCGTCGAGGTGTGGTCCGGGATCGGCTTCGACACCTGGGGGCTGCTGCTCGCGCTCGCCGCCGCCTGCTGTCAGGTCGGCTACTTCGTCCTGTCCGACCAGGGCAGCGACGCGGGCGACGCGGCGCCGGACCCCCTTGGCGTCATCGCGTACGGCCTCCTGGCAGGCTCTCTCGTGCTGACCGTCGTGGCGCGTCCGTGGCGCATGGACTGGTCTGTGCTCGCGGGCACCGCCCACATGGACGGCACGCCCGTCGCGGCCTGGCTGCTGCTGGGCTGGCTCGTGCTGGTCGCCACCGTCGTCGCCTACGTCACCGGTGTGCTCTCCGTACGGCGGCTCTCGCCGCAGGTCGCCGGGGTCGTGGCCTGCCTGGAGGCGGTCATCGCGACCGTGCTGGCCTGGGTGCTGCTGGGCGAGCACCTGTCGGCGCCGCAGATCGTCGGGGGCGCGGTGGTGCTCATGGGCGCGTTCATCGCGCAGTCGTCGGCGCCCGCCAAGGGGTCGGCGGAGCCGGTCGCCCGGGGGCCCGAAAAGGATGTGGCGGCCCGCCGTACCGCCGCGTAGGGTCGCGATCATGTACGCGCGAGCACTCGTCCTTCCGCCTCCGGCCGCCTGAGGCGGGCTCTTCCGGAGAACCTGTCCGACGTATCGCCGTCGGGCTTTACGGTGCTGCCCGCAGACGACGCCCGAGGACCCATCGGAGCCCCCGAGGCCCGGGTCCTTTCGTCAACTTCCGCGCGGTGAAGTGCCTTTCGGCCGCTCTCCGCGCGACTGCGGAGAGACTCTCGTGTCGAACGCTGTTTCCGGCCTGCCCATCGGGCGAGGCCTGCTCCTCCTGACCGTCGCCGGTTTCGCCTGGGGTACCGCGGGCGCCGCCGCCTCGCTCGTCTACCGGGTGAGCGACATGGGCCCGGTGGCCCTCTCCTTCTGGCGCTGCGCCGGCGGCTTTGTCCTGCTGCTCCTCGCCCGGTCACTGCGCCGCCGTACGGCCGCGACCGTACGGCCCGAACCATGGCGCCGAAAGGCCCTGCGCGCCGGCGCCACCGGCTGCTCGCTCGCCGTGTTCCAGACCGCGTACTTCGCGTCCGTCCAGGCCACCGGCCTCGCGGTCGCCACCGTCGTCACGCTGGGCTCCGGACCCGTCCTCATCGCGCTCGGCGCCCGGCTGACCATGGGCGAGCGGCTCGGGGCCGGCGGGATCGTCGCCGTCGCCGGGGCGCTCACCGGGCTCGCGGTGCTGGTACTGGGCAGCGGTGGCGCCCAGGTGCGGCCGTCAGGTGTCGCATGGGCCATGGTCTCGGCGGCCGGATACGCCGTGATGGCCCTGCTCACCCGATGGTGGGGACGGGACGGCGCAACGGACGCGTTCGGTACGTCCATCAGGGCTTTCGGCGTCACGACGCTCTGCCTGCTGCCCTTCGGACTCGCCGAGGGGCTCTTCCCGCACACCGGCGACGGCATGCGGTTCCTCGGGCTGCTGGTGTACATCGCCGCCGTACCGACCGCTCTGGCGTACGGGTTGTACTTCACCGGGGCGGCCGTCGTCCGCGCGGCGACCGTTTCCGTGGTCATGCTCCTGGAACCGGTGAGCGCGGCACTCCTCGCCGTGACCCTGCTCGGCGAGCGGCCGACGACGGCCACCGTCGTCGGCACCCTGCTGATGCTGGGCGCGGTTGCGGGGCTCGCGGTGGCGGAGACACGGGCGGCCGGTGCGGACGGTGGGCTGGAACGGGCCGAGCCCGAGGGGGTGTTCGACTGACGGCGAGCCGGCCGAAGTCGTGGACGGACAGCCACCGCTGCCACTCCGTGCCGTCGCGCGGCGCGTCCCAGGGGTGGATCGGCATCGGTTCAGCGGGCCTTGAGGTAGTCGGGGAGCTGGGTGCCGGGCGCCAGCCCGGGGTCGGCGAGCGGGGCTTCGTAGCCCTTGCGCAGGGGGACCACACCGGCCCAGTGGGGGAGCGCGAGGTCCTCGGGCTCGTCGTTGACCCCGCCCGTGCGGACCTTCGCGGAGACCTCGTCGAGGTCGACGCGGATCACGGCGGTGGCCGCCAGTTCCTTGGCGTTGGCGGGCCGGGAGTCGGCGGAGCGGCCGGCCACCACGTTGTCGACCAGGACGTCCAGGGCCAGGAGCTTCTCGTCCGGGTCCGTCACCTGGTGGGCGATGCCGTGGACGACCACCGAGCGGTAGTTGATCGAGTGGTGGAAGGCGGACCGGGCCAGGATCAGCGCGTCCACGTGCGTGACCGTCAGACAGACGGGCAGGCCGGGGTCGGCCTGGCCCGTCATGCGCAGCGGGCGCGAGCCCGTCGACCCGTGCACGTAGAGGCGCTCGCCGAGGCGCGCGTACAGCGTCGGCAGCACGACCGGCGCGCCGTCACGGACGAAGCCGAGGTGGCACAGATACCCCTCGTCGAGGATCGCGTGCACCGACTCCTTGTCGTACGACGCCCGGTTGGGGGAGCGGGTGGGGACGGTGCGGTCGGTCGGCGTGTACATCGCGGTCTCCTCGCGTCCTATATTGCACTAGTGCATAATCTGTGTTGTGCTAGGAGAATATCCGATCGAAGGTCGGGGCGCAGCGGAGATTTCCGCCAGCGTCGAACGCGCGGTGGGTGCCGGGGAGCTGGAACCCGGGCAACTACTGCCACCCATGCGGGAGTTGGCGGACAGACTCGGGGTGAATCCCAATACCGTCGCCGCCGCCTATCGCACGCTGCGGGAGCGCGGCGTCATCGAGACCCATGGGCGGCGCGGCAGCCGGGTGCGTTCCCGGCCGGCCACCACAGGGCGCGAGTACATCCGGGTGGAGGTGCCGTCCGGTGTGCGGGACATGGCGCACGGCAACCCCGATCCCGCGCTGCTGCCGTCACTGGCGGCGGCGTTCACGGCGGCGGCCGAGCAGGGTGACCGGTCTCCGGTGCTCTACGGGGACGCCACCGTCGAACCGGAGCTGGCCCGCATCGCCCGCGCCGACCTCGACACGGACGGTGTGCCGGACGGGCCCCTCGCCGTCACCTCCAGCGCGCTCGACGGCATCGAGCGCGTCCTTGCCGTACACCTCAAGCCCGGTGACACCGTCGCCGTCGAGGATCCCGGGTGGGGTGGACTGCTGGACCTCGTACCGGCGCTGGGGCTGCGCATGGTCCCGGTGGGCGTCGACGACGAGGGGCCGCTCGCCGAGGACGTACGGCGGGCACTGGCGGCCGGGGCGCGCGCGCTGGTCGTCACCGACCGGGCGCAGAACCCGACCGGGGCCGTGGTGAGCGCCACACGCGCGCGTGCCCTGCGTTCGGTGCTCCGGGAGCACCCGGAGACCCTGCTCATCGAGGACGACCACGGTTACCGGATCGTCGACCAGGCCCTCCATTCGCTGGCCGGGGTCACCCGGCACTGGGCGTTCGTCCGCTCGGTCGCGAAGGCGTACGGCCCCGATCTGCGCCTCGCCGTCCTCACCGGGGACGCCGTCACCGTCGACCGGGTCCTCGGGCGGCAGCGACTCGGGCCGGGCTGGGTCAGCCGGCTGCTGCAACGGGCCGTCGTACGGTTGTGGGCCGACGGCGCGCTGGACGCGCGCGCGGTGGCCTCCGCGTACGGGCGGCGGCGCGACGCGCTGATCGACGCGCTCGCGCGGCGCGGGGTCGCGGCCCATGGGCGCAGCGGGCTGAACGTGTGGATCCACGTCCCGGACGAGACCGGCGCGGTCGCCCGGCTGCTGCACGCCGGCTGGGCCGTCGCCCCCGGCGCGCGCTTCCGGATGAACGCCCCGCCCGGTATCCGGGTGACCGTCGCGACACTGGCCCCGGCCGAGACGGATCCGCTGGCGGACGCGATCGCCTCGGCGGTGGGGACGACGGCGGCGCGGACGTTTGTCTGAGCGGTTGAGCGGTTGAGCGGTTGAGCGGTTGAGCGGTTGAGCGGATGGGCGGTTGAGCGGATGGGCGGATGGGCGGATGGGCGGATGGGCGGATGGGTGGATGGG